>NZ_JBSICH010000024.1:0-185808 GCF_053613315.1 Streptomyces sp. JK94 | reverse complement strand
TTCGCTGCCGCGATCGCTGTGGACCACGCAGCCCGGCTCCAGGCCGCCGCGGCCGTGGGCCATGTTGAGAGCGTCGACGACGAGCTCGGCGCGGTGGTGGTCGGCCATGGCGTAGCCGACGACCTCGCGGGTGGCCAGGTCCAGCCAGCAGGCGAGGTAGAGCCAGCCTTCGGCGGTGGGCAGGTAGGTGATGTCGCCGACCAGCTTGATGCCGGGCCGCTCGGCGTGGAATTCGCGGCCGATCAGGTCCGGGGCCGGCGTCGCCTTCTTGTCGGGCTGGGTCAGCGAACGCCGTCTGCGCCGGGTGACACCACGGATGTCGCGCTCACGCATCACACGGGCGATGCGCTTGCGGTTCACCTGCCGTCCCAGGCGGCGTAGTTCGGCGTGGATGCGCGGGACACCGTAGGTGTGGCGGGAGGCGATGTGCACCACGGTGATCTCGTGCGCGAGCGCATCGTCGGCGGCTTGCCGGGCACGGCGGGCCGCCTCGCCCTCCCACCATGCGTAGTAGGAGGAGCGGGCGACTTTCAGCACCCGGCACAGCAGGACGATCGGGTACGTAGCCTTCTCCGCATGGATCAACCGGTACAGCTCGCTCACCGGTCGTTCTCCTTCACGAAGAAGGCCGTCGCTTTTTTCAGGATCTCGATCGTCTGCTGCTGTTCGCGGACCTCCTTGCGCAGCCGCTTGAGCTCCTCGCGCTCGGCACTGGTCAGCTCACCGGACTCGCCCTCGCCCCGGTCGGCCTTGGCCTTGCGGTACCAGCCGCGCAGGGACTCCGAGCTGATGCCGAGTTCCCGGGCGACGGCGGTGACCGTCTTGCCCGAGGAGTCGACGAGCGCGATCGCGTCCCGCTTGAACTCCTCGGTGTACCGCTGCGTGTACTTGCTTCCCACCTGGTGCTACTTCCTCTGGAACCTCAAGATCCCAGTCTCCAGGTGTCCACGATCAAGGGGAAGCTTCACGCCCGGCTCTCCCCTTTCGTCCGGCACCACGTCAACGTGCTGGGCCGGTACTCCTTCCAGCTCCCCGACCCGCCCGGCGGGCTGCGGCCCCTGCGCGACAAGCACGCTGCCGACGACGACTAGTTGTGCGGTCCCGTGACGTTGCTTTTTCGCTGTCAGGCTCGGCGGGCATAGGACGTGAGGCGATCGGCGAGTGCGGTGACGAGGTCGCGCAGTTCCTCGGGGCGCTCGATGACGAACGGCCGGTCGAGTGAGGCGAGTACCGGAGGCAACCAGTCGAGCTGCTGCGCCCGCAGCTCGACGCGCAGCCAGCGCTCGGCCGCCCGTTCCCGGTCGGCCGCGGCCTCGTGCTCCTCCAGGCTCGCGACGCTGGCGGGCAGGCGGGCGCGGATCTGCTCGACTGTCCCGTGGATCCGCAAGATCACCTCATGCCGGTACTCGGCCGCGGCGAATCCTGACAGCACGCGCTGTTCAGGGCTGGGTCCCACGGGCGCTTCGAATGAGCCGGGCAGAGTCCGCGCGTCCGTGATGCGATCGAGCCGGAAGGTTCGGTCCTCACCGACTTGGGCGTCCTTGCCCGTCACGTACCACCGGCCCGCATGGGCGACGATCCCGTACGCGTGGAGCGTGCGTTCGCTGCGGCGTCCATCGCGGTCGGTGTAGCGGATCGAGACCGGTCGGCGGTGGCGCACCGCATCGGCGGTGGTGAGCAGGATCCCGGCGTCCGGGGTGTCGAACTCGCCGGGCTGATCCGTGAAGGCGAGAGCTTCCAGGAGGGTGTCGAGCCGGTGGGCGATGTGCTGGGGCAGCACCCGCCGGATCTTCGCCGATGCCGTCTCGCTTGCCGTACGCTCCGCCGTCGTCAGCCCCGCCCGACGGCCGGCCACCAGACCGAGCAGCACGGCCAGCGCCTCGTCGTCGCTGAGCATGAGCGGAGGCAGACGGTACCCGGGAGCCAACCGGTACCCGCCATAGCGGCCGCGCACCGACTCCACCGGCACGTCCAGGTCGATCAGCTGGTCCACATACCGCCGCACGGTGCGCCCTTCGACGCCGAGCCGGTCAGCCAGCTCGGCCACCGTTCGGGTTCCGCCGGACTGCAGCAGTTCCAGCAGAGTCAGCACGCGGGCGGTTGGACGAGACATGTTCGCAGCCTAAGGGAAATACAGGACCGATTCTGTCCACTATTTCACCTAGTCTGCGACGTGCACGACTTCAGCACAGCCAAGGAGATGGCCATGGACTTCGTCTCGATCCGCATCATCACCAGCGACGTAGCGCGCCTCGTCGAGTTCTACGAGCGGGCCACAGGGGCGCGGGCGACGTGGGCGAACGACGACTTCGCCGAACTCAAGACCGCGAGCGCGACCCTCGCAATCGCCAGCACCCGCACCGTCCCGCTGTTCGCCCCTGACTCTGCCCGCCCGGCGGACAACCACAGCGTGATCACCGAGTTCCTCGTTGACGACGTGGACCGCGTCCACCAGAACCTGACCGGCTTCGTCACCGAATTCGTCGCCGGACCCACCACGATGCCCTGGGGCAACCGGTCACTGCTCTTCCGCGACCCCGACGGCAACCTCGTCAACTTCTTCACCCCCGTCACCCCGGAGGCCATCGCGAAGTTCGCACGCTGAGGCCACACACAGCCCTGGGTGCGGCCCTGGAGCAGGGAGTCCGGCCACCTGGCGCGCATCACCTGGAGCCGGTCCAGGTCCGGCACTTCGGCCCGCAGTTCATCGGTCCACTACCAGGTGAGGGCCTGCCCGTTGACCTACAGCCCCGCCCCGGCCCCCGACGGCGAACAGCACGCCGCCGCACGGGGCGGGGATCACCATCGCGCCGACCGGCTCGGCGACCTTGCCCTGGCGCACCAGCACCGAGGTGGTGGCCTGCGCCTTGGCCCGGGCGTCCTTGTTCAGCGCCGGCATCGGATCGGGTCCGCGCGGCGGGGCGAGCGTCATCACGGCCTCTTCGGGCGCCCGGACAGCCGGACGTGCCCAGCAGTCAGGTCAGCGGCGTGCGTCGCCGGGTGCGAGGAGGCTGGTCGGCTCGGAGATCGCCTCGTGGGAGGGCTTGAAGTAGCGGCGGACGTTCTCCGGCTTCTTGTGCCGTGACTTCGCCATCAGCATCAGCATCAGCAGAGAGGCCTCCTGAACACCGAGTTCGGTCAGTCCGGAGTGGCGGTACTCGCGCAGGTCCCAGCCGGTTCCCGGCCCGCGTACGGCGGTGTGCTCATCGAGGAGGGCGCGGGCCTGGCCGTAGGAGAGGCGGGCCGGGCCAGTGTCCGGGCACACATCGCGCGGGCTGACGACCTTCCCCGGGCCGGGGCGGCGGTGGGTGACGAACACCGGGCCCCGGGTGCAGCCCTTGAGCAGCCGGGGCAGGAGCCGGGCGGTGCCCATCGGCGATGGGCAGCGGCGAGGCGAGGGCCCGCAGCACCACGTGCCGGGCCAGTTCGCCCTTGGTGGCGAACTCCCGCTCGTCGGGGACCCTTGCGGTGCGGCAGCGTTCCCGGTCCTCGGTCCAGGATTTCGCGAGGTAGAGCTCGCGGTCGACCAGGGCCCGGCCACGGGCGGAGGCGTAGGCGGCGAAGACGCCGATCTGACAGTTCTCGGTCCGACCGGCGGTTCCGGAGTACTGGCGCTGGACCCCGGCTGAGGTGGTGCCCTTCTTGATGAACCCGGTGTCGTCGATGATCAGGACGCCGCCGGCCTCGCCGAGCTTGTCTGCGACGTATGCCTGCAGGTCGTCGCGGATGTCATCGGGTTCCCACTTCGATCCGGCGAGGAGGTGCTGCAGGCCGTCGGGCGTGGGGTGGCCGGCCTGTTCGGCCAGCTGCCAGCTGTTCTTGCGGGCCACCGGGGCGAGCAGCCCGCGTACGTGGTCACGCATGCGGCGGCGGAGCTCGACTCGGCCGAAGCGGTGCCCGATGGCCAGGAAGAGGTCGTCCAGTTCGAGGTCCCATTGCGCGGCGTCATACTCGGTGATCACCCTCGGAGGCTGCCCCGCCGCTGTCACTACCTGCGGCGTTGTCGCACGATCGAGGCGCGGTCTCCGTGAGACCGCCCCCGCACGATCGAAGTCCCGCTACACTCCAGCCGCCCAGCGAAACCCGCAGGTCAGACAGCAAAGTCCTGCTGGAGTACTGGGTCCGAGTCGTGATCGACGCCCATGAGATGGGCCGCGAGAGCAGTACGCCCGAGGTCGTGCGCGTGCGCGGACGTGGTGACTTCCCGGGACACAGCCGTCATCCAAACGGTGCCGCTCCTGCGCTGCACCTCCCAAACCGGAGTCGGACTACCGACGTCTGTCCTGGCTGGGCCGTGACGGCCCTCACCCTTGCTCCTCGGAGGCCTCCCCGCTACGTTTGTTATTGTTCAACCACTAACAGAGGAGCATTCATGAGCGTCAACCCGACCCGCGAACTCACCCCCGCACAGCACGCCCTGGCAGAGCACCTTCGGCTGGTGTCGTCCGGCCAGATCGACGAGTGGATCGAGCTGTACGCCGCGGACGGCACGGTCGAGTTCCCCTTCGCCCCCGCCGGTGTGCCTACCCGGGTGCAGGGACGCGAGGCGCTGATCGCCCACATGCGCGGCTTCCCGCAGACCTTCGACGTGAAGTTCGTCGACGTGAAGTTCATCGAGACGGCCAACCCCCGGACCGCGGTCGCCGAATACCGCTCGGAGGGAATCGCCCTCAGCACCGGCAAGCCGTACGAGCAGACAGTCATCACGGTGATCCGCCTCGACGAGGCGGGCCTGGTCGAGCAGTTCGTCGACTACTGGAACCCTCTCGTGGTCATCGAGGCCATGACCCCCGACGAGGCGGCCAGCGGCCAAGACGTGTCGTGGCCCTCGGAGCGTTGATCCCGGTTCGACGGGGTGAGACGGGTCACCCACCCGTCTTGCCCCGTCGCACCCTGTCCCACTCCGCAGTGAGAGACTGGGAGACATGCCCGCCCCTGGCTCCAGAGTGAAGAGCGATCAACGCCGTCGAGTCGTGCTGGACGCCGCCGTGGCCTGCTTTGCGCGCAAGGGTTACTACGGCACGACCACTGGTGAGATCGCCGAACGGGCCGAAATCTCCCAGCCCTACGTCTACCGCCTGTTCGCCAGCAAGGAGGCGTTGTTCGCCGGTGCCATCCTCCACGTGTCCGAGCTGATCTCGGATGCTCTGACCGGCGCCGAAGCCGGCGCCGATGAGGCCGGGCCGCACCGGCAGCCGGAGGC
This sequence comes from Streptomyces sp. JK94, assembly GCF_053613315.1. Lineage (NCBI taxonomy): Bacteria > Bacillati > Actinomycetota > Actinomycetes > Kitasatosporales > Streptomycetaceae > Streptomyces > Streptomyces sp. JK94. The sequence goes on along the minus strand of NZ_JBSICH010000024.1, from coordinate 180,605 downwards.
GGTGATGCGTGCGATCCGGTCCGCCTACAGCACCCTGATCGAGGACCGGGACGTCATGCGGTTCCTCATGCAGGCCAGTTGCGCAGCCGATGAGCCGCTCGTGGCTGAGGCGTTGCGCACGTGCTATGCCAGGCAGGTCGAACTCGTCAGTGAGCTCCTGAACCACGACGACGCTGCGGTCCGGCACTGGTTCGGCGCCGGTATGCTCGAAAATGTCACGCTGGCCCTCGGCCTGGCCGACGTCGACGAGCCCTGGGCGCGGACCCTCAGCGGACAACGGTCTCGTTCGGACGGCGGTAGCTTCGCCCACCGGGAGTCGCCGTAGCTTCCGCCGAAAAACAGGCGGCTATGTAGGCGGCCGGCCAGGCCGTCCCACTTCCTTGGACGATCCGCCGACAAATCCGCTGGGCAGATCACGAAACCGCACTGGAGTACCAGGCGTACCCCTGCGCAACCTCATGGTCGAGACGGGTGTCATTGCTGCCGAGGAGTGGCCAGAAGGCGAGCGGTCGGCGGACTCGCAGCAGGAATCACACTGACCGTGGCGACCGCCGACGGCATCGCGCCCACACGACCTCCGGGGGGTGCTGGCCGAGATCGTCGCCCGGTTCGCCCCGCTGGTCGTCGTCACGGTCCCGGGCGAGAGCGGGGGCCCTCGGAGCCCAGCCGCCGCTACATCGGACGACAGGCGCAGCCAGATCCGGACGAACACGCGCGGCCGGCCGAGGGCTGAGGCGACGAACACAGGACGGGAGCCCCCGCGGGGCCCCTTCGTCGTTTCCGGGCCACCCCGGCCGGATCGAAGCCCGCACGCACCACAGTGCGCCGAAAGGTCGCTGACGCTTCGGGCGAGCATTGAGCGAGCAGATGATCTTGGGGCCTCTCGGAGGAGCCCTCACTCGACGAGGTTTACGGCTCCACCGCAGGTGAAAACGTTCCTGCGCCAAGAGGCTGTGGTGGGGCGGGTGGGACTCGAACCCACGGCCGACGGATTATGAGTCCGCTGCTCTAACCGGCTGAGCTACCGCCCCATAGCGGCGTGTCGCGTACACGTGTGCGCGCCGTCTGCCGCAGCATAGCCGCTCATACGATCTCCTGCCTCGGACGGTCGGCTGCCGCGACGCCTTCACGACCTTGAGGACTCCGCAGCGTGCCGCGCGGTTCCCGGACATGAAAAAGGACCCCGAAGGGGCCCTCGTTCACCTGCTCCCCCGACTGGACTCGAACCAGTAACCTGCCGGTTAACAGCCGGCTGCTCTGCCAATTGAGCTACGGAGGACCGAGCTCCCCGGACTGGACTCGAACCAGTAACCTGCCGGTTAACAGCCGGCTGCTCTGCCAATTGAGCTACCGAGGAAGGTCTCGTATCGCATCGAACGCGTCTGCCTGGGTATTCGCCAGGGGGCGCGCGCTCGCTGCGACACATACATTAGCGCAAGCAGGGGGGTGCTCCGCCAATCGGTACTCCCCGGCGCCTCGGAGCCAGTCACAAGGGAAGGGTGGCCGCCATGCGTTACCGGCTCACGTTCGTCGTCGGACTCACGGTGGGATACGTGCTGGGCACGAAGGCCGGACGGGACCGCTACGAGCAGTTGCGGAAGTCCGCCCGTCGGGTCGCACAGAACCCCGCCGTGCGCAACACCGCGGAGTCGGCGGCCCAGCAGGGCAGGCACTTCGCCGACAAGGCGTACCACGTGGTGAGCGACAAGGTCGGGGACCGGATGCCCGACTCGGTGGCCCAGCGGGTCCGCTCCCTGCGTGAACGCAACTCGAACGGCAGTGGCGCGGACGACTGGGGCACCAGCAACACCTGAGGCGCGGTGCCCCCGCCGGCCCCCGTGCCCCCACCGGGTACGGACACCTCCCCCGGTGCGGCAGAATTTCGGGCATGGGGATAGTCGCCGGGTTGGACAGTTCGCCCGATTTCACTCGTATCGTCGTCTGCGATTCGGACACGGGAGCCGTGCTGCGGCAGGGCTACGCCCCGCATCCGGTGGAGGGCCCCGAGGGCGGGGGCCGTCCCGCAGACGTCGATCCGCAGGCCTGGCTGCTGTCGCTCGGAGAGGCGGCCGGCGGCGGGCTGCTCGAAGGCGTGCAGGCCATCGGTGTCTCCGCGCAGGCGAACTCGGTCGTGCCGCTGGACGCGCAGGGCAACACCGTGCGCCCGGCCATGGTGGGCGGCGACAAGCGCTCCCAGGTGGCGGCGGCCGACCTGATCGACGCGCTCGGCGGGCGTGAGGCGTGGGCGCAGGCCGTCGGCTCGGTGCCGCAGGCCGCGCAACCGGTGACCAAACTGCGCTGGCTGGCCCGGACCGAACCCGAGGCCGCCGCCCGTACCGCCGTACTGCTGCAGGCCCACGACTGGCTGGTGTGGCAGCTGCTCGGCCGGCCGGCCGGGCGGACCACCGACCGGGGCGAGGCCTCCGGCACCGGGTACTGGTCGGCGGCGACCGGCGGCTACCGGCCGGACCTCGTCGAGCTGGCCCTCGGCCACCGGGCGATGCTGCCGGAGGTGATCGGCCCCGCCGACGCGGCCGGTACGACGCCGGAGGGGCTGCTGATCTCCGCCGGGACCGGCGAGACACAGGCCGCCGCCTTCGGGCTCGGGATCGGGCTGGGCGACGCGGTGGTGTCGCTGGGCGCGTCCGGGTCCGTGATGGCCGTGCACACCGAGCCCCTCGTCGACCAGTCCGGGATGATCACCGCCCTGGCCGACGCCACCGGCATGCACCTGCCGGTCGTCACCACCCTGAACGCCGTACGGACCCTGCGCGGCGCCGCCGAACTGCTCGGCGTGCCGGATCTGGAGAGCCTGTCCGAGCTGGCGATGAAGTCGACGCCGGGCTCCCACGGTCTGGTGCTCCTGCCGTATCTGGAGGGCGAGCGCACACCGCACCTGCCGCACACCGCCGGCACGCTCTCCGGACTGCGGCGCGAGTCGATGAGGCCGGAGCACCTGGCGCGGGCCGCGTTCGAGGGCATGCTGTGCGGTCTCGCCGACGCCCTGGACGTGCTGCGCGGCCGGGGCGTTGACGTACGCCGGGTCTTCCTGCTGGGCGCGGCGGCCGAGCTGCCGGCCGTGCAGGCCGCGGCGCCCGCCCTGTTCGGGACGCAGGTCGTCGTACCGCAGCCGGCGGACTACGCCGCGATCGGCTCCGCCCGGCAGGCGGCGTGGGCGCTGGGCGCGTCCCGGGGCACGCTGGACCCGCGCACCCCGCCCGTCTGGCAGGGCGCGGTGGCGCAGGTGCTGGAGCCGGGTGAGGAGCTGGCGGTGGGGCAGGCCGTGCGGCAGCAGTTCGTATCGGTGCGGGAGCAGACGCACCCGGGCGCGCTGCGCGCGTGAGGAGCGCCGCACCGCGCGAAGAGCCCCGCACCGCCCTCGCGAAGCTTCGCGGCGCCCTCCGGGAGCTTCGGGCCGTCCGGGCGGCCGGAAGTACCGCGCCATCGGGTTAATCGGTTGGGGTAACGCGGGTGGAGTGGTCGACGATAGGGGCCAGGGGCAACCATTCGCCCCTGTCGCCGACTCCGAGAGACCCAGCGTGCTCATACGACTCCTGCGGACCTGTCTCAGGCCCTACCAGAAACCCATCGCCCTGCTGGTGGCGCTGCAGTTCCTGCAAACCTGCGCCTCCCTCTACCTGCCGACCCTGAACGCGGACATCATCGACGAGGGGGTCGTGAAGGGGGACTCCGGCTACATCCTGAGCTACGGCGCCCTGATGATCGGCGTCTCGCTGGCCCAGGTCGTGTGCAACGTCGGTGCCGTCTTCTACGGGGCCCGCACCGCCGCGGCGCTCGGCCGGGACGTGCGGGGCGCGGTCTTCGACCGGGTGCAGTCCTTCTCGGCGCGCGAGGTCGGCACCTTCGGCGCGCCCTCGCTGATCACCCGGACGACGAACGACGTGCAGCAGGTCCAGATGCTGGTCCTGATGACGTTCACGCTGATGGTGTCGGCGCCCATCATGTGCGTCGGCGGCATCGTGATGGCGCTCGGCCTGGACGTGCCGCTGTCCGGCGTGCTGGTGGCGGTGGTGCCCGTGCTGACGGTCTGCGTCACGCTGATCGTGCGGCGGCTGCGCCCGCTGTTCCGGGCCATGCAGGAGCGCCTCGACACGGTGAACCGGGTGCTGCGGGAGCAGATCACCGGCAACCGCGTCATCCGCGCCTTCGTGCGCGACGCCTACGAGCAGCAGCGCTTCCGGAAGGCCAACACGGATCTCACGGAGGTGGCGCTGGGCACCGGCAACCTGCTCGCGCTGATGTTCCCGGTGGTCATGACGGTGGTGAACCTGTCGTCGATCGCGGTGGTGTGGTTCGGTGCGCACCGGATCGAGAGCGGCGGGATGCAGATCGGCGACCTGACCGCGTTCCTCGCCTACCTCATGCAGATCGTCATGTCCGTGATGATGGCCACCTTCATGTTCATGATGGTGCCGCGCGCGGAGGTGTGCGCCGAGCGCATCCAGGAGGTGCTGGACACCGAGAGCAGCGTGGTCCCGCCGGTGGCGCCCGTCACGAAGCTGCGCCGGCACGGGCACCTGGAGATCCGGGGCGCCGGCTTCCGCTACCCCGGGGCCGAGGAACCGGTGCTCAGGGGCATCGAGCTGGTGGCCCGGCCGGGCGAGACGACCGCCGTCATCGGCTCGACCGGCAGCGGCAAGTCCACGCTGCTGGGGCTCGTCCCCCGGCTGTTCGACGCCACCGAGGGCGAGGTGCTGGTCGACGGGGTGGACGTGCGGACCGTCGACCCGAAGGTGCTGGCCAAGGTGGTGGGGCTGGTGCCGCAGAAGCCGTACCTCTTCGCGGGCACCGTCGCGACCAATCTGCGCTACGGCAATCCGGACGCCACGGACGAGGAGCTGTGGCACGCGCTGGAGGTGGCGCAGGCCGGGGCGTTCGTCTCCGCGCTGGAGGGCGGGCTGGACGCGCCGGTCTCGCAGGGCGGCACGAACGTGTCGGGCGGCCAGCGGCAGCGGCTCGCGATCGCGCGGACCCTGGTCCAGCGCCCGGAGATCTACCTCTTCGACGACTCCTTCTCCGCCCTCGACTACGCCACCGACGCGGCGCTGCGGGCCGAGCTGGGCCGGGAGACGGCCGGGGCGACCGTGGTGATCGTGGCGCAGCGGGTGGCGACCATCCGGGAGGCGGACCGGATCATCGTGCTGGACGAGGGGCGGGTGGTGGGCGCGGGCCGGCACCACGAGCTGATGGCGGACAACGAGACCTACCGGGAGATCGTGCTCTCCCAGCTGACGGAAGCGGAGGCGGCCTGATGGCAGGGCCTGGAGGGCGCATGATGGCCGGGGGCGGCCCCGACCAGCGTTCGATGGACTTCAAGGGGTCCGGCAAGCGGCTCGTCACGCGGTTCCGGCCGGAGCGGGTGACGCTCTGGGTGCTGCTGGCCTGCCTGGTGGTGAGCGTCGGCCTCAGCGTGGCCGGGCCGAAGATCCTCGGCCGAGCCACCGACCTGGTCTTCGCGGGCATCGTGGGGCGGGACATGCCGTCCGGGGCCACGAAGGAGCAGGTGCTGGACGGCATGCGGGAGCGCGGTGACGACGACGTCGCCGACATGCTCCGCGGCACGGACTTCACACCGGGCCAGGGCATCGACTTCGCCGCCGTGGGCGAGGTGCTGCTGCTGGCGCTGGTGGTGTTCTCCGCGGCCGGGCTGCTGATGGCGGTGGCCACCCGGCTGGTGAACCGGGCGGTCAACCGCACGATGTTCCGGCTGCGCGAGGACGTGCAGACGAAGCTGTCCCGGCTGCCGCTGTCGTACTTCGACGAGCGCCGGCGCGGCGAGGTGCTCTCCCGGGCGACCAACGACATCGACAACGTCGGGCAGACGCTCCAGCAGTCGATGGGCCAGTTGATCAACTCGCTGCTGACCGTCATCGGCGTGCTGGCGATGATGTTCTACGTCTCCTGGCTCCTGGCGCTGGTGGCGCTGGTGACCGTGCCGCTGTCGTTCGTGGTGGCCACGCGCGTGGGCAAGCGGTCGCAGCCGCAGTTCGTGCAGCAGTGGCGGTCGACGGGGCAGCTCAACGCGCACATCGAGGAGATGTACACCGGGCACGCGCTGGTGAAGGTGTTCGGGCGCCAGGAGGAGTCGGCCGAGCAGTTCGCCGAGCAGAACGAGGCGCTCTACGAGGCCGGGTTCAAGGCGCAGTTCAACAGCGGGATCATGCAGCCGCTGATGATGTGCGTGTCCAACCTGAACTACGTGCTCGTCGCGGTGGTCGGCGGCCTGCGGGTCGCCTCGGGCTCGCTGTCCATCGGTGACGTGCAGGCCTTCATCCAGTACTCCCGGCAGTTCTCGATGCCGCTGACGCAGATCGCGTCGATGGCGAACCTGGTGCAGTCGGGCGTGGCGTCGGCGGAGCGGATCTTCGAGCTGCTGGACGCCGGGGAGCAGTCGGCGGACCCGGTCCCGGGCGCCCGGCCCGAGGAGCTGCGCGGGCGGGTGGAGCTGGAGCACGTGTCGTTCCGCTACGACCCGGAGAAGCCGCTGATCGAGGACCTGTCGCTGCGGGTGGAGCCCGGGCACACGGTCGCCATCGTCGGCCCGACGGGGGCCGGGAAGACGACCCTGGTGAATCTGCTGATGCGGTTCTACGAGGTCTCCGGCGGGCGGATCACCCTGGACGGCGTGGACATCGCGACGATGTCCCGGGACGAGCTGCGGGCCGGTATCGGCATGGTGCTCCAGGACACCTGGCTGTTCGGCGGCACGATCGCGGAGAACATCGCCTACGGGGCGTCGCGGGAGGTCACCCGCGGGGAGATCGAGGAGGCGGCGCGGGCCGCGCACGCCGACCGGTTCGTGCGGACGCTGCCCGACGGTTACGACACCGTCCTCGACGACGAGGGGGCGGGGGTCAGCGCCGGTGAGAAGCAGCTCGTCACCATCGCGCGGGCGTTCCTGTCCGATCCGGTGATCCTGGTCCTGGACGAGGCGACGTCGTCCGTGGACACCCGTACCGAGGTGTTGATCCAGAAGGCGATGGCCAAGCTGGCGCACGGGCGTACGTCCTTCGTGATCGCGCACCGGCTGTCGACGGTCCGGGACGCGGACACGATCCTGGTGATGGAGGACGGGGCGATCGTGGAGCAGGGGGCGCACGCCGACCTGCTCGCGGCGGACGGGGCGTACGCGCGGTTGTACCAGGCACAGTTCGCGCGGGCCGTGGCCGAGGTGGAGTAGCCGGCGCGGGGGCCGCCGTCGCGCGGCCCCCGTCTCATTCCAGATAGCCCCTCAGCTGGTCCGCGAAGGCGTGGTCGCGGAGCTTGTTGAGGGTCTTGGACTCGATCTGGCGTATCCGCTCGCGGGTCACGCCGAAGATGCGGCCGATCTCCTCCAGCGTGCGGGGGCGGCCGTCGACCAGGCCGTAGCGGAGCTGGACGACCTTGCGCTCGCGTTCGCCGAGGGTGGAGAGCACCGCCTCCAGGTGCCGGCGCAGCAGCAGGAACGCGGCCGACTCGACGGGGCTGGCGGCGTCGCCGTCCTCGATCAGGTCACCGAGGGCCACGTCGTCCTCCTCGCCGACCGGGGCGTGCAGGGAGACCGGCTCCTGGGCGAGGCGCAGCACCTCGCCGACCCGCTCCGGCGCCAGGTCCAGGTGGGCGGCGACCTCCTGCGGGGTCGGCTCGTAGCCGCGTTCCTGGAGCATGCGGCGCTGGACGCGGACGACCCGGTTGATCAGTTCCACGACGTGCACGGGGACGCGTATGGTGCGCGCCTGGTCTGCGAGGGCGCGGGACATGGCCTGGCGGATCCACCAGGTGGCGTACGTGGAGAACTTGTAGCCGCGCGCGTAGTCGAACTTCTCCACGGCGCGGATCAGCCCCAGGTTCCCCTCCTGGACCAGGTCGAGCATGGTCAGTCCGCGCCCGACGTACCGCTTGGCGACCGACACCACGAGCCGCAGGTTCGCCTCGATCAGGCGGCGCTTGGCGACGCGGCCCATGACGACGAGCCGGTCGAGGTCCAGGGCGAGCCGGTCGTCCAGGTCCAGGTCGGTGGCGAGCCGCAGCTTCTCCTCGGCGAACAGTCCGGCCTCCACGCGCCGGGCGAGGTCGACCTCCTCGGCCGCGGTGAGCAGCGGGATCCGGCCGATCTCCCGCAGGTACTGGCGGAACAGGTCGGAGGAGGGCCCACCGCTCTCGGTACGGGTGGGCGAGGGCGGCCCGGGGGTGTCGGCGGGCTCGGGGGCGTCGGCGGGCTCGGGGGCTCCGGCCGGCCCGGGGTCGCGGACGTGGGCGAGGGCGTCGGCGGGGTCGGGGGTGTCGGCGGCTCCGAGGGCGTCGGCGGGGTCGTCGGGGTGGGCGGTCGCCGCGGGCGGGTCGTCCGGCCCGCGGCCGGGGTCGGGCACGGCACGGTGCTGCGGGGGCATCTCGACGAGGACGCCGTTCTCCGCTTCCGGCTCCGCGCCGTCGGTACTGGCGTCGGTCTGGGTGAGGGTCCGGGTCTGCACGGGGGCGACCTCCAGGATGGACGCGGTCGGCGGGGGCCGGCGGCGGTACTTCGGGGGGCGGAGCCGGCGCGCTCGCCGCCGTCCGCCCCGTACGCGTGGAACGGAACCGCGAGGATCGGGGGACCCGACGGGACGGGCCGGCCGCGCTCCGGGGACTCGGGCACCGCCCCCAGTGTGGGGTACGACACATCACCGCCACGAGGGGCGTGCGGTGACTTTTTGCGTCCGGGCCGTGACCCGGAGGTCACCCGCGCCGGGGCCCGGGCGCCGTGCCGCACCCGGCCGCGGAGCGTTCCCCGGGTGTCCGCGCGGGATGCCGCCGAGACCGGTGGCGCGCGGGCGCCGGCCGGCCGTGGCTCAGAGGGCGGCGGCGCCGTGTTCCCGCAGGGTCTGGTCGTACTGCTGGAGGACCCACAGCTCGTTCTGCACGGCGGCCACTTCGGCGGGGTCGCCGTGGCCGGTCAGGCGGGTGAGGCGGCCGGTGATGTCGCGGATGCGGCGCTCGACGGCGCGGCGGCGGACGGTGACCAGCTGGGCGCCCGCGTAGACCTCGTCGACGCCCTTCACTCCCCGGTGCAGCATGATCGCCTCGACCGCCAGCTCGGTGACCATGGCGCGGACGGTGTCGTCGGGGGCGGCCTCGCGGACCCGGACCAGGTAGTCCTGCGGGTCCTGGACGCCGAACTCGGCGCCGCCCGCCGCCTGGATCGCCTCGCGCACGGCGGCGTAGGGCGGGGCGGTGAACTCGTCCACGCCGTACGCGTCGAAGGCCGGGGAGACCAGCTCGGGGCGCTGGAGGGCGAGCTTGAGCAGCTCGCGTTCGGTGGCGAAGACCGGGTTGCGCAGGTTCAGTGCCGGGCCGCGGGGGGCCGGACGGGTGGGGGCGGCGTACTGCTGCGGGTCGCCGCCGCGCTGCTGCCGGTCGGGGCCGGGGCCCTTGCCGCCCCGGTCGCGGGCCCACCGGGCCAGCTGCGCGATCCGCTTCACCACGAACTGGGTGTCGAGGATGCCGAGCATGCCGGCGAGCTGCACGGCGACCTCGTGCTGGGCGCCGCTGTTCTTGATGCGGGCGACGACCGGGGCGGCCTCGTCCAGGGCCGCCGCGCGGCCGGCCGGGGTGTCCAGGTCGTAGCGGCCGACGATCTGGCGCAGCGCGAACTCGAAGAGCGGGGTGCGCGGTTCGACCAGGTCGGCGACCGCGTCGTCACCCTTGGCCAGGCGCAGGTCGCAGGGGTCCATGCCGTCGGGGGCGATGGCGATGTAGGTCTCGGCGGCGAACTTCTGGTCGTCCTCGAAGGCGCGCAGGGCCGCCTTCTGGCCGGCCGCGTCGCCGTCGAAGGTGAAGATCACGCGGGCCGAGCCGTTGTCCATCAGCAGCCGGCGCAGGATCTTGATGTGGTCGCCGCCGAAGGCGGTGCCGCAGGTGGCGATCGCCGTGGTGACGCCGGCGAGGTGACACGCCATGACGTCCGTGTAGCCCTCGACGACCACCGCGCGGGAGGCCTTCGCGATGTCCTTCTTCGCGAGGTCGATGCCGTACAGGACCTGCGACTTCCGGTAGATCGCCGTGTCCGGGGTGTTCAGGTACTTCGGGCCGTTGTCCGCCTCGTGGAGCTTGCGGGCGCCGAAACCGACGACGTCGCCGCCGATGTCGCGGATGGGCCACATCAGCCGTCCCCGGAAGCGGTCGATGGGGCCGCGGCGGCCCTCCTGGGCGAGGCCGGACAGGAGCAGCTCCTTGTCGCTGAAGCCCTTGCCGCGCAGGAAGCGGGTGAGGTGGTCCCAGCCCTGGGGGCTGTAGCCGACGCCGAAGTGCTGGGCGGCGGCCTGGTCGAAGCCGCGCTCGGCGAGGAAGGTGCGGCCGGTGTCGGCCTCGGGGCTGGTCGCGAGCTGCTCGGCGTACCACTGCGCGGCGATCTTGTGGGCCTCGACCAGGCGGATGCGCTCGCCGCGCTGGTGGCTCGGGTTGTACCCGCCCTCCTCGTAGCGCAGGGTGAGGCCGGCCTGGCCGGCCAGCCGCTCGACCGCCTCCGAGAAGGTGAGGTGGTCGATCTTCATCACGAACGTGATGGTGTCGCCGCCCTCCTGGCAGCCGAAGCAGTGGAAGAGCCCCTTGCTCGGGCTGACCTGGAAGGACGGGGACTTCTCGTCGTGGAACGGGCACAGCCCCTTCAGGTTGCCGCCGCCCGCGTTGCGCAGCTGGAGGTACTCCGAGACGACGGCGTCGATCGGGACCGCGTCCCGTACCGCCTTCACGTCCTCGTCGTTGATCCGTCCTGCCACGCCTGAAGTCTACGGCGGCGGTACGACAGCTACGCGACGAGGCTTTCGAGGGGGACGTGCGGGTCGGCCAGCGCCTCGGTGTCGACCCGGGCCCCGGAGCGGATCAGCTGCTGGACGGGTTCCGTGACGTCCCACACGTTCACGTTCATCCCGGCCAGCACCCGGTCCTCCTTCACCCAGAAGGCGATGAACTCGCGCTTCGCCGCGTCCCCGCGGATCACCACCTGGTCGTACGACCCCGCGGGCGCCCAGCCGGAGTACTCCATGCCCAGGTCGTACTGGTCGGTGAAGAAGTAGGGCACGCGGTCGTGGGCGAGGCCCTTGCCGAGCATCGCGCGGGCGGCTGCCGGGCCGCCGTTCAGGGCGTTGGCCCAGTGCTCCACGCGCAGGCCGGTGTCGAAGAGGGCGTGGTGGAAGGAGGCCACGTCGCCGGCCGCGTAGATGTCGGGGTCGGAGGTGCGCAGCTGCGCGTCGACCGCGATGCCGCCGCCGTGGGCCCGGTCGGCGATCTCCAGGCCTGCGGCCTGGGCGAGCGCGGTGCGCGGGGCGGCGCCGATCGCGGCGAGCACGTCGTGCGCGGGGTGCTCCTCGCCGTCGTCGGTACGGGCGGCCAGCACCACGCCGTCCTGGCCGATGATCTCGGTCAGTTCCACGCCGAAGCGGAAGCGGACGCCGTGCGCCTCGTGCAGTTCGGCGAAGACGGAACCCAGCTCGGGTCCGAGGACGCCGTGCAGCGGGGTCGGGCCGGGCTCGACGACGGTGACCTCCGCCCCGTACTCGCGGGCCGCCGCCGCGACCTCCAGGCCGATCCAGCCGGCGCCGGCGATCACGAGGTGGCCGTTGTCCCGGCCGAGGGAGGCGAGGACGCCCTTGAGGCGCTCGGCGTGGGCGAGGCGGCGCAGGTGGTGGACGCCCGCGAGGCCGGTGCCGGGGACGTCGAGGCGGCGGGGCTCGGCGCCGGTCGCGAGGAGCAGCTTGTCGTAGCCGACGCGGGTGCCGTCGTCGCCGTAGTGGACGGTTTTGGCGGCGGGGTCGATCCCGACGACGGTCTGGCCGAGGTGCAGCTCGATGTCGTGCCGCGCGTACCAGGCGGGCTCGTGGACGAAGACGCTGTCGCGCTCCTCCTTGCCGAGGAGGTAGCCCTTGGACAGCGGCGGACGTTCGTAGGGGTGGTCGCGCTCGTCGCAGATGAGGATCACCCGGCCGGTGAAGCCCTCCGTGCGGAGCGTCTCGGCCGCCTTCGCGCCGGCCAGGCCGCCTCCGACGATGACGAATGTCTGATCCGCGTCGACCACTTGTTTGCCTCCTCGTCAGGGTGCCGCCACATGCGAGCGTCCCGCACACGGCGTGGCGCGGGAAGGGGGAGTGACCCGATCAGGCCACGCAGGGGCCGTGTCCGGAGGTTTCCGGGCACGTGGGGTCACCACCCGTCCCGCCAGTGTCATGGATGCCCCGTCAGGCGGGCGTGAAGCGATCGGGCCGAGGCGTCGGTGAGGGAGGCGATCTGGTCGACGATCACCCGTTTGCGGGCCCGGTCGTCGCCGGCCCGGTCGAACAGGGCGCGGAACTGGGGGTCGAGGCCGTCGGGGGCGCGGGCGGTGAGCGCCTCGGCCAGCTCGGCGACGACGATCCGCTGGTCGGCGCGGAGCCGTTCCTGCTCGACGCGCTGCATGACGTAGCGGACGGCGACCGCCTTGAGCACGGCGCACTCCAGGCGGGTCTCGCGGGGGACGACCAGTTCGGCCGTGTACCGGGTGAGCCGGCCGCCGCCGTACGCGGCCCGGGTGGCGGTCTCGGCGGCGAGGCAGAAGCGGCCGATGAGCTGGCTGGTGGCGTCCTTCAGCCGGGCCTGGGCGGTGGCCGTGCCGTCGTAGCCGTGCGGCCACCAGTCCTGGGCGAGGAGGCGGTCTAGGGCGGCGGCGAGTTCGGCGTGGTCGGTGCCGGCGGGGACGTAGCGGCCGACGGCGGCCTCGAAGACCGCCTCGCGCTCGGGGTCGGCGAGCAGGCAGTTCGGGTCGATGTGGCCGGCGTGCAGGCCGTCCTCCACGTCGTGCACGGAGTACGCCACGTCGTCCGCCCAGTCCATGACCTGGGCCTCGAAGCAGGTGCGGACGCCGGGCGCGTCCTTGCGGAGCCATTCGAAGACGGGCCGGTCGTCGTCGTACACGCCGAACTTGGGTGAGCCGGGGTCGGTGGGGTGGGCGCCGCGGGGCCAGGGGTACTTGGTGGCGGCGTCCAGGGTGGCGCGGGTGAGGTTGAGGCCGACGGAGCCGTCCTCGGTGAAGCGCTTGGGTTCGATGCGGGTCAGGAGCCTCAGGGACTGGGCGTTGCCCTCGAAGCCGCCGCAGTCCTCCGCGAACGCGTTCAGCGCCTGTTCGCCGTTGTGGCCGAAGGGCGGGTGGCCCAGGTCGTGGGAGAGGCAGGCCGCCTCGACGAGGTCGGGGTCGCAGCCGAGGGCGGCGCCGAGTTCGCGGCCGACCTGGGCGCACTCCAGGGAGTGCGTGAGGCGGGTGCGGGGGCTGGCGTCCCAGACGGGGCTGCCCTCCCCCGGGGTGACGACCTGCGTCTTGCCGGCGAGGCGGCGCAGGGCCCCGGAGTGCAGGATGCGGGCGCGGTCGCGCTGGAAGGCGGTGCGGCCGGGGCGTTTGTCCGGCTCGGTGGCGTAGCGGGCGACGGACGTCGGGTCGTACGGGGGTGGGGGTGCGGTGCCTTCCATGTCATGAACAGTAAGGGGAAGGTGTGACAGACGGGGAGCCCGCCCGTCGGCGGGCCTCTCCGGCCTGTGGGGGGCCTGCGGGCCCACGGCTCATGCGGACCTGCGCGTCCGCGGGTTCCTCCGGCCCACGGGGACCTGCGGGGGGCCTACGGCTCATGCGGACCTGCGGCCCATGGGGCCCACGGCTCATGCGGACCCGCGCGTCCGCGGGTTCCTCCGGCCCACGGGGACCTGCGGGGGCCCTACGGCTCATGCGGACCTGCGGCCCATGGGGCCCACGGCTCATGCGGACCCGCGCGTCGGTGGGCTCCCGTTCCCGTGCCCGTCGTCTAGGCGGACGCCGCCGACCGGTGCGGGGAGGCGCCGGCGGTCTTCGCCGCCTCGTCGTAGCGGTGGAGCAGGAGCCGGGCCATCGCCGGGTGGGGGCCCAGGGGGGCCGAGGCGATCCAGGGCGCTGCCGCCGCGCACTCCGTCGCGAAGCGGCCCGGGGCCGTGAAGCAGGAGGCGACGGCCACCCGGCGGTGGCCCCGGGCCGTCAGGGCGCGGACGGCTTCCGGGACGGTCGGCGACGCCGCCGAGGCGTAGGCCGGTACGACCGGGACGCCCAGGCGGGCGGCGAGGAGGGCGGCGGTGCGGGCGGTGTCGGCCCGGGAGTCCGCGGCGCGGGAGCCCGCGGAGGCGAGGACGACGGCGTGGCCGGGCCCGGCGTGGGCGGGCCAGCCGGCCTCCAGGAGCCGGTCGTGCAGGGCGTCCGTCAGCAGGCGGTGCGGGCCGAGCGGCGCGGCCACGCGGGTGCGGGCCGGGGAGGCGGCGGCCGTCTCGGGGATGTCCCGCTGGACGTGGTAGCCGCGGCTGAGCAGCAGGGGCACGAGGACGGCCTCCCCGTCTCCGAGGCCGGCGAGCGTGTCGGGCAGCAGGGGCGCGTTCAGTTCGATGTGGCCGAGGCGCACCGGCAGGGCGGGGCGCAGGGCGCGGACCCGGTCGAGGAGGGCCCGTACGGTGCTCAGCGCGCGCGGGTCGCGGCTGCCGTGGGCGACGACGACCAGGGCGGGTGCGCCGCCGGTCGCCGCCGTACTCGTCGTGCCCGTCGCTGTCATCACCGTCATGCACCGATCGTGGCCGGGTGACGTTGCCTTCCCGTTGCGTGGGCGTCACGACAATTTTGCGTCGCCTCGCACGGGACCGCCCGCCGGGTGTGAGCGGCCGGTGAACCGGACGGCGCCCCGGCACGTCCCTCAGAACGGGGACCGACCGGGGAGAGGACCGACCGATGCGCCGCTGGAGACCCGGCAGACCGCGCCTGCCGCGCACCCGTACGGGGCAGCGGCGGCTGGTCCGGGCGGTGGTGGCCGGGTGCGTGCTGGCGCTGCTGCCGGCGACGTGGCTGCACGTGGTGACCGGGGACCGGCTGCGCACCGCGGCCGACGTGCCGCGCACCGAGGTGGCGGTCGTGTTCGGCGCCGGGCTGTGGGACGGTGAGCCGTCCCCGTACCTGGCGCACCGGCTGGACGCGGCGGCCGGGCTGTACCGCGCGGGCCGGATCAAGGTGGTCCTGGTCACCGGTGACAACAGTCGCGAGGAGTACGACGAACCGGACGCCATGCGCGCCTACCTCGTCCGGCACGGGGTGCCCGACGGGCGGATCGTCAGCGACTACGCGGGGTTCGACACCTGGGACTCCTGCGTCCGCGCGAAGAAGATCTTCGGCGTGGACCGGGCGGTCCTGATCAGTCAGGGCTTCCACATCCGGCGGTCGGTGGCGCTGTGCCGGGCGGCGGGCGTGGCGTCGTACGGCGTCGGGGTCGACGACGTGCACGACGCGACCTGGTACTACGGGGCCGCGCGGGAGATCCTCGCGGCGGGCAAGGCGGCGCTGGACGCGGTCTTCGAGCCGGATCCGCACTTCCTCGGGCCGCGGGAGCCGGGGGTGGCGCGAGCCCTGGCCGGCGCGGGGTGACGCGGTCCTCACCGCCGGCGGCCGGCGGCGGGGAGGTCGCCGTCCCGGCGGCGTAACAGAGCGCCGCCCGGTCGCGTAACACGGGCGTCGCACGCTGGGCGGCATGCAGAACACCGTCACGCCCACGCACTGCCCGTACTGCGCCCTGCAGTGCGGGATGAATCTGACGCCCGCCGCCGACGGGACCGTCGAGGTCACCGAGCGCGCCGACTTCCCGGTGAACCGGGGCGCGCTGTGCGGCAAGGGGCGTACGGCGCCGGCGGTGCTCGCCGCGAGCGCCCGGCTGACCTCGCCGCTGGTGCGGGACGGAGCCGGGGCGCTGGTGCCGGCCGGCTGGGACGAGGCGCTGGGGCGGATCGCCGGGAACCTGGCCCGCACGCGTGCGGAGCACGGCGCGGACGCGCTCGGCGTGTTCGGCGGGGGCGGGCTGACCAACGAGAAGGCGTACACGCTGGGCAAGTTCGCCCGGGTGGTGCTGGGCACCTCGCAGATCGACTACAACGGGCGGTTCTGCATGTCGTCGGCGGCGGCGGCCGGCGTGCGGGCGTTCGGGCTGGACCGGGGGCTGCCGTTCCCGCTGGAGGACATCCCGAGGACCGGGTGCGTGATCCTCGTCGGCTCGAACCCGGCGGAGACCATGCCGCCGTCCCTGCGGTACTTCACCGAGCTGCGCGAGAACGGCGGCACGCTGATCGTCGTCGACCCGCGCCGCACGAGGACCGCCGAGCAGGCCGACCTGCACCTGGCGCCGAGGCCGGGCACCGACCTGGCGCTGGCGCTCGGGATGCTGCACCTGGTGGTCGCCGAGGGGCGGGTGGACGAGGAGTACGTCGAGGCGCGCACGGCGGGCTGGGAGGACGCGCGGGCGGCGGCGATGGCGCACTGGCCGGAGTACGTGGAGCGGATCACGGGGGTGTCCGTTCCCGACCTGCGGGAGGCGGTACGGCTGTTCTGCGCGCCGGACGCCGCGATGGTGCTCACCGCGCGCGGGCCCGAGCAGCAGGCCAAGGGCACGGACACGGTGGGCGCGTGGATCAACCTGTGCCTGGCCACCGGGCGGGCCGGGCGGCCCCTGTCGGGGTACGGCTGCCTGACCGGGCAGGGCAACGGGCAGGGCGGGCGCGAACACGGGCAGAAGGCCGACCAGTTGCCCGGGTACCGCAAGCTGACGGACCCGGCGGCGCGGCGCCATGTGGCCGACGTGTGGGGGGTGGACCCGGACTCGCTGCCGGGACCGGGACGCAGCGCCTACGAGTTGCTGGACGCGCTGGGCACGGACATCAGGTCGCTGCTTCTGATGGGTTCCAATCCGGTGGTGTCGGCGCCCCGCGCGGCCCACATCGAGGGCCGGCTGCGGTCGCTGGACTTCCTGGCCGTGTGCGACGTGGTGCTCTCCGAGACGGCGGCGCTGGCGGACGTGGTCCTGCCGGTGACGCAGTGGGCGGAGGAGTCCGGGACCACGACCAGTCTGGAGGGCCGGGTGCTGCTGCGCCGGCGTGCGATCACCCCGCCGGAGGGGGTGCGCAGCGACCTGGAGGTGCTGCACGAGCTGGCCGGCCGGCTGGGCGTGGAGAAGGGCTTCCCGACCGAACCGGAGGAGGTCTTCGAGGAGCTGCGCCGGGCGAGCGCGGGCGGCCCGGCGGACTACTCCGGGATCAGCTACCGGCGGCTGGCGGAGGAGAACGGGGTCTTCTGGCCGTGCCCGGCGCCGGTGGAGACCGCCGGGGCGGACCGGCTGCCGCACCCGGGCACGCCCCGTCTCTTCCTCGACCGCTTCGCCACCGACGACGGCCGGGCCCGTTTCGTCCCCGTCTCGCACCGGCCGAGCGCCGAGGAGCCGGACGACGAGTACCCGGTGCTGCTGACCACGGGGCGGGTCGTGGCGCAGTACCAGTCCGGCGCGCAGACCCGGCGCGTGGACGAGCTGAACGCCGCCGCGCCCGGCCCGTTCGTGGAGCTGCATCCGCGGCTGGCGGCGCGGCTGGGCGCGGCCGAGGGCGACCCGGTGGCGGTCGTCTCGCGGCGGGGCCGGGCGGTGGCCCCGGCCCGCCTCACCACCGGCATCCGTCCGGACACCGTGTTCATGCCCTTCCACTGGCCGGGCGAGGGCCGCGCCAACACCCTGACCAACCCGGCGCTGGACCCGACCTCGCGGATGCCGGAGTTCAAGGTGTGCGCGGTGCGGGTCGAGGCGGTCGCGGCGGTCGAAGCAATCGCGGCGGTCGAGGCGGTCGAGGCGGCTCCGTAGCGGTCGTCGCACGGGCCGGGCACCGCCCTCGGCCGGCGCGCCCCGGAGCCGCGGTCACCCTGGAGGCGGCCGGGGGCCGCTACGACGCCGGGCGGGCCGCGGCGGGAACGCGGTGAACGCGGCGGCAGCGCGGCGGGGCCGCGGCGGGAGCACGGTGTTGCTTGAGGTCAAGCCGTGGCGGCGGACCCGTTCGGAGGCGCCGGTCACCCGTTCACACCCGCGTCCCGCGCCCTTCGGGATCTTTTCCGGAAGGCCCCCGTCCTACGCCGGTGACCTGCCGAAACGGCGTCCGGCGCGAGTCCGCGGGACCCGGGGGCGACACCCGTTCATCCCCTTCCCGGCGGGTTCTCGGGGAGCGGGCCGCGTCCGGTGCCACTTTCCTCGGTAGGGCAGGGGCCACCGAAGAGCTCAAAGGAGCACCGATGCGACGTACCGCCCGCCTGCTGACCGGTACCGCGCTCGCCGTCGCGGCCGTCGGCCTCGCCGCGCCGGCGCCCGCGCACGCCGGGGAGGCCGCCGCGACCGGTGGACTGGAGGTGTACCCGGCCTCCGTCGTGCCGGGCGAGCGGGCCACGGTGCACACGGTGGCGTGCGGCGCGGACGGTCCGGCGGCGGGCGACGCCAGCGCGGTCGGCGCCGGTGCGTTCCCGCTGGCCCCGGTCGCCGGCGAGACCGGGACGACCGGTCGCTTCGAGGTGCCGCCGAGCGCGCAGCCGGGGACGTACGAGATCGTCGCCACCTGTGGTGACGGCGGTCTCAGGGTGACGGGCGACCTGGTCGTCACCCTGACCTCGGCCCGTGAGCAGGTGTACCCCAGAGGAAGCGTGAAGACGGGGGTCGGTGGCGCTCTTGGCCCCGATCCCGTGCAGACCGCGGCCGGTGTGGCGGCTCTGGCCGTCGCCGCCGCGGGCGGTACCTGGCTCCTGCATCGCCGGGCGAGAGGCGACGGGATCTGACGGGCACCCTCCGCTGCCCGTCGGCCGGTACCGCACTTCCCCACCCCCTCCGGGTCCGACGCCCCTCGCGGCCCGGAGGGGGCAGGGGGCCTTGAGGGTCCGAGGGCCCTCAGGAGGAGAAGGAAATCGGGGACCCGAGGAACCGGGGGACCGAAGACCCGAAGACCCGGGAATACCGAGGACCCGAGGACTCGAGGACTCGAAGAACCGGGGGACCCGAGGCCCCGGGGAACCGAGGATCCCAGACCCCGAGACCCCGAGACCCCGAGGGAAGAGGCGACGTCATGCGCAGGGTCGGGAACACCGCGATAGCGGCCGTCACCGCGGTCTCCCTCTGCTCCGGCGCCTGGCTGCTCGTCGGCGGCGAGGGCGGGTCCCCGCCGCAGCCGTCGGCCGCGCAGGCCCGCACCGGTGCCGGACAGGCCGGACAGGCCCCCGCCGCACCGGCGCTGCCGCCCTCGCCGCCCGACCGCGTCCGGGTCCCGGCGATCGGCGTGGACGCCCCCCTGACCGGCCTGCGCCTGACACCGTCCGGCAGCCTCGACGTGCCGCCCGCCGAGAAGAAGAACCTCGCCGGCTGGTACGAGGCCGGCACCACCCCCGGCGAGAAGGGCACCGCGATCGTCGCCGGGCACGTCGACAACGCCGAGGGCCCCGCCGTCTTCTACCGGCTCGGCGCCCTCGAGA
This sequence comes from Streptomyces sp. JK94, assembly GCF_053613315.1. NCBI lineage: Bacteria > Bacillati > Actinomycetota > Actinomycetes > Kitasatosporales > Streptomycetaceae > Streptomyces > Streptomyces sp. JK94. Next base: position 161,287 of record NZ_JBSICH010000024.1, on the reverse strand, counting down.
AGGGCGGCACGATCGAGGTCGACCGGCGCGACGGCGGGGTCGCGGTGTTCACCGTGGACGCGGTGGAGGTGTACGCCGCCGAGGACTTCCCCGACGAGAAGGTGTACGGCGCGGCGGACCGGCCCGAGCTGCGCGTCATCACGTGCGGCGGCGGCTACTCACGCGGTACCGGCTACCAGGGGAACGTGGTCGTCTTCGCCCACCTCACCGGCAGCCGGTGAGGGCTCCGGTGCGAGACGCCACCGCGCGTCGAGTACTCGCCGACCATCCTCGATCCTCGCGCCACAGGGGGCGGGCAACGCGACACCGCTGCGCACGGCCGGGGGACACGGGGCGTGGGAGCAGCGTTGGCCTGAGAGCCGAAGGCCTCCTGGCCGAGCGGTGCCTCGACAGCTCCATTCCACAACGTACGCCTAGCCCTGCCACTGCTCGTAGGCGAGGTTCGCCACCAGGGCGAAGACGACCGTCAGCAGGACGACGCGGACGAAGCCGCTGCCCTTCTTGAGGGCCGTGTGCGCGCCGAACATGCCCCCGGCCAGGTTGAAGAGGGCCATCGGGGCGGCCAGCTGCCACAGGACGGCGCCCTGCCAGGCGAAGGTGGCGAGGGCGCCCGCGTTGGTGCAGCAGTTGACGATCTTGGCGGTGGCGGAGGCGGTCACCAGGTCCAGGTGGAGCAGGGCGGTGAGCGCCAGGACGAGGAAGGTACCGGTGCCGGGGCCGATCAGGCCGTCGTAGAAGCCGATGCCGAGGCCCCCGAGGCCGATCGCGGCGATGATCCGGCGGCGGGTGGCCGGGCCGGTGGCGGGGGCGGTGCCGAAGGCGGGGCGCAGGATCACGAAGGCCGCCACCGCCAGCAGCACCACCATGATCACCGGCTTGAGCACCTCGGTGCTCATCCCGGCCGCGAGGAAGGCCCCGCCCGACGATCCGGCCAGCGCCGCCAGTCCGATGCGTACGGCGGTCCGGACGTCCACCGGGGCCTTGCGCGCGTAGGTCACCGCCGCGCCCGTGGTGCCGACGATGGCGACCGCCTTGTTGGTGCCCAGCGCGTGCGCGGCCGGTGTGCCGGCGGGCAGACCGAGCAGCAGGGCCGGCAGCAGCAGGAGTCCGCCGCCGCCGACCACGGCGTCGATCCAGCCGGCCGCGAGGGCCGCGAGACACAGCAGGACGACCGTGGTCAGCGATATGTCGGGCATGATCGCGACCCTAAGGACGGGATGGATGTGCGGTCCATCAAGATGAGTATCTTCTGAGGTTACCGGTCGGCGGGTCACGCTCGGTCTTCAGTCGATCACACTCGATCACCGGTCGGTCAGCCACACACGATCACCGGTCGGTCACGCAAGGCCGCCGGCCGGTCGACGGTCTCCCACGGGCCGACGCCGGCCGGTCGGCCGGTCACGCACGGGCCCCGCCGGCCGATCACACCCGCTCGCCACCCACCCGCCCAGCGGGCGCCGGACCCCTCACACCCACCTCCCGCCCCCGCTGAGGGCAGCGTTCCCGGCGGGAAACAGACGCGATGCCACCGGGTAACACCCGCCCCGCAGGCTCGGTGCCATGACCTCGAATACGCGTGTGGTGGTGATCGGCACCGGACTCGCGGGCGTGACACTCGCCCGGCGGCTCGGTGAGCTGGGCACGCCCGCGCTGGTGATCGGCGACGAGGAGCACCGCCCGTACAACCGGGTGCTGCTCGCCGAGGTGCTGGCCGGACGGTACAGCCCCGAGGTGATCGCCCTGCCCACGCCGGCCGGGCTGCTGCGGAGCCGGGTCACCGGCATCGACCGGGCCGGGCGGACGGTCCGGTGCGCCGACGGCTCGGTGATCGCGTACGACACGCTGGTGCTCGCCACCGGCTCCAACGCCGTGCTGCCGCCCCTGCGCGGCCTGTTCACCCCCGGCCGCGAACTGCCCGAGGGCGTGCACGCCTTCCGCACCATGGACGACTGCCTGGGCCTGTCCAAGGCGCTGCGGCCGGGCGTGCGCGCCGTCGTCATCGGGGGCGGGCTGCTCGGGGTCTCCGCCGCCCGCGCGCTGGCCGTGCGGGGTGCGCAGGTCGTCCTCGCCCAGCAGTCCGAGCGCCTCATGGAACGCCAGCTCGACCCGGCCGCCTCGCAGCTCGTCCGGCGGCACCTGGAGAACCTCGGCGTCGAGGTGCACACCGAGTGCCGGGTGCGCGACGTGCGCAGCGTCGGCGGGGCGGTGCGGTCGGTGGAGATGGCCGACGGGTACGCCCTCGGCGCCGACCTGGTCGTCCTCGCCTGCGGCGTCCGGCCGCGGACCGGTCTCGCGCAGGCGGCGGGGCTGGAGGTCGGCTCGGGCGTCCTCGTCGACGACGAGCTGCGCACCTCCGACCCGCACGTCCGGGCCGTGGGCGACTGCGCCCAGCACGCGGGCCGGGTGTACGGGCTGGCCGCGCCCGCTCTCGAACAGGCCGGGGCGCTGGCCGAACTGCTCGCCGGCAGCGGCACCGCCCGCTACACCGGCACCCGGTCCCTGACCCGGCTCACCCTCACCGGGCCGGGAAGCCCCTTCGACCTCGCCGCGTTCGGCGAGACCGACCCCCGTCCCGGCGACGACGTCGTCCAGCTCGCCGACGCCACCCGGGGCACCTACCGCAAGGTCGTCGTCCGCGACGACCGCCTGGTCGGCGGGGTCCTGGTCGGCGAACTCGGCACCGTCGGCGCGCTCGCGCGCGCCTGGGAGGGAGCAGAGCCGCTCCCCTCCGACGGCGGCCCCCTGCTCCACCTGCTCACCCAAGACGGAGGCTCCTGATGACCGCCACCCCGGGGCCCATCCCCACCCTCGTGCTCGTCGGCCACGGCATGGTCGGCCAGCGCTTCCTCGAAGCACTCGCCGAGCGCGGCCTGACCGCCACGCACCGCGTGGTCGTGCTCTGCGAGGAGCCGCGGCCCGCCTACGACCGCGTCGGGCTCACCTCCTACTTCTCGGGGAAGACCCCCGAGGACCTGTCGATGACCGACCTGGACTTCATCGCCGAGCACGGCATCGAACTGCGCGTCGGCGACGCGGCCGAGACCGTCGACCGGGACGCGCGCAAGGTGACCGCCCGCTCGGGTCTGGTCCTCGAGTACGACGTGCTGGTGCTGGCCACCGGCTCCTACCCCTTCGTCCCGCCGGTCCCCGGCAAGGACGCCGAGGGCTGCTTCGTCTACCGGACGATCGAGGACCTCCTCGCCATCGAGGAGTACGCCAAGACCTCGACGACCGGCGCGGTGGTCGGCGGCGGGCTCCTCGGTCTGGAGGCGGCGGGCGCGCTGAAGGGCCTCGGACTCACCTCGCACATCGTGGAGTTCGCGCCGCGCCTGATGCCGGTGCAGGTCGACGACGGGGGCGGCGCGGCACTGCTGCGCACCATCGAGGGCATGGGCCTGTCCGTCCACACGGGGGTGGGCACGCAGGAGATCGTGGTCGGCGAGGACGGCGCCGTCACCGGCATGAAGCTGTCCGACGGCTCCGAACTCGCCACCGACCTGGTGGTGTTCAGCGCCGGCGTCCGCCCCCGCGACCAGCTGGCCCGCGACTGCGGACTGGCGGTGGGCGAGCGCGGCGGCATCAGCGTCGACGAGCAGTGCCGCACGGTCACCGACCCGCACGTCTTCGCGATCGGCGAGTGCGCGCTGGCGGCCGACGGCCGGGTGTACGGGCTGGTGGCGCCCGGTTACGAACAGGCCGAGACGGCCGCCGCGACCATCGCCGCCGACGAGGCGGCGTTCACCGGCGCCGATCTGTCCACCAAGCTGAAGCTGCTCGGTGTGGACGTGGCGTCCTTCGGCGACGCGCACGGCACCGCCGAGGACTGCCTGGACGTCGTCTACTCCGACTCCCGCGCCGGCCTGTACAAGAAGCTGGTCGTCGGCCGCGACGGCACGCTGCTCGGCGGCATCCTGATCGGTGACGCCGACGCGTACGGCACGCTGCGCGCCTTCACCGGCTCCGTCCCGCCGGTCTCCCCCGAGTCCCTGGTGCTGCCCGCCGGCGTCGGGGCCCCGGCCCAGCTGGGCCCCTCCGCGCTCCCCGACGACGCGGTGATCTGCTCCTGCCACAACGTCAGCAAGGGCACGGTCCGCGGCGCGGTGACCGACCACCAGTGCACGACCGTGCCCGAGGTGAAGAAGTGCACCAAGGCCGGCACCGGCTGCGGGTCGTGCCTCAAGGTGCTCGGCCAGCTGGTCACCGCCGAGCTGGAGGCGAGCGGCGTCGAGGTCGACAAGGGGCTGTGCGGCTGCTTCGCGCAGACCCGCGAGGAGCTGTACGAGATCGTCCTCGCCCTGCGGATCACCTCCTACCGGGAGCTGCTGGACCGGCACGGCCGCCAGGAGGCGCGGGGCGGTGAGGGCTGCGAGGTCTGCAAGCCGACGGTCGGCTCGATCATCGCCTCCCTCGCCCCGGCGATCGGCGCGAGCGGCTACGTCCTGGACGGCGAGCAGGCGGCCCTCCAGGACACCAACGACCACTTCCTGGCCAACCTCCAGAGGAACGGCTCGTACTCGGTCGTGCCCCGCATCCCGGGCGGCGAGATCGCCCCGGAGAAGCTGATCGTCATCGGCGAGATCGCCCGCGACTTCGGGCTCTACACGAAGATCACCGGCGGCCAGCGCATCGACATGTTCGGGGCCCGCGTGGAGCAGCTCCCGGTGATCTGGACCCGGCTGGTGGACGCCGGCTTCGAGTCCGGGCACGCGTACGGCAAGTCGCTGCGCACGGTGAAGTCCTGCGTGGGGCAGACCTGGTGCCGCTACGGCGTCCAGGACTCCGTACGCATGGCGATCGACCTGGAGCTGCGCTACCGGGGGCTCAGGTCGCCGCACAAGCTGAAGTCGGCGGTGTCCGGGTGCGCCCGGGAGTGCGCCGAGGCCCAGTCGAAGGACTTCGGGGTGATCGCCACGTCCAACGGCTGGAACCTCTACGTCGGCGGCAACGGCGGCGCCACCCCGCGCCACGCGGACCTGCTGGCACAGGACCTCTCGGACGCCGAACTGGTGCGCCTGATCGACCGGTTCCTGATGTTCTACATCCGCACCGCCGACAAGCTGGAGCGCACCTCCACCTGGCTGGAGCGCGTCCCGGGCGGCCTGGACCACGTGCGGGACGTCGTCGTGCACGACTCGCTCGGCATCTGCGACGAGCTGGAGTCCCTGATGTCCGCCCACGTCTCGCACTACCGCGACGAGTGGGCCGAGACCATCAACGACCCCGAGAAGCTGGCCCGGTTCGTGTCCTTCGTGAACGCGCCCGACACCCCCGACCCGGTCGTGGGCTTCGTGCCCGAGCGCGACCAGATGAAGCCCGACCTGCCGCTGCTGAACATCGGCCTGCGGCGCACCGAGGAAGACCTCCTGGAAGGAAGCACCCGGCGATGACCCTGGCACCCGAGACGACCGACCTGAAGGTCCGGCTCCGCCTGACGGACGACTGGTTCACGGCCTGTGACCTCGGCGCCCTGCTCCCGGGCCGCGGCGTGGCGGCCCTGCTGCCGGACGGCGGCCAGGTGGCCCTGTTCCGCGACCGGGGCGGCGAGCTGTACGCCATCGACAACCGGGACCCGTTCACCGGAGCGGCGGTCCTCTCCCGCGGCCTGACCGGTACCCACCAGGGCCGCCCGTTCGTCGCGTCCCCGCTGCTCAAGCAGCGCTTCGACCTGGCGTCCGGCGTGTGCCTGGACGACGAGGCGGTGCGGGTGGGGACCTACGAGGTGAAGGCGGCGTAGCACCGCGGCGGCCGGCGCGCGGCTGTCGGTTTCCTGTCGAACACGGCCGGTGGGTCGATGCGGACCGGTCCCGTCGGGTTTCATCGAGTCCCCCGCCCTTCCCTCATGGAGGTCGCACCATGACTCGGAATGACGTCCGCCCGTCCCGGCGCGCGGTGCTCGGCGGTGCCGCCGTCGCCGCGCTGGCGGCGACCGCCGGTGCCGGCCCGGCCCGGGCCGCTTCGCCCGCCGCATGGCCGACGGAGTTCCCCCTGCCCGACGGCTGGCTGCCCGAGGGCATCACCATCGGCGCCCGGCCGTACGCCTACCTGGGGTCCCGCGCGAACGGCGCCGTCTACCGCGCCGACCTGCGCACCGGCGAGGGCCGCGTCGTCCACGAGGGCGGCGCCGGCCTCGCGGCCGTCGGCCTGAAGCTGGACGGCGACGGGCTGCTGTACATCGCCGGGGGCGCCGGCGGCACGGCGCGGATCGTCGATGCCCGCACCGGCGTCCTGCTGCGCACCCACCGGCTCACCGAGGCCACCGGTCACTTCGTCAACGACGTGGTCCTGCACGGCGACCGCGCCTGGTTCACCGACTCGTACGGGCCGGTCCTGTACGGCGTCCCGCGCGGCCCGCGCGGCAGGGTGCGCACCCTGCCGCTGACCGGCGACTGGGAGCAGACGCCGGACGGCATCAACGCCAACGGGATCGTCGCCACACCGGACGGGCGCGGCCTGATCGTCGTCCGCAGCACCCCGGGCGAGCTGTACCGCGTCAGTCTCGGGACCGGCCGCGCCACCCGGATCAGGCTGGTCGGCGCGGACGACGTCGTCAACGGCGACGGCCTGGTCCGCGTCGGCCGCACCCTCTACGTCGTCCAGAACCGGCGCAACCTCGTCAGCGTGTGGGACCTGGACGCGCGGGCCGGCCGGGCGACCCTGCGCCGCACGATCACCGATCCCCGTTTCGACGTCCCCGCCACCGCCGCCCGCTTCGGCGACCGCCTCTACCTCGTCAACGCGCGCTTCACCAGCCCGCAGACGCCCGAGACGACGTTCACGGCGGTGGCGGTGGACCGCTGAGGGAGCATGCCGTCCAGCCGTCACGAATTGTCCATGCACCGTCAACCGTAGCGCTCTAGGGTCCGTAGCCGCACGCTCCCGCCGCCGGCCGGCGGCGGGGCCGGTCAGGACACCCGGAGGCAGCAGTGGAACGTCGTACCCTCCTGCGCACGGCCCTCGTCGGCGGCTCGGCCGTCCTCGGCGGAACCCTGTGGCGCGGTGCCGCGTACGCCGCACCCGCCCAGCCCGGCAACGGCCCCTACGGGGCGCTCGGCGCGCCCGACGCCAACGGCATCAGGCTGCCCGCCGGCTTCACCAGCAGGGTGATCGCCCGCTCCGGGCAGAAGGTCGCGGGCACCTCGTACACCTGGCACAGCGCGCCGGACGGCGGCGCCTGCTACCAGGACGGCCCGGGCTGGATCTACGTCTCCAACTCGGAGATCAACCCCTCCGGCGGCGCGAGCGCGGTGAGGTTCTCGTCCACCGGGGCGATCACGTCGGCCTACCGCGTGCTCTCCGGCACCCGGCAGAACTGCGCGGGCGGCAGGACGCCGTGGAACACCTGGCTGTCCTGCGAGGAGGTGGACCGCGGCTACGTCTACGAGACCGACCCGTGGGGGGTGAAGGCGGCGGTGCGGCGGGACGCCATGGGCCGCTTCAAGCACGAGGCCGCGGCGGCCGACCCGGTGCGCCGGGTCGTGTACCTGACGGAGGACGTCACCGACGGCTGCTTCTACCGCTTCCGCCCGACGACCTGGGGCGACCTGTCCTCCGGCACGCTGGAGGTCCTGGTCGCGGGCACGGCCACCAGCGGGACGGTGACGTGGGCGAGGGTCCCCGACCCGTCCGGCGCCACGGCCACGCGGAACCAGGTCCCCGGCGCCAAGCGCTTCAACGGCGGCGAGGGCTGCTACTACGCCGACGACACCTGCTGGTTCACCACCAAGGGCGACAACCGCGTCTGGCAGTACGACGCCGCCGCCCAGACCATCGAACTGGCCTACGACGACTCGCTGGTGACGTCCGGCACGGCCCCGCTGACCGGCGTGGACAACGTCACCGGCAGCTCCTCCGGCGACCTGTTCGTGGCGGAGGACGGCGGCACCATGGACATCTGCGTGATCACGCCGAACGACGTGATCGCCCCCTTCCTGCGCATCGACGGGCAGTCCGGCTCGGAGATCACCGGCCCGGCGTTCTCGCCCGACGGCACGCGGCTGTACTTCTCCAGCCAGCGGGGCACGAGCGGGAGCTCGTCCGGCGGGATCACCTACGAGGTGCGCGGGCCGTTCCGGGCCTGACCGCACCGCCGCGGCGGCGGGGACTCCGGAGTCCGGGGCGGGCTGTCGGGGAAGGAGCGGCCGGCCCTGCGCGCACCACGCCGCGCTCAGGTCCCCAGCGCCTCGTAGGTGACCCCCGTCAGCCGCTCGGACGCGGCCCACAACCGCTCCCCCATCGCGTCGTCGGTGGTCCAGGGCGCCCGCCAGGACGGCGCGGGCGCCCCGCGCCACATCGCGAAGGACGGGCCGGTGAAGGAGTCGGAGGGGACGCCGGGCGCGGTGGCCGCGTACAGGACGGGCAGGGCGCCGGCCTCGGCGGGCTGGGCGGCGACCCGGTTGGCGAGCAGCATCAGCCGTTCGGCGATCCGGCGCCCCTCGGCCCGGGGTCCGGCGGCCTGGAGATCGGTCGCCGCGTAGCCCGGGTGGGCGGCGACCGCGCGCACGTCCGCGGCGCCGTCCCGCGCCGCGAGCCGTCGCGCCAGCTCGTGCGTGAAGAGCAGGTTGGCGGACTTCGAGCGGGCGTAGGCGGTCCAGCGTCCGTACCGGCGCACGTTGTTGAGGTCGCGCGGGTCGATGCCCGCGAGCGCGTGCAGGAAGCTGGAGACGGTCACGATCCGGGCCCCCGGCGTGGCGAGCAGGGCGGGCAGCAGCAGCCCGGTGAGGGCGAAGTGGCCCAGGTGGTTGACGCCGAACTGCGTCTCGAAGCCGTCCGCCGTCGTCCCGTGGGGCAGCGCCATCACCCCTGCGTTGTTGACCAGGAGATCGATCCGCTCGTACGGCAGCCCGTGCGCGAACTCCCGCACGGAGGCCAGGTCCCCGAGGTCCAGCCGCCCGAGTTCCACGGCGGCGCCCGGGACCTCGCCGCGCAGGCGCTCCACGGCCGCGCTCCCCCGCCCCTCGCTGCGGCAGGCGAGCACCACGCACGCCCCCTTGCGGGCCAGTTCCCGGGCCACCACGTAGCCGAGGCCGCTGTTGCCCCCGGTGACGACGGCGACGCGCCCGTCCAGGCCGGGCATGTCGCCCACGTTCCAGCCGGTCATCAACGGCTCCTTCCCTGGTCCGGACCCGGCCCACCGTACGCGCCCGGACCCTCCTGAGCGGAGAGCTACCGTCCGGTCACGTCACGTTCGCATCACGAGTCCTTCATTCCGTCACCGCAACCACAGCACCTCTATAGCTTCGTCACCTCATATCCGCTCATCCACACCATTCCCGGGACTCCTGATGAACCTGCTCCGCAAGCCCGCCGCCGTGGCCCTCGCCGCGCTGGCCCTGGCCGCCCTGCCGACCGCCGCCCAGGCGCACGAGGGCACCCACCCGTTCAAGAACTGCACCGAGGCGTACGAGAACGGCTACGCGAACATCGCCCAGGACGACGAGCACTACGGCGCGCACCTGGACCGCGACAACGACGGCGTCGGCTGCGACAAGCCGCCCGCGGGCTTCGTGCCCGCCGACGACGAGAAGAGCGACGACGAGCCGGGCTCGGGAGCCGGGGAGGGCTCCGGGAGCGGCGGGGCCGACGGTGCGGAGGCGGCCGGCCAGCAGGGCACCGACCTGGCCGAGACCGGCGGCGACGACAGCACGCCGTACCTGGCGGCGGGCGGCGCGGCCGTCGTCCTGGCCGGCGGCGGACTGCTGCTGGCCGCGCGTCGGCGCCGGAGCAACGGCGCCGGCTGACCAGGCGGCTCCCCGGTGCCCCGTACGCGGCTCAGCGGCGGGGCTCCGGCGGCCTCAGGCTGAACGAGGCGCTGTTCAGCCGGCGCCGGGCGGCCCGGGCCACCGGGCGCTCGACGAACCGCTGCACCACGTAGGAGAGCGCGACCAGGGCCGCGACGGTGATCCCGACCACGATCCAGGGGTCGGCACGGTCACCGAAGCGGTGCAGGACGTTCACGCCGATGGCGTCGTGCAGCAGGTACAGCGGGAAGGTCAGCGTGCCCGCGACGGTCAGCCCGCGCCAGCGGATCCGGCTGGTCCAGCCGAGCGCGACGGCGGCGACCAGCAGGAAGAAGAACGTGATCACCAGCATCAGCCAGCCGCGCCCCGGCGACCAGGAGCCCCAGTTCAGGCGGCCCCCGTCGGGCGTCAGCAGGTAGTGCAGCGCCACCAGCCACGACATGACGACGATGCCCCAGAGCAGCGGCGTCGGCCGGTAGCGGTACATGAGGTAGAAGGCCATGCCCGCGATGAAGTACGGGGCGGACGGCGGATTGACCAGCAGCGTGAGCAGCCGGATGTCGGCACTGGGCGCCAGCACCGCGGCGACCGTCCAGACTCCGCAGTAGATCACCACCCGCTGGTAGGTCAGGCCCTTCCAGACCACCACCGCGAACGTGAGGTAGAAGCAGAGTTCGGGCCAGAGCGTCCAGTAGACGGAGTCGAGGTGCTCCACCCCCAGCGGGGTCTGCAGCATCGTCAGGTTGGCGAGCAGCACCCGCGGGTGCGGGTGCCCGAACGGGTTGTCGGCGAAGTAGACCACGCACGCCGTGATCGCGATCGCCACCCAGTACATCGGGTACAGGCGGGTGACGCGCGAGATGAAGAAGTCGCGCGGGGTGCGTCCCCACGCGCTCATGCAGATGACGAAACCGCTGATCAGGAAGAACAGTTCGACGCCGAGCCGGCCGAACGCGAAGACGCCGTGCGCCTGCGGGAAGACCTCGTCGACGGGGCGGCCCCAGATGGTCTGCATCGTGCCGGGCACCTGGCCGACGAAGTGGAAGAACACCACGGCCAGGGCCGCCAGGAACCGCAGCCCGTCGAGCGCCGCGAGCCGGTCCGTGCGGACGGCGGGTCCGGCCTGCGGCACACGCGCCTCGGCGGCGGCCCGGGGAGCCGGCACCCCCGGGGCGGTCGCCTCCTCACGCCCGCCCGATGCGGTCGTACCGGCCGGTCGTCCGTGCTCCGTCTGGGTCATCCAACCACCGTTCCGGTGTCGGCCGCTGTCCACTGTCAGGGCTCTCAAACATTACTGACAGCATCCTGCTGCTCGACGCACAGGAGTTCACACCACCGACCGCGTCACACACGGCGGCACCCCGGTCCCGCCCGGTACGAGGGCGGGCCGGCGGTACGGGGAGAATTCACTGGGGCGGACGGCCGCGCGCTGCTACGGTCGGGCGCCATGAGCTGGCTCCCCGACGACTTCGTCCACCCCGAACTGGTACCGCTGCCGGGCGGCGGTCATCACCTGCGGCCGATCCGGGAGGCGGACACCCCGCTCGACTATCCGGCGGTGATGGGTTCGCGCGAGCGGCTGTGGGCCGTCTTCGGCCCGGCTTGGGGATGGCCGGCTGCCACCATGACCTACGAGGCCGACCAGGCCGACCTGTTGCGGCACGAGAAGGAGATCGCCGCACACCGGTCCTTCAACTACGCGCTGTTCGACGCGGCGGAGACGGCTCTGCTCGGCTGCGTCTACATCGACCCCCCGGAGCGGGCCGGCGCGGACGGCGAGATCTCCTGGTGGGTGGTGGACGAGCTGGTGGGCGGCGAGGTCGAGCAGGCCCTCGACGCGTTGGTGCCGCAGTGGATCGCCGCCGACTGGCCGTTCGAGCGGCCCCGCTTCATCGGCCGCGAGATCTCCTGGTCGGACTGGCTCGCCCTGCCGGAGCACCCCGACGCGTGAGCACCCGTTGCCGTACCGGCCCTCGGGGCGTGGGGGAACGGACTTCGGCGGCGGAGTGCCGGGCCCTGTGCGCGCCGTCGTCCGGCCCGCACGGAATGGCCCGGTCCACTGTCTCTCCGGTCCGGCTGGGACCGCGGGCGCCCTCGTGGTGAGTCTCCGCCGGCCACCCACCGCAGGCGGGCGACCGCCACGTCCAGGCAGACATCGCGCGGACCGCCGCGGCGGCACCGGCCCCTCGCCGTCGTGCGACGGGCCGACCGGATCGCGGGCCCGTCAGACCCCGAAGGGTGCCGGGTAGTGGATGGTGCCCCTCGGGGCGGGAGCGGTGGCGTCCAGGGCGAGGACCATCATGGCCTCGTCGGGCACCTCGAAGGTGGGGCGGATGCCGTGGCTCGAGGCCGGGGTGAACCCGAAGCGCGGGTAGTAGCCGGGGTGTCCCAGGCAGGTGACGAGATTCTCGCCCTGGGCGCGGGCGGAGTCGAGGGCCGCTCGGATCGCGGCGGATCCCGCTCCCCTCTTCTGGTGGGCGGGAAGCACCGCGCACGGGCCCAGCACGAGGGCGGGGCTGTCGTCGATGTGACAGCGGGTCAGCAGTGCGAAGCCCGCGATGGTGCCGTCCGGGGTCTGTGCGACCAGGGAGAGACCGTCGATCCAGGCCGGGTCGACGCGCAGGGCCTCGACCAGGTCGGCTTCCAGCGGGGTCGGGAACGCGGCCAGGTTGACCGCGCGGATCGCGGCGGTGTCGGCGGCGGTCTCGGGGCGGGTGGTCCAGGTGAGGGCGTGGTTCATGAGGAGAGGCTGGTCCGTTTCACAGAGACACAAACGGGGTGGAGGTCTGAGTGGCGCGGTCGTACGCCGTCACTGCCCGCGCTCGCGGAGCGACGGGTCGCGCGCAGCCGGCGGGTGATGGACTCCTGCCGGTCGGTGCGGCCGGCCTGCAGTGCCCGCCCGCGCGAGGAGCGGTCGGCGCGAGCACGGTGGCTCGCCTCTCACCGCGGAGGACGCGCCGAGAGGCGGCACCCCCGCACAGGGTGCCGCCTCTTTCCGTGGTCCGGAGCCGCCGCCGATCGGTGAGGGTGGTCGGGTGACAGGCGGCGGCTCCGGGGTCTTCGCCCCGGACGGGTCCTAGCGGTGGTCGCTGCCCTTCGACTGCGACGCCGCGCGGCCGGCCTCCAGGCGGGCCACCGGGATCCGGAACGGGGAGCAGGAGACGTAGTCCAGGCCCACCTCGTGGAAGAAGTGGACCGACTCGGGGTCGCCGCCGTGCTCGCCGCAGACGCCGAGTTTCAGGTCGGGGCGGGTGGCGCGGCCGGCCTTCGCGGCGGCGGCGACCAGGGAGCCCACGCCGTCCTTGTCGATCGTCTCGAACGGGGAGACGCCGAAGATGCCCTTCTCCAGGTAGGCCGTGAAGAAGCTGGCCTCCACGTCGTCCCGGCTGAAGCCCCACACGGTCTGGGTCAGGTCGTTGGTGCCGAAGGAGAAGAACTCGGCGGCCTCGGCGATCTGACCGGCGGTCAGCGCGGCGCGCGGCAGCTCGATCATCGTGCCGATGGCCAGCTTGAGCCTCGCACCGGTGGCCGCCTCGACCTCGGCGACGACTTGGTCGGCCTCGTCGCGGACGATCTCCAGCTCCTGGACGGTACCGACCAGCGGGATCATGATCTCGGCCCGCGGGTCGCCCTTGGCGGCCTTGCGCTCGGCGGCGGCCTCGGCGATCGCCCGCACCTGCATGGTGAACAGGCCGGGGATGACCAGGCCCAGACGTACGCCGCGCAGGCCCAGCATCGGGTTCTGCTCGTGCAGGCGGTGCACGGCCTGGAGCAGGCGCAGCTCGTTCTCGTGCGGCTCCTGGCGGGACTCGGCGAGCGCGACGCGGACCGACAGCTCGGTGATGTCCGGCAGGAACTCGTGCAGCGGCGGGTCCAGCAGGCGGATGGTGACCGGCAGCCCGTCCATCGCCTCGAACAGCTCGACGAAGTCCTGCTTCTGGAGCGGCAGCAGTTCCTTCAGGGACTCCTCGCGCTCGGTCTCGGTGTCGGCCAGGATCAGCCGCTCCACCAGCTCGCGCCGGTCGCCGAGGAACATGTGCTCGGTGCGGCACAGGCCGATGCCCTGGGCGCCGAAGCGGCGGGCGCGCAGCGCGTCCTCGGCGTTGTCGGCGTTGGCGCGCACCCGCAGGCGGCGCTTGCGGTCGGCGAAGGCCATGATGCGGTGGACCGCCTCGACCAGTTCGTCGGCGTCCTCGGCGCCCGCGTGCATCCGGCCCTCGAAGTACTCGACGACCGGGGAGGGCACGACCGGGACCTCGCCCAGGTAGACCTTGCCGGAGGAGCCGTCGATGGAGATCACGTCGCCCTCCTCGACGACGTGCCCGCCGGGCACGGTCATCCGGCGCCGCTTGGTGTCGACCTCCAGCTCCTCCGCGCCGCAGACACAGGTCTTGCCCATGCCGCGCGCGACGACGGCCGCGTGGGAGGTCTTGCCGCCGCGCGAGGTGAGGATGCCCTCGGCGGCGATCATGCCGTCCAGGTCGTCGGGGTTGGTCTCGCGGCGCACCAGGATGACCTTCTCGCCCGAGCGGGACCACTTCACCGCGGTGTACGAGTCGAAGACGGCCTTGCCGACCGCCGCGCCCGGCGAGGCGGCGATGCCCCGGCCGACCTTCTCGACCTTCGCGTCGTCGTCGAAGCGGGGGAACATCAGCTGCGCGAGCTGGGCGCCGTTGACCCGCTGGAGGGCCTCCGCCTCGTCGATCAGCCCCTGGTCGACGAGCTGGGTGGCGATGCGGAAGGCCGCGCCCGCGGTGCGCTTGCCGACGCGGGTCTGGAGCATCCAGAGCTGGCCGCGCTCGATGGTGAACTCGATGTCGCAGAGGTCCAGGTAGTGGTTCTCCAGCGTCTCCATGATCTGCATCAGCTGGTCGTACGACTTCTTGTCGATCGACTCCAGGTCCGCGAGGGCGACGGTGTTGCGGATGCCGGCGACGACGTCCTCGCCCTGGGCGTTCTGGAGGTAGTCGCCGTAGACGCCCTGGTGGCCGGAGGCGGGGTCGCGGGTGAAGGCGACGCCGGTGCCGGAGTCGGGGCCCAGGTTGCCGAAGACCATGGAGCAGACGTTGACGGCGGTGCCGAGGTCGTGCGGGATGCGCTCCTGGCGGCGGTAGAGCTTGGCGCGCTCGCCGTTCCAGGAGTCGAAGACGGCCTTGATGGCGAGGTCCATCTGCTCGCGCGGGTCCTGCGGGAAGTCCCGGCCCGCCTCGGCCTTGACGATCTTCTTGAACCTGGTGACCAGCTTCTTGAGGTCGGCGGCCTCCAGCTCGGTGTCGACCGTCACCTTCTTGGCCGCCTTCGCCGCCTCCAGCGCCTCCTCGAAGAGGTCGCCGTCGACACCGAGGACGGTCTTGCCGAACATCTGGATCAGGCGCCGGTAGGAGTCCCAGGCGAAACGGTCGTCGCCGGCCTGCTGGGCCAGGCCCTGCACCGACCTGTCGGAAAGGCCGATGTTGAGGACCGTGTCCATCATGCCGGGCATGGAGAACTTGGCCCCGGAGCGGACCGACACGAGGAGGGGGTCGTCGGCCTGGCCGAGCTTCTTGCCCATCTTCGCCTCAAGGGCGTCGAGGTGCGCACTCACCTCGTCACGCAGTGCCGCCGGTTCCTCGCCGCTGTCGAGGTAGGTCTTGCAGGCCTCGGTGGTGATCGTGAAGCCGGGAGGGACCGGAAGACCCAGGTTGGTCATCTCGGCGAGGTTGGCGCCCTTGCCGCCGAGGAGGTCCTTGAGGTCCTTGTTGCCCTCGGTGAAGTCGTAAACGAACTTGGTGACGTTCGCTACCTGGGGTTCTTTGTTTTCCGACACGGGTCTCGACTCCTCGAGGACGCGGTGGCTGCCCTGACGGCGAGGAATGTACCCAGATCAAAGGCACCTGGGTACGTCCACTTGCGCGTCATGCGCCTGTAACCACTCGTCCGCCAGCGGATCGAAAGTCAAGGCTTGGCAAGCGACCGACAGCCTGTGTTTTCACTTCTTGAACGAATGACCTTCCGCACGCCAGGCCGATTGCTCACCTGAGCGTCATTCGCCACGTTTGAGTTCGATCGATGAACGATCAAGGTATGGCACTCAGTGCCGCCCTTTGAGAAGTGGAATCGCCCATGATCCGCTCATCTGAGCGCTCCCCTTATCAGAGGTGGCGAGAATCACGCTGCCACAGGCCGCGGGATTTCACCATGCGGACGTGTGAACGGACCGCTCGCGGCGGACGTACGACAGGGCGGCGGGTCCGGCCCCCTCGCCGGGCCCGCCGCCCGGCCCGGTTTCGTACGGAAGGACCTTCGGGTGCCTGTCTTCACGCGTTTTCGCCCGTCACCGCCCCCGGCCGACGGGCCGTACGGACCCGGTGGACCCGGTGAGACGGAGGGGACCGACGAGACCGGTGAGATTGGCGAGACCCGGGCGACCGATACGACCCGGGCGACCGGTACGACCCGCGAGACCGAGGCGACCCGGGAGGCCGACGAACCGGCCGAGCCCGAAGTCGTCGCGCCCGAGGACCCCGGAGAGTCCATCGAGCCGCAGCCGAAGCCGGAGCAGGACTCGGAGCCGAAGCCGGGGAAAGACGCGGCACCCGCGCCCGGACGGCCCGGAGCCCCCGGCGCGTCCGGCCACCCCTCGCCGGAGACCTCCCGCCCGGGGACCTCCCGCGCCGAGCGGTCCCTCGCGGCCCGCCTCGCCCACCGGCGCGCCTGGCGCACCCGGCACCCACGGACCGCCCTCGCCGTCCGGCGGACCACGACGGCCCTCGCCGCCCTCCTCGTCCTCGGGGCGCTGGTGCTGCCGAACACCCTCGTCGCCCTGGAACCGAACCGGTTCGCGCGGATACCGGCGGAGGCGGTCATCGGGGCGGTACTGCTGCTCTGCCTGCCCCGCGTACCGCGGCTGGTGCTGGCGGCGCTCCTCGGCACCGGCCTCGGCGCGCTGACCGTGCTGAACCTGCTCGACATGGGCTTCACCGAGTACCTGGGCCGGGGCTTCAACGTCGTCCTGGACTGGGGCCTGCTGGACGACGCCCAGTCGTTCGTGGCCGACGCGATGGGCGGCGCGGCGGCGACCTGGGCCGCCGTGGGCGCGGTGGGGGGCGCGACGCTGCTGCCGGTGCTCATGGCGCTGGCGTCGGTCCGGCTCGGCGAGGTGCTCGCCGCGCACCGGGAGCGGGCGGCCCGGGGCGCGCTGATGGCGGCCACCGTGTGGATGACCTGCGCGGCGCTGGGCGTGCAGACCTTCGGCGTGCCGGTCGCCACCCGCAGCGCCTCCGGGGCCCTGGAGGCGCAGGCGCACCGGGTGGTGGACACGCTGCGGGACGAGACGGCGTTCGCGAAGGAGGCGGAGGCGGACCGGTTCGGTGCCACGCCCGCCGCCCAGCTGGTGCCGGACCTGCGCGGCAGGGACGTCGTCTTCGCGTTCATCGAGAGCTACGGCCGCAGCGCCGTCGAGGACCCGGTGACGGCGCCCGGCGTCGGCCGGATGCTCGACGCGAGCACGGAGGCGCTGGCCGGTGCCGGCTTCAGGGCCCGGAGCGGCTGGCTGACCTCGGCCACGTACGGCGGCAGCAGCTGGCTCGGCCACTCCACGTTCATGTCGGGCCTGTGGGTCGACAACCAGCAGCGCTACCGCACCGTCACCGCGGGCGACCGCCTCACCCTCACCAAGGCGTTCGGGAAGACCGGCGCCTGGGACACCGTCGGCGTCATGCCGGGTGTGCAGAAGGCCTGGCCGGAGGCGGAGTGGTACGGGCTGGACAAGGTCTACGACGCGTTCGACGTCGGCTACCGGGGCCCGAAGTTCAGCTGGTCGACCATGCCGGACCAGTACGCGCTGGAGGCCTTCCAGCGCCTGGAGCACGGCAGGGAGCGCGACCGGCCGCTGATGGCGGAGATCATCCTGACCTCCAGCCACCAGCCCTGGGCGCCGATCCCGGAGATGATCGACTGGGACGCGGTCGGCGACGGGTCGGTGTACGACGCCGTCGAGGAGTCGGGCGAGAAGGCGGCGGACGTCATCGCCGACCCCGCGCGGTCCAAGGAGGAGTACGGCAGGTCGGTCGAGTACTCGGTCACCAGCCTCGTCCAGTGGCTGGAGCGCTACGGCACCGACGACACCGTCCTGGTCTTCCTGGGCGACCACCAGCCGCTCGCCCGCGTCAGCGGGAACGGGGCGAGCCGGGACGTCCCCGTCTCGATCGTCGCCAAGGACCCGGAGGTGCTCGACGCGATCGACGACTGGAACTGGACGGAGGGCCTGAAACCCGCCCGGGACGCCCCGGTGTGGCGGATGAGTTCCTTCCGCGACCGCTTCCTGACGGCGTACGGCTCGGTGCCGCGTCCCGCCAGGGGCTGATCAGCCGCCGGAGGTGTCCAGCTCCGCGTCCTCGCCGACGCCCGCGCAGTCGTACGGGTCCCTGAGCCAGCCGTCGGGCAGGACCACCCGGTTGTTGCCGGACGTGCGGCCGCGGGGGCCGTCGGCGCCGGTGGGCCAGGGCTGGTCCAGGTCGAGTTCGTCCAGGCCGGCGCGCAGGGCCTCCAGCGAGGAGGTGATCGCGAGCCGCTTGCGCATCTCGGAACCGACCGCGAAGCCCTTGAGGTACCAGGCGACGTGCTTGCGGAAGTCGATGACGCCGCGCGCCTCGTCGCCGATCCACTCGCCGAGCAGGGTGGCGTGCCGGACCATCACGTCGGCGACCTCGCGCAGGGTGGGCCGTACGTACGCGTCGGCGCGCCCCTCGAAGGCGGCGACCAGGTCGGCGAAGAGCCACGGCCGCCCCAGGCAGCCGCGGCCGACCACGACGCCGTCGCAGCCGGTCTCCCGGACCATCCGCAGCGCGTCCTCGGCGGACCAGATGTCCCCGTTGCCGAGGACGGGGATCTCGGGGACGTGCTCCTTCAGGCGGGCGATGGCGTCCCAGTCGGCGGTCCCGCCGTAGTGCTGGGCGGTGGTGCGGCCGTGCAGGGCGACGGCGGTCACGCCCTCCTCGACGGCGATGCGGCCGGCGTCGAGGAAGGTGAGGTGGTCGTCGTCGATGCCCTTGCGCATCTTCATGGTGACGGGCAGGCCGCCGGCGCCGGTGACGGCCTCGCGGACGATGGCGCGCAG
Source organism: Streptomyces sp. JK94 (assembly GCF_053613315.1). Taxonomy (NCBI): domain Bacteria; kingdom Bacillati; phylum Actinomycetota; class Actinomycetes; order Kitasatosporales; family Streptomycetaceae; genus Streptomyces; species Streptomyces sp. JK94. Next base: position 142,453 of record NZ_JBSICH010000024.1, on the reverse strand, counting down.
CAGGTTCCGCTTGTACGGCAGGGCCGAGCCGCCGCCCTTGCGGGTCACCTTGGGCACCGGGCAGCCGAAGTTCAGGTCGATGTGGTCGGCGAGGTCCTCCTCCGCGATCATGCGGACGGCCTTGCCGACGGTCACCGGGTCGACGCCGTAGAGCTGGATCGAGCGCGGCGTCTCGGTCGCGTCGAAGTGGATCAGCTGCATGGTCTTCTCGTTGCGCTCGACCAGCGCCCGCGTGGTGATCATCTCGCTCACGAACAGGCCCTTGCCGCCGCTGAACTCCCTGCACAGGGTGCGGAAGGGCGCGTTGGTGATCCCGGCCATCGGTGCGAGCACGACGGGCGGGGCGACGGTGTGCGGGCCGATCCGCAGGGGTGCGGCGGTGGTGCCGGGGGCGGGCGTGGTGAGCGTGGACATTCCTCCATTGTCACGTACGCCGGGCGGTGCCGGACGTGCCCCCGGGCCCCAGGACCCCAGGACCCCAGGACCCCAGGACCTCAGGGCCCCAGGGAAAGCGGAAGACCGTGTATGAGTCATTAGTTAACCGCACTATCGAAAACCCCGTACGATGTAATCCATGCCCGAGCCCACCCGCCGCCGTCTGCTCGTGCTCGCCATCTGCTGCATGAGCCTGCTGATCGTGAGCATCGACAACACGATCCTCAACGTCGCCCTGCCCGCCGTGCAGCGCGACCTGCACACCAGCACCGCGGGGCTCCAGTGGGCGGTCGACGCCTACACGCTGGTGCTGGCCGCGCTGCTCATGCTCGCCGGCTCCACGGCCGACCGGATCGGCCGCAAGCGGGTCTTCGTGACGGGCCTGGTGGTCTTCACCCTGGGCTCGCTGCTGTGCTCGCTGGCGCCGGACCTGTCCTCGCTGGTCGTGTTCCGGATGGTCCAGGCGGTGGGCGGTTCGATGCTCAACCCGGTCGCCATGTCGATCATCACCAACACCTTCACCGATCCGCGGGAACGCGCCCGCGCGATCGGCGTCTGGGGCGCGGTCGTGGGCATCTCCATGGCCGCCGGTCCGCTGGTGGGTGGCGTGCTCGTGGAGTCGGTCGGCTGGCGGTCGATCTTCTGGGTCAACCTGCCGGTGGGCCTGGCCGCCCTGCTGCTCACCCTGCGCTTCGTCCCCGAGTCCCGCGCGCCGAAGGCCCGCCGTCCCGACCCGCTGGGCCAGCTGATGGTGATCGTGCTGTTCGCCGGCCTGACGTACGCGATCATCGAGGCACCGAACGCCGGGCCCGTGCGGGTGCTGCCGTTCGCCGCGCTGGCACTGGCCGCGCTGCTGGGCCTCCTCCTCTACGAACCCCGCCGCGCCGAACCCCTCATCGACCTGCGCTTCTTCCGTTCGGCGCCGTTCAGCGGGGCCACCGTCACCGCGATCACCGCCTTCGCGGCGCTGGGCGGCTTCCTGTTCCTGTCCACGCTGTACCTGCAGAACGTGCGCGGGCTCAGCGCCCTGCACGCCGGGCTGTGGATGCTGCCGATGGCCGTGCCGACCTTCCTGTGCGCCCCGCTGTCCGGGCGGCTGGTCGGCAGCCGCGGCCCACGGCTGCCGCTGCTGATCGCGGGCGGCGCGCTGACGGCGAGCGGGGTGCTGTTCGCCGCCTTCGAGGCCGAGACCTCGAACGTCACGCTCTTCCTCGGGTACGCCCTGTTCGGCGTCGGCTTCGGCTTCGTCAACGCGCCCATCACCAACACCGCCGTCTCCGGCATGCCCCGCGCGCAGGCCGGGGTCGCCGCCGCCGTCGCCTCCACCAGCCGCCAGCTGGGCCAGACCCTCGGTGTGGCGGTGGTCGGCGCGGTGCTGGCGGCGGGCGTGGGCGCGTCGTCGTACCGCGACACCTTCGTGGCCGCCGCCCGCCCCGGCTGGTGGATCCTGGCCGCCTGCGGCCTCTCGGTCCTCGTCCTCGGCGCCGTGACCAACGGCCGCTGGGCCCGCCGCACCGCCGAACGGACCGCCGAACGCCTGCAGTCGGCGGAGGTGCGGCAGGTGGCGCGGGCCGGATCGTGAGCGCCCGGCACGCCCCGCGGTGAGCCGGGGCGGCCCCGCCCCTCGTACGTGCGCGGCCGACGGGCGCCGCACCGGCACTCCCCGGCGCGGCGCCCGTCGCGGACAGCCCCGCTGCGGCGCCCGCCACGGACAACCCCGGCGCGACGCCCGCCACGGACAACCCCGGCGCGACGCCCATCGCGAACAGCCCCGGCGCGGCGCCCGTCGCGAACAGCCCCGGCGCGGCGCCCGTCGCGCGCTTCCCCGCTGCGGCGCCCGTCACGGGCTCCCCCGCTGCGGCGCCCGTCGCGTCCGCGTCGGTCCTGTCACCGCACCGGCGCCGGCAGTCGCTCCGTCACCTTCGGCCAGTACTTCACGAGGGTCTCCTCCACCCTCGGCAGCCCCCGCTGCCCCGCCAGGGCCAGGGTGATGGCCGCGGCCACGCAAGCCCAGGCGACCGGGCCCAGCGGTGTGCAGCCGAAGAGCTGGCTGGCACCCGGGGTCTGCACCAGGGCGACCAGTGCGGCCGCGGAGCCGAGGGACGTGACCTGGACCAGGCGGCTGCCCCGGCGGTCGGCCAGGGTCTGGGCGAGCTGGGTGCCGACCACGGCGCACAGGGCCATCGTCGTGGAACGGCGCCCCGTGCCCGGGGTGAAGCGGCCGAGGAGCCAGGCCGCGGTCGCGCCGAGGGCCGTGGTCAGGGCCCGGTGCCGGATCTGGCGGAGCAGGGGCTCGCCCAGCACCGCCGTACCGAGCGGCGCGCCCGTGTCGTCCTGTGCCTGCTCGGGGTCCCCCGTCTCCGTCACCGCCACGGCCATCGCGGGGAACAGGTCGGTGAACAGGTTGACCAGCAGCATCTGCCGGGTGGACAGCGGAGCGGCACCGCCGAGGACGGTGCCGAGGATGCCGAAGCCGACCTCGCCCGCGTTGCCGCCGATCAGGATGGCGATGGCGTCGGCGACGCTGTGCCACAGCGCCCGGCCCTCCCGCACCGCCTCCACCAGGACCAGCAGGTCGTCGCCGGTGACGACCAGGTCGGCGGCGTTGCGGGCGGCGGCCGAGCCGCGGGCGCTGATGCCGACGCCGATGTCGGCGGCACGGATGGCGGCGGCGTCGTTGGCACCGTCGCCGACCATGCCGACGACCCGCCCGGCGTCCCGCAGCGACTCGACGACCTGGAGCTTCTGCTCCGGCGCCACCCGGGCCACGACGTCCGCGTCGCGCAGCATGCGGGAGCGCGCCGTACGGTCCGCGGCGGCGATCTCGTCGCCGGTGACCACGACCGCGTCCTCGGGCCAGCCCAGGTCGACGGCGATGGCGTGGGCGGTCCGCGGGTGGTCGCCGGTCAGCACCACGGGCCGTACGCCCGCCTCGCGCAGCCCGTGCACCAGGGCCGGGGACGTCTCGCGCGGCACGTCGGCCAGCCCGAGCATCCCCGTGAACTCCAGCCCCCGTGGGTCCTGTTCGAGCACGTCGGCCGCCTTCTCCCCCTCGCGCAGGGGGCGGCCGGCCACCGCGATGATGCGCAGCCCGTCGCCCGCCATGCGCTGCGCCGCCTCGGAGGCGTGCGCCGGCAGGTCCGCGCAGGCGGGCAGCACGGTCTCCGGGGCGCCCTTGACCACCAGCACCGGCGCGCCGCCGGCGTCCCGTCCGACGGCGGCGGCGTAGCCGCGGGACGTCTCGAAGGGCAGGCCCTCCTCCTGCGTCCACCCCGGGTCGTCCCCGGCCGCGTCCAGGACGGCCTCGTCGGTGGCGTGGGTGGGGCGGGCGCCGTCGCCGTTCAGGCGGGGGCAGGCGCGCGCGGCGACCCGTACGGCGTCGGCGACGTCCGGGTCGCCCGCCTTGCGGACCGTGCCGTCGGCGCCCGCCACCCGGGTCAGCCGCAGCCTGTTCTCGGTGAGCGTGCCCGTCTTGTCGAAGCAAATGGTGTCCATGCGGCCCAGCGCCTCCAGGGTGCGCGGGGTCCGTACGAGGACGCCGTGCCGGCTGAGCCGGCGGGCCGCCGCCAGCTGGGCCACCGTCGCCACCAGCGGCAGCCCCTCGGGCACCGCGGCCACCGCCACCGACACGCCGCCGGCGACGGCCTGCCGGATCGGCGTCCCGCGCAGCAGCGACAGGCCGGTCACCGCGGCCCCGCCCGCCAGGGTCAGCGGCAGCGCCTTGCGGGTCAGCTCCTGGAGCCTGGCCTGCACGCCGGCCGCCGACGGCGTACGGGCGGCCAGCGAGACCGCCCGGGCGGCCTCGGTGTGCTCCCCGGTGTCCACGACGACGGCCTGGGCGCGGCCGGCCACCACGGTCGTGCCCTCGAAGACCATGCAGTGCCGCTCGGCGACGGGGGCGTCCTCCACCGGGTCCACGCACTTGTCGACCGGCAGCGACTCACCGGTGAGGGCCGACTCGTCGACCTCCAGACCGTCCTCCCACAGCAGCCGGGCGTCGGCGGGTACGACGTCGTCCGCCTTGAGGTCGATGATGTGCCCCGGGTGCAGTTTGGCGGCGTCCACGACCCGTGGCTCGGCCGACGGGTCGTGCGTCTCCTCGTCGGCGACCCGCGCCTTCTGCTTCTGCTGCGCGAGCAGCCCCGACAGCGCCCGTTCGGCGCGCAGCCGCTGGAACCCGCCGACCAGCGCGTTCAGGTCCAGGGCGCCGACGACCAGCAGCGCGTCCATGACGGAGCCGAGGATCGCCTCGGCCGCCGAGCCGACCGCGAGCACCGGAGTGAGCGGGTCGTCCAGCTCGCCCCGGACCGCCCGGCCCAGCTGCCACGTCCACTTCACCGGGGCGAGGACGGGGACACGGCCCGCCCGGTCGGCCGCGGCGTGCATCCGCGCCGTCAGCTGTTCGGTGAGGGAGGGCTCCGGCTCCTTCTCCCGGTCCAGGCGCTCCCGTACGCCCGTGGGGTCCAGCGTGTGCCACGCCACCCGTGCCCGGGGGTGCGGGGCGCGGGCCATCGCCACGCCGAGCGCGGCGCGCGCGCCGGTCAGCAGGGCCGCCGCCGCGCTCACGTCGACCGGCGCGTGCCGCATTCCGGGCAGCGCCGCCCAGCCGCCCCCGCCGCCGTTCCCCCCCTTGCCGCGCGCCTCGCCGACCGCCACCAGCAGCCCGGAGAGCGCGGCCCCGGAGCGGGCCAGCGTCTGCGACCGGCGTCCGGTCGCGCGGGCCGCCGGCACCGCCCGCAGCAGCCGCCACACGTCGGCCAGGCCCTGCGGGGCGATCACGTCCGCGCCCCATGCCACCGGGGCGTCCGCGTCGGCCAGCGCGACGGCCACGTCCCCGCCGAGCAGCCCGGCCGCCACCGTCTCGTCGTCGCCGGGCAGGGGCCGTACGACGGTGATGACGCCGCCCTCGGCGCGCAGTCCGTCCACGACGTCCCGGAGCGGGCGCCGGGCGCTGACGACCTGGTCCGCGAGTCCGGTGAAGTCGGCCAGCGCCGGGTCCTCCACCATCACCACGCGCAGGCCCGCGCGGCGGGCGGCGTCCAGCACGTCCTCGGTCCACGGGTCCGCGCCCGCCTCCGGCGCCCGCAGCGCGCTGGGGTGCAGGACGACCGTGGCGGCCATCTCCAGCTGCCGCAGCCGTTCGGGGTCGCGCACGAGCACGCCGGCGCGGGACAGCGCGGTGCTCAGTACGGCGTGGAAGGCGGCGGGACCGTAGCGCGCGGCCTTGGGCGAGCCGGCCAGCACCGCCTCGGCGGCCTCGGTCACGTCGTGCTTGACCAGCAGGGCCGCCACCGCGCCCGCCACGCTGCCGGTGGAGGCGTGGGCGGCGTAGTCCTGCGCCGGGGAGCTCTGCAGCGGCGGGCGCAGGGCGGGGTCGGCGGGCAGGCTGGTCCGGCCCGGGGCGCACAGCTGGTCGTGCACGACCTCGAAGGCCGCCGTCCGGGTCACCGCCTCCGTCAGCTGGCAGGTGCGCAGCGCCCCGTCGAGCACCAGTGAGGTGTAGCGCTGGCCGGCGCCGTGGACGGCCGCGTTGGCGACGGACAGGGCGATGTCCATGCCGTCGGCGCCGAGACGCCGGCGCAGCCAGGCGCGGAAGGCCGGGTTCTCGCGCAGCAGCGTCGCCACGGCGGTGACCAGCCGGGGCGAGGGCGGCAGCCGCAGGCGTGCGCCGGTGACGGCCGCGGCGATGCCCAGCGCGTCCGCCCCGAGGGCCGTGGCGGCGACGCGCACCGAGGCCGGGTCGCCGGGGTGGGCCGGCTCCTCCACCGGATCGGCCGGACCCCGTTGGCCCGCCCGGGTCAGTCCGTGCTGTTCGGCCAGCTCGGTGGCCCGGTCCACGACCCGGTCGGTGAGCGCCTCCTCGGCCGCGGTCACCACGAGCCGGGCGAGGCCGGTGTCCCAGTAGGCGAGCACCACGTCCGGGTGCTCGACCAGCGCCGCCGCCACCCGGCGCGCGACCCGTTCCGTGCCGCCCGCCCGGCGCACCTCCTCCGTCGCGGCCGGCCGGAGCGCGAGGTGCGCCCGGTGCCCGGCCCGCCAGTCCGGGGTGCCGCCCGGCAGCGCGGCGCGGGCGACCCGTGCCGCCCGCGCCGCGAAGTCCGCGCCGCGCACACCGGCCCGCGCGGTGCCCGCCACGGCGCCGGCCGCGGCACCCACCGCGGGCGCGGTGCCGCGCGCGAGCAGCCGGGGTCCGGCCAGGACGATTCCGGTGACGGCACCCTGGGAACGCGTCAAGAGTCCACCGACCATCGCTGTCCCTCAGCCCGCCTTCCGTGTGGACGCGGCCGTCTTCCTGCTCCGGCCGCGGGAGGACGCAGCGCCGCGGGAGGGACCGGACGCGGCCTTCTTGGCGGTGCTCTTCTTGGCCGCGCTGCTCCTGGCGGTGCTCTTCGCCTCGGTGCTCTTCCTGGCCGCGCTGCTCTTCGCCTCGGTGCTCTTCTTGGCCGCGCTCTTCTTGGCGGTGCTTTTCGCCGTGGTGCTCTTCGCGGCGGCGCTCCTGCCGGCAGCGCTCCCGCCGGCGGCACTCCCGGCGGCGGCACTCCCGGCGGCGGTGTTCTTCGCGGTGCTCTTCACCTCGGTGCTCTTCACCTCGGTGCTCTTACCGGCGGTGCTCTTGTCGGCGGCGCTCTTGTCGGCGGGGCTCTTCGCCGCAGTGCTCTTCGCTTCGGTCTTCGTGGCCACGCTCTTCGCCTCGGTGCTCCTACCGGCGGCGCTCTTGCCTGCGGGGCCCGACTTCGCGGCGGTCTTCGTCGCCGGGCTCTTCCTGGTGGCGGACTGTGTCCCGCCGGTTCTCCGCGCGGTGCTCCGCCGCGCGGAGTCCTTCCCGGCCGTACCCGCCCCGGCCTCACTCGTCCCCGCCGTCCCGGCCTTCCCCGTGCCGCCGTCCGCGGCACCGCCCGCGCCGTCGCCACCCGGGGCCTTCGTCCCGTCCCGCAGCACCTGCGCCGCCTCCGCCTCCGGCGACTCCTGCGACCGTGGCCGCGTCAGCCACGCCACCGCAGCCCCCGTGGCCGCCACCGGCCACTCCACCAACCCGGCGATGCCCAGCACCCCGGCCCCCGTGTACACGAGCGCCCGCCGCCCTCGCGGCGACACGGCCCCGATCCTGTCCAACGTGCCCTCGGCGGCCCTGCCGACCGTCCCGGCACCCGGCACCTTCCGCAGCGCCGACGCGGCCGCGTGCAACGGCCTCGGGAGCGTCTGCGCCGAATTCTGCTCAGCCATGGCTGTTCGTCCTCGCCTGTGCAAGCTCGTGCAAGCTGTGGAATCCCTGGGAACCTCACCTTCCGCACATTTGCGGGTTCCCGCACTTCGGGCGCTTCACCCCGACGAAGCCGTCCCGCGCTCCGGAGCGAGGACCTGCGGCCTCTCCAGCCCTTGCCGAAATCCCCGTCGGCCGGCACGCAGGTCACCAACCGGCGTCCGGCGGCACGCGCGTGGGGCCGGCCGGGGCGGTCCTGCAGGGCCGGGGCCCGGCGCCGATGACACCGGCGGGTCTGCTGAGCCTGCGCCTGCCGCCCACGGTCGGCTCTCACCCCGACGGACTCACCCCGACGGACTCACCCCGACGGGCCCGCCCACGGGCCGTCGGGCACCACCGCGGGCCCAGCGACGACAACGCCCACCCTCCGGCCGACCGGGTCGGCGAAAGGTGGGCGAAGGCCGGAGTACCGGGGGGCGAGCCCCCTGGTACCCCCACGACGGGAAACGTCAGCAGCCGACCAGCCGCGACGCCAGGTACCCCTCGATCTGGTCCAGCGACACTCGCTCCTGCTTCATGGTGTCCCGCTCCCGCACGGTCACCGCGTTGTCCTCCAGCGTGTCGAAGTCGACGGTGACGCAGAACGGCGTCCCGATCTCGTCCTGGCGGCGGTAACGCCGCCCGATCGCACCGGCGTCGTCGAAGTCGATGTTCCAGTTCTGCCGCAGCGCCTGGGCGAGCCCCTTGGCCTTGGGCGACAGCTCCGGGTTGCGGGACAGCGGCAGCACCGCGACCTTCACCGGGGACAGCCGCGGGTCGAGGCGCAGCACGGTGCGCTTCTCCAGCTTGCCCTTGGCGTTCGGGGCCTCGTCCTCGACGTACGCGTCGAGGAGGAAGGCCAGCATCGCCCGGCCGACACCGGCCGCCGGCTCGATGACGTACGGCGTCCAGCGCTCCTGGGCCTCCTGGTCGTAGTAGGAGAGGTCCTGGCCGGAGGCCTTCGCGTGCGAGGAGAGGTCGTAGTCGGTCCGGTTGGCGACGCCCTCCAGCTCACCCCACTCGCTGCCGCCGAACTGGAAGCGGTACTCGATGTCGGCGGTGCGCTTCGAGTAGTGGGAGAGCTTCTCGGCCGGGTGCTCGTACCACCGCATGTTCTCCTCGCGCATGCCGAGGCCGGTGTACCAGTTCCAGCGCTGCTCCATCCAGTACTCCTGCCACTTCTCGTCCTCGCCCGGCTTGACGAAGAACTCCATCTCCATCTGCTCGAACTCGCGGGTGCGGAAGATGAAGTTGCCGGGCGTGATCTCGTTGCGGAAGGACTTGCCCATCTGGGCGATGCCGAACGGCGGCTTCCGGCGCGAAGTGGTCTGCACCTGGGCGAAGTTGGTGAAAATGCCCTGCGCGGTCTCGGGCCGCAGGTAGGCGACGGAGCCGCTGTCCTGGGTGGGGCCGAGGTGGGTGGAGAGCAGGCCGGAGAACTGCTTGGGCTCGGTGAAGGTGCCCTTGTTGCCGCAGTTGGGGCAGTTGAGGTCGGCGAGGCCGTTCTCCGGGGCCTTGCCCTTCTTCTCCTCGTAGGCCTCTTCCAAGTGGTCCGCGCGGAACCGCTTGTGGCAGGAGGTGCACTCGGTCAGCGGGTCCGTGAAGGTGGCGACGTGGCCGGAGGCCACCCAGACCTCCGGGGCCAGAATGACGGACGAGTCGAGACCGACGACGTCCTCGCGCGAGGTGACCATGTAGCGCCACCACTGGCGCTTGAGGTTCTCCTTGAGCTCGACACCCAGCGGTCCGTAGTCCCAGGCGGCGCGCTGACCGCCGTAGATCTCACTGCAGGGGAAAACGAAGCCACGGCGCTTGCTCAGGCTGACGATGGTGTCGATCTTGTCGGCGGCCACGGTGCTCTCTTCATTACGACGACGGGCGACGAAGCGAGATGCTTCCAGAGAATGCCTCAGGTTACCGGCGCGGGCCGCCCCCCGGCCAAATCGGGGGCCCGCAGACGCTTTGTTGACAACGGTTTCCATATTTGTTGAAAATGAGTGTCATGAACGTACGACGACGCCACATATCCGGCATAGCAGTCACCGCGGCCGCCGCGCTCGGTCTCGGGACCCTCTCCGCCTGCTCCGGCGACAGCTCGGCGGCGGGCAACGCAGGCAACACGGACAAGTTCGACGTCGTCGCGTCGTTCTACCCCATGGCCTTCCTCGCCGAGCAGATCGGCGGCGACCACGTCAGCGTGACCAGTCTGACCCAGCCCGGCCAGGAGCCGCACGACCTGGAGATCAGCGCCAAGCAGCGGGCGCAGCTCGAGGAGACGGACGCCGCGCTCTTCCTCAAGGGACTGCAGCCCTCCGTCGACGAGGCCATCACCCAGTCCGGGGCCACGACGAAGATCGACGCGGCGACGCTGACCACGCTGGAGGTGCACGGCACCGAGGTCGACGGCCACGCGGAGGAGGAGCACGCGGAGGAGGAGCACGCGGACGAGCACGCCGAGGAGGAGCACGCCGAGGAGGACGGGCACGACCACACCGCGGAAGGCGGCGCGGACCCCCACATCTGGCTCGACCCGGTCAAGTACGCCGAGGTCGCCGAGGGCGTCGGCAAGGCCTTCGAAAAGGCCGACCCCGACCACGCCGCCGACTACAAGAAGAACACCGAGGCCCTGGTCGAGAAGCTCGGCAGCCTGAACACGAAGTTCGAGACCGGGCTGAAGGACACGAAGACCAAGACCTTCATCACCACGCACGCCGCCTTCGGCTACCTCGCCGAGCGCTACGGCCTGACCGAGGAGGCCATCAACGGCCTCGACCCCGAGTCCGAGCCCAGCGCCGCCCGGGTCAAGGAGCTGGCGGAGACGGCCAAGGCCGACGGCGTCTCCACCATCTTCTACGAGACACTGGTCAGCGACGAGACCGCGCAGACGGTCGCCAAGGACGCGGGCCTGAAGACCGACGTCCTCGACCCGGTCGAGGGCATCACCGACCAGTCCCGCGGCGACGACTACTTCCAGGTCATGGAAGCCAACCTCACGGCCCTGCAGACGGCCCTGAACGCCAAGTGACCGACCGACCGACCCACCGGAGGACGGCATGACCGAGCCCGTCATATCCCTGCGCGGCGTCCGCGCCGAACTCGGCTCACGCCCCGTCCTGCGCGGCATCGACCTCACCGTCCCCCGCGGTGAGGTCGTCGCGCTGCTCGGCGCCAACGGCTCGGGCAAGTCGACGGCCGTGCGGTCGGTCATCGGCCAGGTGCCGGTCACGGCCGGGGAGATCGAGGTGTTCGGCACCCCCAGGCGCCGTTTCCGCGACTGGGCGCGCGTGGGCTACGTCCCGCAGCGCACCACGGCCGCGGGCGGCGTCCCCGCCACGGTGACCGAGATCGTCTCCTCGGGCCGGCTCTCCCGGGCCCGCTTCGGCATCCTGCGCAAGGCCGACCACGAGGCCGTACGCCGGGCCCTCGGCATGGTCGGCATGGCGGACCGGGCCGGGGACTCGGTGAACGCCCTCTCCGGCGGCCAGCACCAGCGGGTGCTGATCGCCCGCGCGCTCGCCGCCGAACCCGAGTTGCTGATCATGGACGAGCCTATGGCGGGCGTCGACCTGGCCAGCCAGGAGGTCCTGGCCGACACCCTGCGCACGCAGGTCGCGGCCGGCGCCACCGTCCTCCTCGTCCTGCACGAGCTGGGCCCCCTGGAGCCCCTGATCGACCGGGCGGTGGTGCTCCGCGACGGCTGCGTCCTGCACGACGGCCCGCCGCCCGAGGCGGTCGGCCAGCACGCGCTGCCCGGCCACGACCACGTACACCCGCACGCACCGGCGGGCGCCGAACCGATCCGCACGGGACTGCTGAGCTGATGGAACTCCTGAACTACGCCTTCATGCAGCGGGCGCTGCTGGCGGCCGTCCTGGTCGGCATCACCGCCCCCGCCGTCGGCATCTACCTGGTCCAGCGCCGCCAGGCCCTCATGGGCGACGGCATCGGCCACGTGGCGATGACCGGCGTCGGCCTCGGCTTCCTGCTCACCTGGTCCCCGGTGTGGATGGCCACCCTGGTGTCCGTGCTCGGCGCGGTCCTCATGGAGCTGATCCGCTGGTACGGCAGGACCCGCGGCGACATCGCCCTCGCCATGCTCTTCTACGGCGGCATGGCCGGCGGTGTGATGTTCATCAACCTCGCGCCCACGGGCTCCAACGCCAACCTCACCTCGTACCTCTTCGGCTCCCTGTCGACGGTCTCCGAGTCGGACGTCACCGCGATCTGCCTGCTGGCGTCCTTCGTGGTCCTCGTCACCCTCGGCCTGCGCCGTCAGTTGTTCGCGGTCAGCCAGGACGAGGAGTTCGCCCGGGTCACCGGCCTCCCGGTCCGCGCCCTGAACCTGCTGACGGCCGTCACCGCCGCCGTCACGGTCACCGTCGCCATGCGCGTCGTCGGACTCCTGCTGGTGTCGGCGCTGATGGTGGTCCCGGTGGCCGCCGCCCAGCAGCTCACCCGCAGCTTCGCCGCCACCTTCGCCGTCGCCGTGGCCATCGGCGTCAGCGTGACGATCGGCGGCACGGTCACCTCGTACTACCAGGACGTGCCGCCCGGCGCGACCATCGTGCTGCTCACCATCGGCGCGTTCCTCCTGCTGACCGCGCTGGCCGCCCCGCTGGCCCGGCGACGCGCGCGGACGGCCGCCGGGGCGGAGCCCGCCGCGGATCCGACGGAATGCAAGATTCCGGCCACCCGGGAGGCCGGCGACGGGATCGGTGTCTGACCGCCGCCCCGCCGGGCTGGCACAATGGCCCGGCAAGCCGCAGACGTGAGGAGGAACCGGTGACGACCGCTGGACCGCCCGTGAAGGGCCGTGCCACCCGGCAGCGGGCCGCCGTGTCGGCGGCCCTCCAGGAGGTCGAGGAGTTCCGCAGCGCGCAGGAACTCCACGACATGCTCAAGCACAAGGGCGACTCGGTCGGGCTCACCACGGTCTACCGCACCCTCCAGTCCCTCGCCGACGCCGGTGAGGTCGACGTCCTGCGCACCGCCGAGGGCGAGTCCGTCTACCGCCGCTGCTCCAGCGACGATCACCACCACCACCTGGTCTGCCGCACCTGCGGCAAGGCGGTCGAGGTGGAGGGCCCCGCGGTGGAGAAGTGGGCGGAGGCCATCGCGGCCGAGCACGGCTACGTCAACGTCGCGCACACGGTGGAGATCTTCGGCACCTGCGCGGACTGCGCGCGTGCCTCCGGCGGCTGAGCCGTCGGGCCCGGGGCCGTGCCCCGGACCCGTTCCGGCCCGACGGCCTCGTCCTCAGGCGCCGGACGGGCCGGAGGAGTCCGGCCGGCCCTCCATGGCGAGGAGTTCCTCGTTGGGGATCGCCCCGCCGAACCGCCGGTCCCGCGACGCGAACTCCAGGCAGGCCCGCCACAGGTCGCGCCGGTCGAAGTCCGGCCACAGCACGTCCTGGAAGACCATCTCGGCGTACGCGCTCTGCCACAGCAGGTAGTTCGATGTCCGCTGCTCGCCGCTCGGCCGCAGGAAGAGATCCACGTCCGGCATGTCCGGGTAGTAGAGGTACTTGGCGAGCGTCTTCTCGTTGACCTTCGACGGGTCGAGCCGCCCGGCCCGCACGTCCTCGGCGAGGGCCTGCGCGGCGTCGGCGATCTCGGCCCGCCCGCCGTAGTTCATGCAGAAGTACAGGGTGAGCCGGTCGTTGTCCTTGGTCTGCTCCTGGGCGACCTGGAGTTCCTTGGCGACGGACTTCCACAGCTTGGGCATCCGTCCCACCCAGCGCACGCGGATGCCCAGTTCGTCGAGCTGGTCGCGGGTCTTGCGGATGAAGTCCCGGTTGAAGTTCATCAGGAAGCGCACCTCGTCCGGGGACCGCTTCCAGTTCTCGGTGGAGAAGGCGTACAGGGAGATGTTCCGCACGCCCATCTCGATCGCGCCCTGGAGCACGTCCAGCACCCGCTCGGCGCCGACCTTGTGCCCCTCGGTGCGCGGCAGGCCGCGCTCCTTGGCCCAGCGTCCGTTGCCGTCCATGACGATCGCCACGTGCTCCGGCACCAGCTCGCCGAGCTTCGGCGGCCGTGCGCCGGACGGGTGCGGCTCAGGCGTCCTGTACTCCCGGCGCTGACGCCCCAGAATCCCGCGTACGGCCATGTCAGTGTTCTCCTACTTCTCGACGTACCGCAGGGAGCGCAGTCCCCGCTCCAGGTGCCAGTGCAGGTAGGCGGAGACCAGTCCGCTCCCCTCCCGGACGTACCGCGGCTCGGCCGCGTCCGCCGTGCCCCAGTCTCCCGCAAGCAGCGCGCCCAGCAGTTCCAGGGCCTGCGGCGAGGGTACGACGCTGCCGGGTACCCGGCAGTCGGGGCAGACGGTGCCGCCCGAACCGACCGAGAAGAACCGGTTCGGTCCGGGCATGCCGCACTTCGCGCAGTCCCCGAAGGTCGGGGCGTACCCGTTCACCGCCAGGGAGCGCAGCAGGAACGCGTCGAGGACGAGGTTCGGCGCGTGCTCGCCCCGGGCGAGGGTCCGCAGCGCACCGACGAGCAGCAGGTACTGCTGCACCGCCGGCTCGCCCTCGTGGTCGGTGAACCGCTCGGCCGTCTCCAGCATGGCGGTCCCCGCGGTGTACCGCGCGTAGTCGGTGACGATCCCGCCGCCGTAGGGCGCGATGGTCTCGCTCTGCGTGCACAGCGGCAGCCCGCGCCCGACCAGCTCGCTGCCCTTGGAGAAGAACTGCACGTCCACGTGCGAGAACGGCTCCAGCCGCGCCCCGAACTTCGACTTCGTCCGCCGCACCCCGCGTGCCACGGCGCGTACGCGTCCGTGACCGCGTGTGAGCAGGGTGATGATCCGGTCCGCCTCACCCAGCTTCTGGGTGCGCAGCACGATGCCGTCGTCGCGGAACAGACTCATGCGGACCATTCTCGCGCATGCTTCAAGGCACCTCGCCACGGCTTCGGGCGTTGGTGTACGCCGTCGCCGCGCTGAGCCGCTCGGACGGGGTGGCGTGGCGTACGTCACCCGGCTCGGCGTCCCACTCCCGGCCCCCGCCGTACGGCCGCATCTGGACGTACGGCCCCTCGTGCCCCATGACGACACCGACCCGTCCGCTGCGGATGTCGACGGCGTGGGCCCCCACCGGCGGAGCCGTCATCGCAGCACCGCCGCGAGCCGCCGCGCGGTCTCGACGGAACACCGGCCCAATTCCACGAGCGGGCAGGGCGCCTCTCGCGCAAGACTCACCGGGTCTAGCCCGAGTGACGGGAGAGTAATTCCGGCCTCCGCGAGCGCCTCGCGCAATTCTTTCACCGTGTCCTCCGCTTCTCCGACGCAGAGCGCCGAGTGTGGTGCCTTCACCGTGCTCCCCTTCCCTTTCCGGTTTCACTCTTCGCACCCCCAGAATGCCGCGCCGTCACTACACTCGGCAGGAGTATGCGCACTACAAGTGGGGTTCAGTACACGGGGGTTGGTTATGGCCAACGGTTCACGGCAGGCTGTGTGGGAGTTCTTCGGGACGGAACTCAAACGTCGGCGCGAGGACGCGGGAATCACCCAAGTCGAGCTGGGCGCCCGGGTATTCGTCTCCGGGGGTTACATCGGACAGTTCGAACAGGCAATTCGGAAGCCGCAGCTTGATGTGGCGCAGCGGATCGACGGGGTACTGCAAACCGACGGTATCTTCGAGCGGCTGTGCCGGAAGCTGATTGACGATCCGAGGTACGCGGATTACTTCGCGGGCGTGGTGGAGCTGGAGCGACTGGCCACACGGATCTGCGAGTTCGCGCCGACGGTCGTCCCGGGCCTGCTCCAGACGAAGCAGTACGCGCACGCGGTCACGATCGCCGCCAACCCGTTCAAGTCCGACGCCTACGTCGACGAGATCGTGACCGCCCGCCTGGAACGGTCGCTGATCCTCGACGACGCTGCACGGCCCGAGTATTGGGTGACTCTGCACGAGAACGTGCTGCGCATCCCGGTCGGCGGCCCGCAGGCGATGGCGGCCCAGCTGGAGCACATCGCGCGGCTGACGCACGAGCGCACGGCGTTGGTGACGGTGCTGCCGTACGCGGCGGGGGCACACGCGGTCATGGGCGCGATGTTGCAGCTCATGGAGTTCGAGGACGCTCCCCAAGTCGCCTATACAGAGACGTCGTTTTCGGGAACGCTGGTGGACGAACCGGCCGTGGTGAAGCGGGCGCAGCGCGCATACGATCTGCTCAGGGTCGCCACGCTGTCGCCGGAGGCGTCCCTGGCCCTGATCGAATCGGCGGCGGAGGACTTCAGACGATGCGCGAGTACGACCTGAGCAACGCCCGCTGGACGAAGAGCAGCTACAGCAACGGCGAGGGTGGCAGCTGCATCGAGGTCGCTGACGGGGTCCCCGGTGTCGTGCCGGTCCGGGACAGCAAGGTGGCTGCCGGACCGGTGATCGTCGTGGGGTCGGCGGCCTGGACGGAGTTCGTACGAACCGTTGGGGCCGCCCGCTTCCTTGCCAGTGTCGTGCCTCCGCGACCCGAGTAAAGGGCGCTGCGCGTCGCCTTCGGCGATCGGCCTGCGGCCGACCCTTGACTCGGCCCGCTGCACCACGGGTCAGAAGCGAGCGAGCGGCCCGGAAAAGTGGTGGCCCAGGCACGCCGGTCCCTCACGCCGGCTGCACGCCCACCCGGCACACGGGAGCGCGCCAGCCCCGGTGGCGGCACGCCACGCCGTCTCGGCGGCCACCCCCGGACGGGCCCCACGCCACGACCCCGGGTCCGGGTCCGGACCACCCCCTGAAAATGGATGACACTTCAGCCCAATGTGTCATCCATTTTCCAGACCACCCCCGCCCCCCACCCGAAATCCACGCAATTCAGTCCCCACCTACCACCCACCTACGACCACCCACCACCCACTCACCACCGCTCGCCGCCGAACCCACGTGGCGTGCTGGCGAGACGCGGACGCGCCCCCGCACGCCGGACGCGTACGCAGCCGACGGAAGGGACCGGCGCACCCGGGCCCCCCGTTCTCCCCCGGCCGCCCGCACGCTTCTCACCCGTGCTGGAGCGAGCCGAGTCAAGGGGGGCCCGCAGGGCCATCGGCGCAGCCGACGCGACCGCAGGGAGCGCCCTTTACTCGGCTCGCGGAAGCACGACACTGGCCAAGAAGCGGGCGGCCCCACGGCCACCTGACAACGCCGCTGCTCAAGAACGACCGCGACGGCCCCGTGTCCATGCTGACGGGCGCCAGTCCCCCGCCCCGGGCGGCGCCCGGCCGCGCCTGCTCCCCGGCGAGTGCCGGCGAGTACCGGCGAGTACCGGCGGGTACCGGCCCGCGGCGGCGGTGCGCGGTCAGGCCCGGTCGACCATCCAGTTGCCGTCCTGCTCGGCGTCGACCCGCACCTCCAGCTCGCGCAGTCCCATGCCCGCGTCCCAGAGTTCCCTGAAGCGCTTGAGCCGGTCGCGCACGTAGTCCGGGCGCGCGGTGAGGCGGGTCCTGACGTTGACGTCGCGCAGGTCCTGCTCGATCTCGAAGGACACCTCCTCGTCGTAGAGGATGAAGTCGTTGGTGGTGCCGCGCTGGAGGTGCGGGGGCAGCTCGGGCAGGACGGCCGCGCGTACGTCGATACGCCGCAGTTCCTGCTCCTCGCACAGCCGCAGCAGCCGGTCGTCGAGTTCGCGCGCGCTCTCCAGCAGGAACAGCCGGCGTACCGTCACGCCCTGCTCGTCGATCGCCTCCTGCTGGGCGTCGAGGTAGCGGCCCGCGGGCTCGCTGCTCCAGAACGTGCGGTCGACGGAGGTGCTGGTGGCGCAGATGGAGTGCTCGGCGGCGCGGGTGAGGGTGAGCATCCAGTCGTGGTTCTCACCGGGGCACTCGGCGCTCTGGTTGGTGAGGTCCGCCATGTGACCGACCACCCGGGTCATCTCCAGGTGGACGAAGGTGTGCAGGATCGAGGGGCCCGGCAGCAGGGCGTCGGCGAAGCCCTTGGCCAGGTCGGGCACGCTGTCGATGCGGGCCCGGTCCAGCGGCGGGTAGGACTCCGCGGCCCGGTGGTCCACCTGCGCCACATGGGTCTCGACCAGCTGCTTCACGTCCTCGGTGTGCCGGGTCAGGCCGGTCCGCAGCTCGTCGTCGTACCGGGTCAGTCCGTCCCGTACGGCGGCGGTGTTCTCGGCCAGCGCGTTCTCCACCCGGCGGGTGTGCTCCTCCAGCCGTGCGGGACCCGGGCGGGGTGCCAGCCGGAGGACGTACTGGACGGCCGTTGCGGCGCCGGCGCAGAGCACGGCGGCCGTGAACTGCCGCAGCGTGCCGTCCTCCGGGCTCAGCAGCGCCGTGACGCTCCAGAAGAGGGCGCCGACGACCAGGGCGACCAGCAGCATGCGCGCCCATGGTGACTCCCCTCTCGGATCGGCCGGGCCCCGTGTGCGGGCCGTGTCGTCGGGTCGGGGTGACTGTGCCGTGCTCATCTCGCTTCTCCCCCCGTTGGGATACGCGTCGGATCGGGGCGGGGACGTGCGTGGGAGGCACCGGCCCGGGTCAGGGGACCGACTCCGCCTCCCGGTGGGCTGAGGGAATGGCGTGCAGGGTGAGCTGGTCGCGGATGCGCTGCACCAGGGCCTGCCACTGGCGGGTGAAACCGGGCCGCTCCTCGAGCGGGTCCCACAGCGGGGCCAGGTCCCCGGCCACCCGGGCTCGGGGCATCCACAGGTGGAGCAGGTGGTCGACGGCCGGGCGCAGCGCCCTGACGACGGCGCCGGCGTCCTCGGCGGCCCGCCCGCCCAGCCGGATGCCGTCGAGCAGGCGGACCACGGTGGTGAGCAGCCAGTCGTGCAGGGCGAGGTCGTCGCAGAGCACCGCGAGATCGGCGACGGCGGTGCCCTCGGGCACCCGCAGGCGTACGGTGCGCAGTTCGTCCTCGGCGAGGGTGAAGCGCTCGATGGACGGGCCGTCGCCCGGCTCCGCGGGCAGGGCCGTCCAGCGCAGGCGGGTCGGGCGGGACCGGAAGGGCGGACGCTGGTCGAGCAGGGGGTGGCGCAGCAGCCGGGTGAGGAGCCCGCCGGCGATCAGCCCGACGTCGAGGTCGCCGTGCCGTCCGCCGTCGAGGACGCCCTGCGCGACGGCCGCGTGGGGCAGTTTCCCGAGCGGCTCGACCACGCCGGGCCGTACCAGGTACTCGCCCCACGGCCGCCGCTGGCCGGGGCCCGTCGCCGGGGCCTGGAAGCGGGCGGAGGCCTGTAGCAGGCGCCCCTCGGTGAGCGCGGCGCGTGCGGCGACGGTGCCGATCGCGCGGACGCGGGCGCCGTTGGCGCTGGGCAGCGGGCAGTCGACGCCGGTGAGGGTGTCGGGGGAACGCGCGTAGAGGTTCGGGCGCTCGGAGAGCAGGACCCGTTCGTCGGCGCGCAGGGCCAGGAGCTGGGCGGCGGAGCGGATGTCGAGGGCCTGCCGGGCGGGCAGCAGGCAGGTGCGGACCTCACCGCAGGCGAGGACGGCGCGGGGGGCGCTCGGCCGCGGCGCCACGTCAGGGCCCCGCGTAGTAGACGTAGGAGATCCGGTCGGCGACCGAGTCGGGGACGGGTGTGTCCTCCCGCCCGGAGCGTTCGGCGACCTGCTCCAGCGCTCCCGGGTCGACCTCGGTCTGGTCGAGGATCACGCGGACCGCGTGTTCGACGGGCAGGAACCGGGTGGGCAGCACCGAGCAGGTCCGGTAGGCGGCGAAGGGGGCGGCGCGGTCGTCGAGCCGGATGAGGGAGGGCAGTTCGTCCCAGTCGTCCGGGAAGCCGGTGCCGGTGTGCGGCTGGGGGACGAGGACGGCCTCGCCCTCGTTGCGCAGCAGGCCGAGGCGGGCGAGCTGCCACACGGCGGCGAGGAAGGGGCAGGACCAGGTGCGGTGCCCGTCGGGGTCGTCGCTCCACAGCTCGACGTCGAGGAAGACGGAGTGGCGGCGGGCGGCGGTCTCCTTCGGCGGCTGCCAGGCGGTGGCGCGCTTCATCGCCTGCGGGGCGCGGGCCACGGGGCTGCGCTCGCCGTTGGCCAGCCAGCCGGTCTGCGCGGCGGGGGGCCGCAGGCCGTGGCTGCCGGGAGGCGGCGACTCGACGATGCGGCCGGCCACCGCCTCGGCGACGGGCACCGTGCCGGTGACGGCGCAGCCGGACTCGCGGGCGAGGTAGTCGACGCTCAGCCCGGCCCGTTCGGCCTCCGCGAGCAGCATGGGCACGACGTCGGCGGGGGTGGAGAAGCGGGTGAAGTAGTCGTCGATCAGGAAGCAGGTGCTGATCCGGGGGCGCCTGCCGCCGGTGCGGGCGGTGGCGGCGGCGCGGGCCGCCTCCGCCCAGGGGCGTACTTCGGTGAAGTGCCGGCGCAGGCGTCCGGGCCCGGCCTCGAAGTCCTCCATGTAGAGGTGGCCCAGCTCCAGGGAGAGGTGGGACAGCGGCACCGACTGGGTGCGCGGTTCGGCGGCGGTCTCGCGGAACACCGCTCCGGTCATGGCCGCCCCCAGTGCGCGTCGTCGGTGAGGCGCCGGGCGATCTCCTCCAGCGCCTCCAGGGTCTCCTTGTTGGCGATCTGGGTGGAAAGCACGTCCTCCTCGGTGATCAGCTGCTCGCGCCACTGGAGTATGGGCTCCAGCGGTACGACGCCGAGGACCACGCTGTCGCCGATGCGCTGCTCGGCGGCGAGCCGGCGCAGCGCCTCGTCGCAGGCCTGCATCCAGGCGGCCTGGGCGGGTGAGCCCAGGGACCACAGCGGCGACTCGGGATCGGGTACGGCGGCCCGCACGAAGCGGATCGCGGCCCGCAGACCGTCCTCGTCGTGCCCGCGTGCGACGCCCTCGCCGATGATGCCGTGGGCCGCGTGGACCAGCCCGGAGGCGGCGATCACGTGCTGCCGGGTCCAGCGGTGGAAGACGAGCCAGCGGAAGGCGACGTTGCGCATCCGGGGGTGGGCGGTGGCCGCGAGGACCATGTCGACGGCGTAGCTGCGGCCGGCGCTGAGGTCGACGACGGTGATGTCGAACTCGCCGTTCAGCCGCAGCAGCAGGTCGATGCACCGCTCCAGGGCTTCCTCGCCGATGGCGAACTCGCCGCCGCCGACGTCGCCGGGGAACAGGACGAGCCGGCCGGACTGGTTGGGGCGGGCGCGCAGCAGCGGGTGCTCGGTCTGGCGCCAGACGTCGATCCTGGCCGGCTCGGCCGTCTCGCCGTCCAGGTAGGAGTGCAGGCCGCGCTCCTCGGTGCCGCGCATCGCGCCGGGCACGTCGAAGACGGCGGCGGCGGTGGGCGAGCCGAAGTCGAAGTCCACGTAGGCCACGTGGTCGCCGGTGAGGGCGCGTTGGTAGGCCAGGTTGGCGCTGGTCACCGAGCGTCCGGTGCCCCCTTTGTCGGAGGCGGCGAAGACGAGCACGCTCACACCTCCTGCGCGGCGGCTCCCCTGGCCTGGGCCAGGGTGTCGAGTTCCCGCAGGACCGGGAGGGCCAGGGCGAAGGCGGTGGCGGGCCGTTCGTCGACCAGGGTGCGGGCGTGGTCGAGGCGGCTCTCGATGCTCCGCATGGCCCGGGCCCGGCTGCCGTCGACGGCGGCGGAGGCCTCCAGCTGCTCCTTGCCGAACAGGTGGGTGGCCTCGCTGAGCAGTTCGCGGGCCAGCCCGGCGAGTCCGGGGCTGCGGATGGGCTGCTGTTCGTAGAGGTTGCGGGCGGCGACGAGGCACTCGGTGACGCGTTCGGTGATGCTCCAGGACATGCGCAGTCCGACGTCGCGCGCGTCGGGGTAGACGGACCGGACGTTGTCCCAGAGGCCGACGCCTTCCTCGTCGCCGATGCGCCGGGCCCACAAGTGTTCGAAGGCCTGCTCGGCCAGGCGCAGCAGCCGGTCCTGGGCGCCGATGTTCCGCGACAGGGTGGCGAGCTGGACGATCCGCTTGAGGAGCTGGGCGGAGTAGTCGGTCATCCGCCACAGGAGCACTCCGCCGGAGCGCTCGGACCCGGCGAGCGGCATGGTGACGCCGGGGGTGTGCAGTCGGATGGTGGGGTCGTCCTTGGTCATCCGGCTGGTGACCCGGCCCCGGTCGGCGAGGCGCTCCATGATGGCGACGGTGCGGGTGAGGTCGTCGTCGGTCGCCTTCCGGCGGACCAGGTCGTGGACGAGGATGGCCGCGACGGTCAGGGAGAAGTACTCGGATTCCAGGCGCAGGCCGGTGGTCTGCCAGGGCAGGTCCTCCAGGGGCCAGCGTTCGGCACCGAAGCGGGCGATCGCGGACCAGTACTGCTGGCTGAGTTCCCAGCGCAGCCGCAGGGCCTCGGCGAGCTTCTGCTGGTCGGCGTCGAGCAGGCCGAGGGTGAGGGTGCGGTCGGAGAACAGGTCCTGGATGCCGTCGAGGGCGACGACGGTGAAGTAGACGTAGGGCAACCGGTCGGCGATGCCGTCGGGCTGGCCGGGGACGGGGACGTCCAGGTCGGTGACGGTCGGTGCGTCCTTGACGACGCCCCAGGCCCAGCCGCACTCGAAGAGCTGGCTCTCGTCGCGGATGCCCTCGTCGACCTGGATGCCGCGGGTGAGGCTCTCGATGATGGTGGCGCGCAGGGGGCGTAACTTGCGGGAGAACTGCTGGAGGACGGCCCGGTCGGACTGCCTGCCCTGTCCGACGACCTGGATCAGCCGCTCGCCCTGTTCGGACTCGGCGTCGAAGACGTTGACGGTGAAGGAGCGCAGCAGGCTGACCATGGCGGCGGTCAGCCGGGCGTTCGTGGCGTTTCTCAGCTCGGCGATCGCCCTGAGCACCTCGGGGCGGGTCGTGGTGCCCTCGTAGATCTTGAGGAAGCCGAGGGTGGCGAGGCAGAGCGTGACGGACATGGAGTAGGAGTCGACCACGCCCAGCCGGCTCTGTTCGGGGGTGATCTGGCCGCCGGGGCCGGCGGGCCGGAAGTAGTGGCCGCCGGCGAAGGTGGGGCTGTCGTCCGCGTCGGTGTGGGTGCGCATGAACTGGGTCAGCGCGGTGATCAGGTTGGGCGGGATCTCCAGCCGGCTGCCGAGCCGGTCGAGGGCGCGCAGGACGTCACGTTCGGTGGTGTCGGGCTGGTCGAGGCGGAAGGCGGGGACCTCGGTGGCCGGATAGAGCAGGCAGAGCAGGCGTTCGGCGTCGGCGACGCAGCTCAGCCCGTCGGTGTCCCCCCGGACGAGCTTCCCGTCCTCGAACGAATGACGGGCCATGGCCTGCCAGATCTCCAGCATGTGCTGGCGTGGCTTGATCTGCATCCCCGCACCCCTTGTACAGATCTCGTTGCGCTGTGTTCAGCATGGTCCCCGTTCTCAGGGGGGGGCAACCTCCGAATTGCGCCGCCCCAGGGCGAGGAGGATTCCCTCGTGTCCCGGGCGCACCACGTGGTGCAGATCGTGGATTTCCAGCTCCCCGGTGAACGGTTCCAGGCTCTCCCTGACCCGGTCCTCGTTCACCCGGCAGGCCGGGTAGTCGTGTGCGCCGACGCGGTAGCCGACGGACTCCTTCATGAACGCGGCGGCGAACGGAGCGCCCTCTGCGAGGGCGTTCATGAAGCACCGCACACCGCGCTGGAACTCGTCGGGGCACTCGGACATCGAGTCGGCGACGAAGAACATGGTCCCGATGTCCCAGCGCCGGTGTCCGTCGAGGTCGAACAGGTTGCCCCGCTCCACCCGGACGATCTCGCCGCACCGGCTCCTCGGTTCGACCGCGGCGTAGGCCGGGGCCTGGCGGAGTTCCTCCCAGAACGCGTCCCACGCCGTGTCGTACCCCCCGGAGGAGACCTGCCTCTCCAGGTACGCGACATTCGGACGCGCGAATTCCAGCAGGAGTACCTTTTCGCACCAGGGGAGCATGGAGAGCGCGGGATAGAGATTCGCGCCGGCACCGACGTCGACGCCCCGCACGGAATCCGGGACGCCCCGGGAGAAGCAGCGGGTGAAGTAGTCGCGCAGCAACCGGACGATGCGCAGGTCCACTTCGAGCGGTGTCCGGTAGTTGTTGTCGACGTACACCTCTGGATCGAACTGTGACCAGGGTGCGTCGGCATTGCGATCCATAGTCACCCTGCCGCGTTCCATTCGATTCCGGACAAGCCCCAATGATGTGCACGGTAAACGACCGGGGCACGCGGAGACAGCTGGGAACTCGCCACTTCCCATCCGCCGGGCGCACGTCGGGCGCACAGCGGCACACCCGAATTCGCCCTTGCACAGGGGAAGTTGGACGCTCACTCTAGCCAGAAGGAGTAACCGGACGCCACACGAAGGCTCATTCCTTCGGGTCGCCGCCCCGGTGCCGCCGAGTTGACGTCCGCACGTCCCGACTGGGGGTTGCATGACCGCCGAACCGCTGGAACGTTCCCTGGACCACCACGACCGGCTCACGGAACCCGACCCGGACGCCCCGCCCCTGATCCTGCGCACGGCGCGGGAGGCCGACCTGCCCGAACTGCGGCGGCTCGACGAGGAGGTCTTCCAGGAGGTGGCCTACCCCGGCTTCCTGCTGCGCCAGCTCTTCGACATGTACGAGGAGCACTTCCTGGTCCTCGACGACGGCACGGGCCGGCTGCGGGGCTACGTACTGGCCGCCACCAGGGCGCTCGGCGCGGACAGCTGGATACTCGGCCTGTGCGTGACCCCGGACCGCCGGCGCCACGGACTGGGCCGGGAGCTGATGACGGAGGTGCTGCACCGGCTGCGCCGGGACGGGACGGAGGTGGTCCGCCTCACCGTGGAACCCGCCAACCTCGCCGCCATCCTGCTCTACCGCTCGCTGGGCTTTCGCCCGGAGGAGCCGGACGGCGGGCTGCGCGCGGACTACTTCGGCCCGGGCATGCACCGCCAGATCATGCGCCTGGACCTGCCGGGTCCGGGAGAGCCGGCCGGCTAGGACGGTGTGCCCGCCGACTCCAGGAGGCGGCTCACGTCGTCGGAGCAGATGGTCAGGGCGGCGCCGACCGTGGCCAGCGCGTCGCGTTCGGCGGGGGTGTAGGGGCCGTCGGCCAGCGCGATGCGGGCGCCCTGGAGGAGGATCGACTCGCGGCCGACGGCGGCGAGGTGCGGGGCCAGCGGGTCCAGGGCCTCGTGGAGTTCTATGGCCAGCCCGGGCACGCAGGGCTCGCCGTGGACCCGGCCGGTGTCCGCCTCCAGCGCCTCGACCAGCGCGCCGAGCTGGTCCTCGGTGCAGTCCTCGAAGCCGGCCGCGCGCACCGCGGCGGCCGCCGTCTCCAGTGACGTGCGCGAGCAGGTCCCGCCGGCGGCCAGGACCGCGAGGGCGACGGTGTGGACGGCGTCGCGGAGCATCGCGCAGAAGCGGGTGGTGGTCGGGTGGTCGAGGACGTCGGTGCCGTAGTGGCGGCGGCAGGCCGCGCACTCGACCGTCGGTGCGGACTCGCCGCGCGGCAGCACGGGCACGCCGAGCAGCGTGAAGCGGCGGCGGCCGGTGAGCCGCTGGTAGTTGCGGTCGCCCCCGCAGCCCGGGCAGAAGAACTCGCCGTCCCCGACGGGCGTCCACGCGGTGCGCGTGCCCAGGAGGCGCGGCAGTCGGACAGCTCGGCCGTTTCGTTCCCGTCCAGGCAGCACGTCGCACCTCCGTAACGGCGCGACAGCATCGTCGCGCTGGCGTGATGTTAGCCACATCACCGACGTGGAGTCAGTACCCCGGAAGAGACCTTTCCGTGACCTGCACACGGAGATGGCCGGTATCCGACGGGGCCCCGCCCGCCGTTTTCCGGCGAGCGGGGCCCCAAACCACTGATTCGGCTGGTCAGCGAGCCGCGCGGTTGACGGCGGAGACGACCGCCTTCAGCGAGGCGCGTGTGGTGTTCGCGTCGATTCCGATGCCCCACAGCACCTTGTCGCCGATGGCGCACTCGATGTAGGAGGCGGCCTGCGCGGAGGCGCCCTCGCTCATCGTGTGCTCCTGGTAGTCCAGCAGGCGTACGTCGATGCCGACGCCCTGCAGCGCCTGGAAGAAGGCCGAGATCGGTCCGTTGCCGGTGCCGACCAGGGTGGTCTCCGCGCCGTCGACCGTGGCCTCGACGGTGAGGGTGTCGACGCCGTCGCGGTCGGTGGTGGTCTGCCCGTGGGCGACCTGGATGCGGCCCCAGGCGTTGTCCGGGTTGGGCAGGTACTCGTCCTGGAAGACGTCCCAGATGGCGGTGGGCGTGATCTCGCCGCCCTCGGCGTCCGTCTTCGCCTGGATGATCTTCGAGAACTCGATCTGCATCCGGCGCGGCAGGTCCAGCTTGTGGTCGTTCTTGAGGACGTAGGCGATGCCGCCCTTGCCGGACTGCGAGTTGACGCGGATGACCGCCTCGTAGGAGCGGCCGACGTCCTTGGGGTCGATGGGCAGGTAGGGGACGGCCCACTCGATGTCGTCGACGGTGACGCCCTGCGCGGCGGCGTCGGCCTCCATGGCGTCGAAGCCCTTCTTGATGGCGTCCTGGTGGGAGCCGGAGAAGGACGTGTAGACCAGGTCGCCCACGTACGGGTGGCGCGGGTGGACCTCCATCTGGTTGCAGTACTCCCACGTGCGGCGGATCTCGTCGATGTCGGAGAAGTCGATCTGCGGGTCGACGCCCTGCGAGAACAGGTTCATGCCCAGGGTGACCAGGTCGACGTTCCCGGTGCGCTCGCCCTGCCCGAACAGGCAGCCCTCGACGCGGTCGGCGCCGGCCATCAGCGCCAGTTCGGCCGCCGCCACCGCGGTACCGCGGTCGTTGTGCGGGTGGACGGACAGGCAGACGTGCTCGCGGCGGGACAGGTGGCGGCCCATCCACTCGAAGCGGTCGGCGTGCGTGGACGGCGTCGAACGCTCCACGGTGGCGGGCAGGTTGAGGATGATCTCGCGGCCGGGGCCGGGCCGGTAGGTGTCCATCACCGCCTCGCAGACCTCCAGGGCGAAGTCCAGCTCGGTGTCGGTGAAGATCTCGGGGCTGTACTGGTAGCCGAACTCCGTCTCGGGGCCCAGCAGCTTCTCGGCGTACTCCACGACCAGGCGGGTGCCGTCGACGGCGATCTGCTTGATGTCGTCCCGGGAGCCGCGGAAGACGACCCGGCGGAAGACCGGGGCGGTGGCGTTGTACAGGTGGACGGTGGCGCGCCGGGCGCCCTTCAGGGACTCCACCGTGCGCTCGATCAGGTCCTCGCGGGCCTGCGTCAGCACGGAGATCGTCACGTCGTCCGGGATGGCGTCCGGGTCCTCGATGATGGACCGTACGAAGTCGTAGTCGGTCTGGCCCGAGGCGGGGAACCCGACCTCGATCTCCTTGTAGCCCATCCTGACCAGCAGGTCGAACATCGCGCGCTTGCGGGCGGGCGACATGGGGTCGATCAGCGCCTGGTTGCCGTCGCGCAGGTCGGTGGAGAGCCAGCGGGGGGCGGTGGTGACGCGCTGCCCGGGCCAGGTGCGGTCGGGGAGGTCGACCTGCTCGTAACCGCGGTACTTGGCGGTCGGCATGGAACTGGGCTGCTGACGGTTGGCCATGTTGGCGTGGGCTCCTCGTGATGTCCGCGGTGTCCGCGTGTCCAGAGAGACGGCCGACGCGCACCACCAAGCTCCGCGGGGAGGGAGTCGGCCTCTACAGGCCCTCGCCGCGGCAGCTAAGGAGAAGCAGCCCGAAACGCATGATGCTCAGCACCTTAGCCGAGGCACGCCGGTCCCGCGGGTGTGTATCAGTATGCGGGACCACGGCGGGAAACGGGACAAAGAGTGCCGTATACCACTGACCGCCGGCCACCGGGGCGTCTTGGGCCCGCATTTCACCAATCATGGTTACCGGTGGTGACAGCCCGGTCACCCGGTGCGATGGTGCGGTTCATGACGACCCACGGGGGCTTCGAGCCCGTCTTCTGCACCATCGTGCCGCCCCACGTCCTCGACCGGCTCGCCCGGCACGAGGACCCGGTGCTCGCCGGACCCGCCCGCCGGACCCTCCAGCGCGACGCCTTCGAGCGCACCCACCGCTCGCTGACCACGGTCATCGGCGCCCCCGCCGTCGCCCCGCGCGCCGACGCCGAGCCCGGGAAGCCGCAGCGCACGGTCTTCGACGCGCGGCACGGCACCGACCTGCCGGGCAGGAAGGCGCGCGGCGAGGGCGAGGAGCCCGGCAAGGACGCCACCGTGAACCGGGCCTACGCGGGCCTCGGCGCCACCTTCGAGCACTTCCTGAAGGTGTACGGGCGCGACTCCGTCGACGGCGAGGGGCTGCCGCTGGACGCGACCGTGCACTACGACCGCGAGTACAACAACGCCTTCTGGAACGGCGAGCAGATGGTCTTCGGCGACGGGGACGGGGAGATCTTCCTCGACTTCACCATCCCCCTCGACGTCATCGGCCACGAGCTGACCCACGGCGTCGTCCAGCACACCGCCAACCTGACCTACTACGGCCAGCCCGGCGCCCTCAACGAGTCGGTGTCGGACGTCTTCGGCGCCCTCGTCAAGCAGTACTCGCTCGGCCAGACCGCCGCCGAGGCCGACTGGCTGATCGGCGCCGGGCTGCTCGCCCCGCGCGTCACGGGGGTGGCGCTGCGCTCCATGAAGGCCCCGGGCACGGCGTACGACGACGACGTCCTCGGCAAGGACCCGCAGCCGGCGACGATGGACGACTTCGTCCGCACCGGCCGCGACAACGGCGGCGTGCACATCAACTCCGGCATCCCCAACCACGCCTTCTACCTCGTCGCCACGGCGCTGGGCGGCCACGCCTGGGAGCGGGCCGGGCAGATCTGGTACGACGTGCTGACCGGCGGCGAGCTGGCGCAGGACGCGCTGTTCGCGGACTTCGCCGCGCTGACCGTCAAGGCGGCCCGGGAGCGGTACGGCGACGCGGCGGAGCTGGAGGCGGTGCGCAAGGGCTGGGAGCAGGTCGGGGTGCGCACGCTGTAGTTCCGTACTAGACACGGACCCATGCGGATTCAGGTGAGGCGCACAGGAGGCTTCGCGGGCATCGAACGCCACGCGGAGGTCGACACCGCGGGACGCCCCGACGCGGACGAGTGGCACGCCCTGGCGGAGCGGGCGGCGGCCGACGGGCGGGACACACCGCCCGTCGGGGTGCCGGACGGCTTCAGCTACCGGATCACCGTGGACGGCAGGACGGTGTACGCCGCCGATCCCCGGCTGACGGACGAGCAGCGCAGGCTGATCTCGCGGGTGCTGAAGGAGGGGGCGTAACGCGCGGGCGGGGAAGGGGCGTTGACTTCCCTCACCGGCGGTGCGGATGATCCGCGCATGGCGACGCACCCGGCACCCCGGTTCCCGGACGGCTTCCTGTGGGGCGTGTCGACCTCGGCGCACCAGATCGAGGGCGCGGTCCAGCTGCGGGAGCCGTCCGTGTGGGACGTCTTCACCGCCGGGCCCGGGCGGGTGAAGGACGGCTCGACGGCGGCGGTGGCCTGCGACCACTACCACCGCTACCGCGAGGACGTGGCGCTGCTGGCGGACCTGGGCGTGGACGCCTACCGCTTCTCGGTCTCCTGGCCCCGGGTGAACTCCCCCGGTGGCCTCGACTTCTACGACCGGCTGGTCGACGCGCTCCGGGCGGCGGGCGTCCGGCCGGTGCCGACGCTCTTCCACTGGGACCTGCCGGCCGGGCTGGACTGGCTGGAGCGGGACACGGCGTCGCGTTTCGCGCGGTACGTGTCGGTGGTCGCGGACCGGCTCGGGGACCGCGTGGACAAGTGGATCACGCTCAACGAGCCCGCCGAGCACACCCTGCTGGGCCACGCCCTCGGCGCGCACGCCCCCGGCGGGGAGCTGCTGTTCGACGCGCTCCCGGTGGCCCACCACCAGCTTCTCGCGCACGGCCTGGCGGTGCGGGCGCTGCGTGCCTCGGGCGCCACGGACGTCGGGATCGCCAACTCGCACGGACCGACCTGGCCGGCGTCGGACGGCCCGGCCGACCGGGAGGCGGCGGACCTCTACGACGTCCTGCTGAACCGGCTCTTCGCCGACCCCGTGCTGACCGGGCGGTACCCGGACGGCATCGGGGAGCTGATGCCGGGGGACGTGCCGGCGGACCTGAAGATCATCGCCGAGCCGCTGGACTGGTACGGCGTGAACTACTACGCGCCGGCCCGGGTGGGGGCCCCGCGGGGTGCGGAGACCGGGTTCGGGGGCCTGACGCTGCCCGCGGAGCTGCCCTTCTCGGTGCGCGGGATCGAGGACCGGCCCCGGACGGACTCCGGCTGGCCCGTCGTCCCCGAGGGGCTCACCGAGCTGCTCACCGGCTTCCGCGACCGCTACGGCGACCGGCTCCCGCCGATCGTGATCACCGAGAACGGCTGCGCCTACGACGGGCTCGACGACCAGGACCGCATCACGTACCTCGACGGGCACGTCCGCGCCCTGCACCGGGCGCTGGAGGCGGGCGTGGACGTGCGCGGCTACTTCGTGTGGTCGCTGCTGGACAACTTCGAGTGGGCCGAGGGGTACGCGCGCCGGTTCGGGCTGGTGCACGTGGACTTCGCGACGCTCGAACGCACCCCCAAGGCGTCGTACCGCTGGTTCCGGGACCTGCTGCGGAGGCAGGGGCGGCGGACGCGGTGACGCCCGGGCACGGAGGGGGCCGGGCGGGCGGGGCGACGGGCCGCGTCCGGGTCCCGGGGGAGCGCGGACGGCACGCCGGGCGCCGGTCGTACCGACCGGTCGTACAAAAGGCCTCGGCGCTGTCGGCGGGGAGTCGTACGCTGGAGTCGTCAGACACGCCAGTCACGCGGCGTACGCCGCAGAGGAGGACTTGCAGGCCTAGAGCGCCGGCCCATGACTCAGACACCCACAGCTCACACGCCCGCGCAGGGGCAGTCGAGAGCACAGTTCACCGTCCCCGCCCAGCACCCCATGGTGACCGTGCTGGGGTCCGGCGACTCCCTCCTGCGCGTGATCGAGAAGGCCTTCCCGGCGGCCGACATCCATGTCCGGGGCAACGAGATCAGCGCGGTCGGCGACGCCCATGAGGTCGCCCTCGTCCAGCGCGTGTTCGACGAGATGATGCTGGTGCTCCGCACGGGGCAGCCGATGACGGAGGACGCAGTGGAACGCTCGATCGCCATGCTCAAGGCGAGCGAGAACGGGGAGAGCGACGGCCAGGAGACCCCGGCCGAGGTGCTCACGCAGAACATCCTGTCCTCGCGCGGTCGCACCATCCGCCCCAAGACGCTGAACCAGAAGCGGTACGTCGACGCGATCGACAAGCACACCATCGTCTTCGGCATCGGCCCCGCGGGCACCGGCAAGACCTACCTGGCGATGGCCAAGGCGGTGCAGGCCCTGCAGTCCAAGCAGGTCAACCGCATCATCCTGACCCGCCCGGCGGTCGAGGCCGGCGAGCGGCTCGGCTTCCTGCCGGGCACGCTCTACGAGAAGATCGACCCGTACCTGCGTCCGCTGTACGACGCGCTGCACGACATGCTCGACCCGGACTCGATCCCGCGGCTGATGGCGGCGGGGACGATCGAGGTCGCGCCGCTGGCGTACATGCGCGGCCGGACGCTGAACGACGCCTTCATCATCCTGGACGAGGCCCAGAACACCAGCCCCGAGCAGATGAAGATGTTCCTCACCCGCCTCGGCTTCGAATCGAAGATCGTGATCACGGGTGACGTGACGCAGGTCGACCTGCCCGGCGGGACGAAGTCGGGTCTGCGGCAGGTGCAGGACATCCTGGAGGGCGTGGACGACGTCCACTTCTCCCGGCTGTCGTCCCAGGACGTGGTCCGGCACAAGCTGGTGGGCCGTATCGTCGATGCGTACGAGCTGTACGACAGCAGGAACGGCACCGAGAACGGCGGCCACAACGGCGGCCGGACACCGAGAACCGGTGCCAAGGCCAAGGGGAAGTAGACCAGCACGACCATGTCGATCGACGTCAACAACGAGTCCGGAACCGAGGTCGACGAGCAGGCGATCCTCGACATCGCCCGCTACGCGCTCGCGCGGATGCGCATCCACCCGCTCTCCGAGCTGTCGGTGATCGTCGTGGACGCCGACGCCATGGAGCAGCTCCACATCCAGTGGATGGACCTGCCGGGGCCGACGGACGTCATGTCCTTCCCGATGGACGAGCTGCGTCCGCCGGCCAAGGACGAGGACGAGCCGCCGCAGGGGCTGCTCGGCGACATCGTGCTCTGCCCGGAGGTCGCCGCCGGACAGGGCACCGAGGCACCGACGCAGCACTCCATGGACGAGGAGCTCCAGCTCCTCACCGTCCACGGGGTGCTGCACCTGCTCGGTTACGACCACGAGGAGCCGGACGAGAAGGCCGAGATGTTCGGTCTCCAGGCCGCCATCGTGGACGGCTGGCGCGCGGAGAAGGGCCTGACCGGCCCGTCCCCGGCCCCGACCGTCTCATGAGCCTCCCGCTCCTGGCCGGCGCCGTCGCCCTGGTCGTCGTCGCCTGGCTCGCCGCGTGCGCGGAGGCGGGGCTCGCCCGGGTCTCCGGCTTCCGCGCCGAGGAGGCGGTCCGGTCCGGGCGGCGCGGCGGCGAGAAGCTCGCCAAGGTCGCCGCCGACCCGACGCGCTACCTCAACGTGGCGCTGCTGGTCCGCGTCGCCTGCGAGATGGCGGCCGCGGCCCTGGTCGCGTACGCCTGCCTGAAGCAGTTCGACGGCACCGGCGAGGCGCTGGCGATCGCCATCGCGGTGATGGTGCTCGTCTCGTACGTCGCCGTCGGGGTCTCCCCGCGCACCATCGGCCGGCAGCACCCGATGAACACGGCGACGGCGGCGGCGTACGTCCTGGTGCCGCTGGACCGGATCATGGGTCCGATCCCGTCCCTGCTCATCCTCATCGGCAACGCGCTCACGCCCGGCAAGGGCTTCCGCCGCGGTCCCTTCGCCTCCGAGGCGGAGCTGCGCGCGCTGGTCGACTACGCCGAGAAGGAGTCGCTGATCGAGGCCGAGGAGCGCCGCATGGTGCACTCGGTGTTCGAGCTGGGCGACACGCTCGTGCGGGAGGTCATGGTGCCGCGGACCGACCTGGTCGTCATCGAGCGCTACAAGACCATCCGCCAGGCGCTCACCCTCGCCCTGCGCTCCGGTTTCTCGCGCATCCCGGTCACCGGGGACAGCGAGGACGACATCGTCGGCATCGTGTACCTGAAGGACCTGGTCCGCCGGACGCACATCAGCCGGGACGCGGAGGGCGACCTCGTCTCCACGGCGATGCGGCCGGCGTTCTTCGTGCCCGACACCAAGAACGCCGGCGACCTGCTGCGCGAGATGCAGAAGGAGCGCAACCACGTCGCCGTCGTCATCGACGAGTACGGCGGCACGGCCGGGATCGTCACCATCGAGGACATCCTCGAGGAGATCGTCGGCGAGATCACCGACGAGTACGACCGGGAGCTGCCGCCCGTCGAGGAGCTGGGCGAGCACCGCTTCCGGGTCACCGCCCGCCTCGACATCGGCGACCTGGGCGAGCTGTACGGCCTGGAGGAGTTCGACGACGAGGACGTGGAGACGGTGGGCGGCCTGCTGGCGAAGGCGCTCGGCCGGGTGCCCATCGCCGGTGCCTCGTCGAGCGTGGAGCTGCCCGACGGCCGCGAACTGCGGCTGACCGCGGAGGCCGCGGCGGGCCGCCGGAACAAGATCGTGACGGTGCTGGTGGAGCCGGTGGACGCGGAGAGTCGGGCCGAGGAGGCCGCGTCGTCATGACCCCCGGGGAACTGCGCGACCTCTGTCTGTCCTTCGACGCCGCGGTGGAGGACTTCCCCTTCGGCCCCGAGGCCTCGGTCTTCAAGGTGCTGGGGAAGATGTTCGCGTTGTCCTCGCTGGAGGGGCGCCCGCTCACGGTCAACCTGAAGTGCGACCCGGACGAAGCGGTCCGGCTGCGCGCCGGGCACCCGGGGCTGATCGTTCCCGGCTGGCACATGAACAAGCGGCACTGGAACACGGTGACGGTGGGCGGCGGGCCCGACGGGGAGGGGTCCGGCACGCTCCCGGACCGTCTCGTCCGGGAACTGGTCGAGGACTCGTACGACCTGGTCGTCGCCGGACTGCCGCGCGCGGAGCGGCTTCGCCTCGACCGTCCCTGAGGGCCGGGCGGGCCTCGGTGCGTCCCTGCGGGCCGGGCGGGCCGCGGCGCTCCGTATGCTCACCTCATGACCGAGACTCCCGCCCTCGACCCCGAGGACCGCAAGATCGTCACCCTGGCCCGCTCGGCCCGGGCCCGCAACGGCGTCCCCGAGGGCGCCGCCGTACGCGACGAGACCGGCCGGACGTACGTCGCCGGCACGGTCGCCCTCGACTCCCTCAAGCTCAGCGCCCTGCGCACGGCGGTGGCGATGGCGGTGGCGTCCGGCGCGAAGTCGCTGGAGGCGGCGGCGGTGGTGACGGAGGCGGCGTCGGTGCCGGACGAGGACCGGGCGGCGGTGCGGGACCTGGGCGGCCCCGCGACGCCGGTCCTGCTGGCCGCGCCGGACGGCATGGTACGGAGAACTGTCGATGCGGGCTGACCACAGCGGTCCGTCCGGTCTCCGGGACCGGGTCTCCCCGCGGGGCCCGGCCGTCTCCCCCGGGCGCGGGACGGGGCAGGGGCGTGGGGCGGGCGTAGGCCCCGTGGACATGGGCGGCCGTGGTGCGGCGGGGCTCCGGGGATCAGGGACAATGGGCGCCATGAGCGTTCGTACCCAGTCATCCGAAGAACCGGCCGAGACTGTTCACCGGGCCGGCTTCGCCTGCTTCGTGGGCCGCCCCAACGCGGGCAAGTCCACCCTCACGAACGCTCTGGTCGGGCAGAAGGTGGCGATCACCTCGAACCGGCCGCAGACCACCCGGCACACCGTGCGGGGCATCGTGCACCGCGAGGACGCCCAGCTGATCCTGGTGGACACCCCGGGGCTGCACAAACCGCGCACGCTGCTGGGCGAGCGGCTCAACGACGTCGTGCGCACGACGTGGGCCGAGGTGGACGTCATCGGCTTCTGCCTGCCGGCGAACGAGAAGCTCGGTCCCGGTGACCGCTTCATCGCCAAGGAGCTGGCCGGGATCAGGAAGACCCCGAAGGTCGCGATCGTCACGAAGACGGACCTGGTGGACCCCAAGACCCTGGCCGAGCAGCTGATCGCCATCGATCAGCTCGGCCAGGAGCTGGGCATCACCTGGGCGGAGATCGTCCCGGTTTCGGCCACCGCGGGCCGGCAGGTGGGCCTGCTCGCGGACCTGCTGACCCCGCTGCTGCCCGAGGGCCCCGCGCTCTACCCCGAGGGCGACCTGACCGACGAGCCCGAGCAGGTCATGGTCGCCGAGCTGATCCGGGAGGCGGCGCTGGAGGGCGTGCGGGACGAGCTGCCGCACTCCATCGCGGTGGTCGTGGAGGAGATGCTGCCGCGCGAGGACCGCCCCGCCGACAAGCCCCTCCTGGACATCCACGCCAACGTCTACATCGAACGCCCCAGCCAGAAGGGCATCATCATCGGCCCCAAGGGCAAGCGCCTGAAGGACGTCGGCATCAAGTCCCGCGAGCAGATCGAGGCGCTGCTCGGCACCCCCGTCTTCCTGGACCTGCACGTGAAGGTCGCCAAGGACTGGCAGCGCGACCCGAAGCAGCTGCGGCGCCTCGGGTTCTGAGCGGAGCGCGCGGGTCAGGCCGGGGGGCGGAAGCCGATGGTCGGGACCGCGCGGCGCAGGGGCCACGGCGCCACCAGGCCGTCCGGGACCAGGTCCGCCAGGAAGGCGTAGCGGCGCAGGGCCGTCGGGTCCTGACCCTCGACCGACTGCACCTCGCGCCACCAGGTCGCGATCTCGCACCAGCCGGGCGCCGACAGGGAGCCGCCGAACTCCTGGACGGAGAGGGCGGCGGTCAGGCCGGCGAAGGCCAGCCGGTCGGCCAGCGACCAGCCCGCCAGGGTGCCGGTGACGAACCCGGCGACGAAGACGTCCCCCGCGCCGGTCGGGTCCAGGGCCTCCACCTCGATGGCCGGGACCTCGGCGCTCTCCCCCGTCCGCCGGTCCACCGCGTACGCGCCGTCCGCGCCGAGGGTGACCACGGCGAGCGGCACGTGCTCGGTCAGGGCGTGCGCGGCGGCGCGGGGGCAGGTGGCGCCCGTGTAGCGCATGGCCTCCTGCGCGTTCGGCAGGAAGGCCTCGCAGTGCGCGAGGTCGGGCAGCCCCGCCAGGTCCCAGGCACCGGTGTCGTCCCAGCCGACGTCGGCGAAGACGCGGGTGCCGCGCGCGGCGGCCTGGGCGATCCAGGGTGCGCGGACGCCGGGCGTGAGGGAGGCGACGGCGGCGCGGGCGCGGGGCGGGCAGTCGGGGGACGGTTCCTCGGGCGGCGGCTCGTGGCCGTGGGAGACCATCGTGCGCTCCCCCTCGTACGCCATCGAGACCGTCACCGGCGAGTGCCAGCCGGGCACGGTGCGCGAGGGCGTCAGGTCGATGCCCTCGCCCCGCGCGAGGGCGTCCCAGCAGTAGTCGCCGTAGTGGTCGTCGCCGAAGGCCGCGGCCAGCGAGGTGCGCAGGCCGAGGCGGGCCAGCGCGGTCGCCATGTTCGCCACGCCGCCCGGACTCGAACCCATCCCCCGGGCCCAGGACTCGGTCCCGCGCACCGGGGCGGAGTCGAGCCCGGTGAAGATCACGTCGAGGAAGACGGTGCCGGTCAGGTACACGTCCCAGGGCGGGTCCTGCGGTGCGCGCAGGGCGGCGAGGG
Organism: Streptomyces sp. JK94; assembly: GCF_053613315.1. NCBI lineage: Bacteria > Bacillati > Actinomycetota > Actinomycetes > Kitasatosporales > Streptomycetaceae > Streptomyces > Streptomyces sp. JK94. Next base: position 106,200 of record NZ_JBSICH010000024.1, on the reverse strand, counting down.
GATCGATCTGGGGGTGGTGGCGGGCCACCACGTCCGGGACGTGGCGGTGCGTTCTCTCGTCGGCCGGCATGACGGGCATGGCGGGCACGTCGGACGCGGTGGACACGGTGGACGCTGTCACGGTGCGCTCCCTGGCATGGTGCGGACCCCGCCAGTGTGCACCACGCCCCGGACGTCCCGGTGGCGTCCCGGCCGGTGGCGTCGGGCCGCGGCCGGTCCCGGCCCGCCCGGCCGGGGGCTTCCGGGGTACTCTCCGGGCCCGCCGGCCGTCCGCACTCCGACCGTCCGCACGCGGACCGGACGGCCGACGAGTGCGGCACTGCGGGGGCTGGAGGGGCTGAAGGGGCTGGAGGGACCGTGGGGGCCGGGGGACTGCGGGGCTTGAGGGCTACGGGCGCCGGGCGACCGCGGGGGTCGGAGGTCCGAGGACGGGCCAGCTGACGCCGGGTCACCAGGCGTGGCGCGTCGGGGTCATGCGGGAGATCAGGGCCGCTGTGGAGGCGAGGATTCCGGCCGGAGACGGCTCCATTCACCGGCGTCGCCGGTCTCTCTTACCCGGATGGTGGAACCTCAAACATAAATGTGAGCCACGACACACCCTCCCGCCTGTTTCGCACCTCCTCGCGCTTGATACAAATTGCGCGCGTCCTCGTCCGTCGGACGGTCGTCGCCCTCCTTTTTCTCCCACCGTCCCTTTCGCATGCCCTGGGAACGCCCGTGTTCGCCCGCACCACACCCTGGCCCCTCGTCGCCCTTTTCACGGCCGGGTACCTTCCTCCGTATCTGCTGCCCACCACCGTCGGCCGACTCGACACCGGCCTCGCGCTGAGCGCCACCCAGGCGGGTGCCGTCGGCAGCGCGCTGCTGCTCAGTTCGGCGACCGCGGGTTTCCTGCTGGCCTCCCGGGTGCAGCGGACCGGCGCCCGCACGCTGGCCCGGTACGGGCTCGCCCTGGCCGCCCTCGGCTACGGCACCGCCTCGCTCACCACCGCCGTCCCGGCCGTCGTCGCGGGCGCGGTCCTCGGCGGCTTCGGCTCCGGTACGGCCACCACGGTCGCCGCCACCCGGATCGCCGCCGAGAAGGACCCCCACCGCGCCTCCACCGCGGGCCTGTTGAGCGTGTCGGCGCTGGCCGGCGCGGTGTACCTGACGGTGCCGCACCTCGGCCGGGCACACGGGCTGCCGCTCGCCGCGATCGCGCTGACCGCGCTCGCGGTGTGGCCGCTGACCGGGCGGCTGCCGGGCGGAACCGCCACGTCACCGGGGTCCCACCAGGCCGACTCCGGCGCCCCGCTCCCCCGGCGCCGTTCCGGCATGGTCCTCGCCGCCGCCGTGCTGTGCTGGTCCCTCGCGCAGAACTCCCTGTGGGGCGTCAGCGGCCGGATCGGCCTGACCCAGGCCGGCCTCGGCGACGCCGCCCTCGGGCTCGTCTTCGCCGTGGCGCTGGGCGCGGGGCTGGTCGGCGTGCTGGCGGCCGGTGCGCTCGGGCCCCGGCTGGGGCGGGCGATGCCCATCGGGGCGGGGACCCTGGTCATCGCCGCCTGCATCGCCCTCACCGCCTCCGCGACCACCCCCACGGTCTTCGCGGCCGGGGAGATCGCCTGGAACACGCTGTACCCGGTGGTGCTGTCGTACCTGATCGGCCTGGCCGCGTCGCTCGACCCGCGCGGCCGGTGGGCGGTGCTCGTCGGCTCGGCGTCCTCGCTGGGGACGGCGGCCGGGCCGCTGACCGGCGGTGTGCTGTCGGCGCAGGCCGGTTACGCGGGCATGGGCCTGGTGCTGGCCGCCGGTCTGCTGGTGGTCGCCGCGCCGATGACGGCCGTCGCCCTGCACACCGGCGGGCGTCCGCTGGTGCCCGGCGCGATCCGCCGCCGCGGTGGCGCCCCGGCCGCCGTGGTCGCCGCCGCCACGGGTACGCCGAGCGGAGCCGTGCCGGAGGTGGGCGCCGTGGAGCAGCCGGTGGTGGAGATCGACGTGGAAACCCCGGCCGTGGCCGTCCGGCACGCCTACGACACGGCGGGACCCCGGCAGGCGGCGGCCGCGCCGGGGTCCGGGACGGGCTGAGGCCTACGCCGTCGGAAACGCGTACGCCTCGACCTCGGCCAGGTAGCGCGTCCGCAGCTCCTCGTCGTCCTCCAGGAAGGAGGCGAGGAAGGAGTTGCGGGCGAGTTCCCGCAGCCGCTCGTCGGTGAGGCCGAGGGCCTGCCGCACGGCGTCGAAGTTGTCGCCCGCGTAGCCGCCGAAGTAGGCCGGGTCGTCGGAGTTGACCGTGCACATGAGACCCGCGTCGAGCATCGCGGGCAGCGGGTGGTCGGCGAGGGTGTCGACCGTGCGCAGCCGCACGTTGGACAGCGGGCACAGAGTCAGCGGGACGCGGTCGCGCACCAGCCGCTCGACCAGCGCCGGGTCCTCGACCGAGCGCAGCCCGTGGTCGATCCGCTCGACGCCGAGGACGTCCAGGGCCTCGACGACGTACTGGGGCGGCCCCTCCTCGCCCGCGTGCGCGACCCGGCGCAGCCCGAGGGCGGCGGCGGCCTCGTAGACCGCGCGGAACTTGACCGGCGGGTGGCCGACCTCGGCGGAGTCCAGGCCGACGCCGGTGATCCGGTCGAGGTGGGGCTTCGCGGCGTCGAGGGTCGCGAGGGCGGACTCGGCGGACTCGTCGCGCAGGAAGCACAGGATCAGGCGGGTGGAGACGCCGTGGTGCTCGCGGCTGGTGCCCAGCGCCCGCCACAGGCCCTCCACGACCGTGCCCATCTCCACGCCCCGGGCGAGGTGGGCCTGCGGGTCGAAGAAGATCTCCGCGTGCCGCACGCCCTGCGCGGCGGCGCGGGCGAGGTAGGCGTTCGCGAGGTCCTCGAAGTCCCGCTCGGTGCGCAGGACGGCCATCAGTTCGTAGTACAGGTTCAGGAAGGACTGGAGGTCCTCGAAGCGGTACGCCTCGCGCAGCGCGTCCGTGTCCGCGTACGGCAGGGTCACGCCGTTGCGGGCGGCCAGCTCGAAGGCCAGCTCGGGCTCCAGGGTGCCTTCGATGTGGAGGTGCAGTTCAGCTTTGGGCAGGGGCATCAGAGCATCGTACGACCGTTTTACCGACGTTTCGGAACCGGGACGCTCAGTAGGTCGTGGGCCACGGTCAGCTCACCGTCGTAGCCGGCCGCCCGCGCCTGCCGCTCGAACTCCCCGGGGTCCGGGTAGCGCTGGCTGAAGTGGGTCAGGACCAGGTGCCGTACGCCCGCGTCCCGGGCGGTCCGCGCGGCCTGCCCGGCGGTGAGGTGGCCGTGGTCGGAGGCGAGGGACTCGTCCTCGTCGAGGAAGGTGGACTCGATGACCAGCAGGTCGCAGCCTTCGGCGAGCGCGTGCACGCCCTCGCACAGCCGGGTGTCCATGACGAACGCGAACCGCTGGCCGCGCCGGATCTCGCTGACGTCGTCGAGCGGGACGCCGTTCAGTACGCCCTCGCGCTGGATGCGGCCCACGTCGGGGCCCGTGATGCCGTGCGCGGCGAGGCGCTCGGGCAGCATGCGGCGGCCGTCGGGCTCGGTGAGGCGGTAGCCGTACGACTCGACGGGATGGGAGAGCCTGCGGGCGTCCAGGGTGTAGGCGGGGGTGACGGCCAGGGGGCCGTCGGCGCCGACCGGGGCCTCGGTGAGGGCGACCGTCTCGCGGTAGGCGGTGGCGTACCGCAGGCGGTCGAAGAAGCGCTGCCCGGAGCGCGGGTAGTGGGCGGTGACCTCGTGCGGCACCCGGTCGAGGTTGATGCGCTGGATGACGCCGGCGAGGCCGAGGCTGTGGTCGCCGTGGAAGTGGGTGACGCAGATGCGGTTCAGGTCGTGGGCGGCGACCCCGGCGCGCAGCATCTGGCGCTGCGTGCCCTCGCCGGGGTCGAACAGGATGCCCTCGCCGTCCCAGCGCAGCAGGTAGCCGTTGTGGTTGCGGTGCCGGGTGGGGACCTGGCTGGCGGTGCCGAGGACCACCAGTTCACGGACGGACACGGGCGCCTATCCGGGGGGCCACTCGAGGCCGCGTCCGCCGAGAACGTGGGCGTGGGTGTGCCAGACGGTCTGGCCCGCGCCGGCGCCGGTGTTGAAGATGGTGCGGTAGCTGTCCAGCTTCTCCTGGTCCGCGACCTCCTGGGTCTCGCGCAGGACGTCCGCCGCGAGTTCCGGAGCGCCGGCGGCGAGCGCGGCGGCGTCCCGGTAGTGGGCCTTGGGGATCACCAGGACGTGGGTGGGCGCCTGGGGGTTGATGTCGCGGAACGCGACGGTCGTGTCCGTCTCGCGGACGATCGTCGCGGGGATCAGGCCCGCGACGATCTTGCAGAACAGGCAGTCGTCCTGTGGCTCGCCCGCCATGGGGTCTCCTCACACTGGAACACGGGAGCACCGGGTCACCGGTGATCTTCTTCGGGCATCGTAGCGACCGGGCACCTCGCCCGGCCGCGGGCACCTCGCCCGGCCGCGGGCACCTCGCCCGGCCGCGGGCACCTCGCCCGGCCGCGGGTACGTCGGCCGGTCCCCGGCGGCTGGGACGGCCGGCCGACGGCGACGCGGGCACGGCCGGCCGGCCGCCGGCGGCCCGGACAGGTCAGTGGCCGCAGGCGGCCCGGGCGGGACCAGTGGCCGAGTCGCCGGCGGTCCGGGCAGCATCAGTCGGCCGCGGGCAGCTCGGGCAGGGTCGGCGGGGTCCTGGCCGGGGTCTCCTCCAGCGCGGCCAGGGCCAGCCGGATCGCCTCGTCCAGTTGGGGGTCGCGGCCCGCCGCGTGGTCCTGGGGGCGCTGCGGGACCTCGACGTCGGGGTCGACGCCGTGGTTCTCCACGCCCCAGCCGTAGCCCTCCAGCCAGAAGGCGTACTTGGGCTGGGTGATCAGCGTCCCGTCGACCAGGCGGTAGCGGCTGTCGATGCCGATGACGCCGCCCCAGGTGCGGGTGCCGACGACCGGGCCGATGCCGAGGGCCTTGATCGCGGCGTTGACGATGTCGCCGTCCGAGCCGGAGAACTCGTTGGCCACGGCGACGACCGGCCCGCGCGGCGCGTCCAGCGGGTAGCTCGACGGCCGCATGCCGCGCGGCAGGTCCCAGCCGACGATCCGCCGGGCCAGCTTCTCCACGACGAGCTGGGAGGTGTGCCCGCCGCGGTTCTCGCGGACGTCGACGACCAGGCCCTCGCGGACCACCTCGACGCGCAGGTCGCGGTGGAGCTGGGCCCAGCCGGCGCCGACCATGTCGGGCACGTGCAGATAGCCCAGCCGGCCGCCGGACCGCTCGTGGACGTAGGCGCGGCGGTCGGCGACCCAGGCGTGGTAGCGCAGGGGCTCCTCGTCGGCGACGGGGACGACGATCGCGTGCCGCGGTTCGCCGCCGCCGGACGGGGAGACGGTCAGCTCGACCGGCTTGCCCGCGGTGCCGACGAGCAGCGGGCCGGGACCGGTGACCGGGTCGACGGGCCGGCCGGCGACCGCGACGACCGCGTCACCGGCCCGCACGGCGACGCCCGGCGCGGCCAGCGGCGAACGGGCGTCGGGGTCGGAGGTCTCCGAGGGCAGCACGCGGTCGACGCGCCAGGTGCCGTCCTCGTGGCGGGTCAGGTCGGCGCCGAGCAGGCCCTGCCGGGCGCCGGTGCCGTGGGCGCCGCGCGGGGTGACGTAGGCGTGCGAGGTGCCGAGTTCGCCGTGCACCTCCCACAGGAGGTCGACCAGGTCGTCGTGGGTGGCGAGGCGGTCCAGGACGGGCCGGTAGCGGTCCAGGACGCCGTCCCAGTCGACGCCGTTCATGTCCGGCCGCCAGAAGTGGTCCCGCATGATCCGGCCGGTCTCGTCGAACATCTGCCGCCACTCGGCGGCCGGGTCGACGGTCTGCCGGACGCGGCCGAGGTCGACGGTGATGTTGGTGTCGCTGTCCTCGTCGCTGGAGGCCCGCCGGTCGCCGGGTACGACCTTGAGGCGTCCGTCGGTCCACAGCAGCACCCGCTTGCCGTCGCCGCTGACCTCGAAGTGGTCGGCGTCGGCGGCGAGGTGCTCGACCCGCTGCTGGGCGAGGTCGTAGCGCTCCAGCTCGGTGTGCGGGCCGGGGGCGTCCGGGGTGGCGCGGGAGGCGCCGAGGACGCCGGTGACCGGATGGCGCAGCCACAGGACGCCGTCCTTGGCGGCGCGCAGCCGGGAGTAGCGGGCCGCTTCGACCGGGAAGGGCACGATGCGGTCGGCGAGGCCCTCGATGTCGATCCGGGTGGCCGGGGTGCCCTCGCTGTCGGGGGTCTCGTCCCGGTCCGGGGTCTCGAAGGGGCGGCCGTGGCGCTGCGGGCCGAAGGGCGACGGGGTGGTCGCGGCCAGGGTGATCAGGTACGGGCGGGCGCCCTCGACGAAGGCCAGGTCGAAGACGTGCTCGTCGTAGACCGGGTCGAAGGAGCGGGTGGACAGGAAGGCGAGGTGCTTGCCGTCCAGGGTGAACGCCGGGGAGTAGTCCTTGAAGCGCAGCGGGGTCGCCTCGGAGACCGACAGGTCGGTGGTGTTGGCGAGCTTCAGCCGACGCAGCGGGTCGGGGCCGGGATGGGACCAGGCGAGCCAGGCGGAGTCGGGTGAGAAGACCAGTCCGGAGGCGTCGCCGTCGTCGCTGCGGTCGACCTCGCGGACCTCGCCGGTCCCGCGCTCGACGAGCAGGACCCGTCCGTCGTGCGAGGCGACGGCGGCGCGGCTGCCGTCGGGGGCCATGGCGAGGTCCAGTACCCGGCCGAGCCGTCCGGCGGCCAGCCGCCGTGCGGTGGCGCCCGGCGCGAGCCCGGTGGCGGGCGCGAACTCCAGGGCGTCGTCGCCCTCGGCGTCCGTCACCCACACCACCCACTCCTCCCCGTCGGCGCGGAAGGTGCGCGGCAGCCGGGTCCGTACGCCGGGCTGCGCGGCCAGCGCGCGGGCCGGTCCGGCGCGGTGGGTGACCCAGTGCACGCCGCCGCGCACCGCGACGGCGCTGCCGCGCGCGGTGTGGTCGGGGGACGCGGAGCCGAACCAGCGGGCCGCGTTCACCGGGTACTCCCGGAGGTCGGCGCGCGCACCGCCGAGCCGGATCTCCAGCCGGCGCGGCTCGGACCCGTCCAGGTCGTCCAGCGTCCACAGTTCACCGGCGACGGAGTAGACGACGCGGGTGCCGTCGGTGGCGGCGTGCCGGGCGTAGAAGCCCCCGAGCGGAGTGTGCCGGCGCAGGTCGGAGCCGTCGGCGAGGGAGGAGTAGAGGGCGCCGGTGCCTTCGTGGTCGGAGAGGAACGCGATCCGGTCGCCGGCCCAGAAGGGGTACTCGATGTTGCCGTCGAGGTCACCGTGCAGCCGTACGAACTCGCCGTCGTCCTCGGCGTCGATCCACAGCCTGCCCGCCGTGCCGCCCCGGTAGCGCTTCCACCAGGCGGCCTCGCGGCCCATCGTCGCGGACAGCAGCACGGTGTGCGGGCCGTCCGCGACGGCGCCGACGGGCCCGTAGGGCAGGGTGGCGGCCGGTCCGCCGTCGAGCGGGACGGCGCGGGCCCAGGTGCGGCGCAGGCTGGCCTGCCCGTGGCTGCTGAGGGCGAGGACCTTCCCGTCCGGGGTCCAGCCGCGGACCTGGGTCCTGGCGCTGCCCCAGTGGGTGAGGCGCCTGGCGGGGCCGCCGTCGACGGGGGCGACGTGCACCTCGGGGGCGCCGTCGCGGGTGGAGGTCCAGGCGACCGCGGTGCCGTCGGGGGAGACGCGCGGGTGGTTCACCGGCACGTTGTCGGCGCTGACCCGCCAGGCGCGGCCTCCGTCGAGCGGGGCGAGCCACACGTCGTCCTCGGCGGTGAAGGCGACCAACTCGCCGTGCGGGTGCGGAAAGCGGAGGTAGGCAGGCGCTGCGGGCTGTGTCACCCCCACAGCCTATGCAGGGGTGCCGTCCGCCGACAGAGGTTCGGATCACTTCCCGTTCGGATCACTTCCCGGCCCGCCGGCCCGCCGGGCTACTTGCCCTGCACCGGCCGGCAGTGCGGGTCGTCCGGGCACCAGATGGTCCGGGTGACGGTCACGGTGGGCCCGGGCCCGTGCGGGGAGGGGCGGTTCTCGGGCGGGGCGGTCGTGGCGTCGCAGTTGCCCAGCCCCTTGACCCGGAACCACTCCTTGCCGTCCACCTTCGCGGTCAGATCGCCGCGCACGCAGGCGCCGTTGACGACGCGGGTCACCTTGCCGTCGACGGTGATGTCCTCGCCGCCGTCGGTCTTGCCCTCGCAGTCGACCGAGGCGACGGTGTCCTCGCCCGCCGAGGCGGTGCCGCCGTCGTCTCCGTACGAGGCGGTGCAGGTGAGCCAGCGCACCTGCGCCTTCTGCCGCTGCAGTTCACGCGTCACGGTCTGGTCGGTCGTGTACGCCACGGACGCGGAGCTGAGCCCGCCCGGGTCGCACGCGCCGACACCGCCGACGGCGACGACCGCGCCGACGACCACCGGAACCACCCGCCGGATCCGCCTCGATACCCCCATGAAGGGCAGCGTGCCACCGGTGCGGGGCCGGCGGTAGGGCGCATACGGCCACTCCCCGACGACCGGGACCACCCCACAGCCACCTCGCCGCCGCCGGCCGGCGGTCGCCCGGCCACTCCCCGACGACCAGGACCACTCCACGACCACCCCGCCGCCACCGACCGGCAGTCGCCCAGCCACCCCCCGACGACCAGGACCACTCCACGACCACCCCGCCGCCACCGACGGCAGTCGCCCAGCCACCCCCCGACGACCAGGACCACTCCACGACCACCCCGCCGCCACCGACCGGCAGTCGCCCAGCCACCCCCCGACGACCAGGACCACTCCACAGCCACCTCGCCACCGCCGGCCGGCGGTCGCCGGCCCGCCGTCAGGACCAGCGGCCGGTGCGGGCCAGCAGGACGGCGGTCGCGGCCGTGCCCGCGGTGGAGGTGCGCAGGACGCTGCGCCCCAGGCGGTAGGGCTTCGCGCCCGCCTCGGCGAAGAGGGCCAGCTCCTCGGGGGAGACGCCCCCCTCGGGGCCGACGACCAGCACGATCTCCCCCGCGGCGGGAAGTCCGGCGGCGGCCAGGGGTGCGTCGCCGCTCTCGTGGAGGACGGCGGCGAAGTCGGCGACGGCCAGAAGTGAGGCAACCTGCTTGCTCGTCGCCGCGTCCGCGACGTCGGGGAAGCGGACCCGGCGGGACTGCTTGCCGGCCTCGCGGGCCGTCGCCCGCCACTTGCCGAGCGCCTTCAGGCCGCGCTCGCCCTTCCACTGCGTGATGCAGCGGGACGCCGCCCAGGGCACGATCGCGTCGACGCCGACCTCGGTCATCGTCTCGACGGCCAGCTCGCCGCGGTCGCCCTTGGGCAGGGCCTGTACGACGGTGACGCGGGGCCGCTCCTCGGGCTCCTCGTGGACGCGCTCCAGGCCGCCGACGACGAGGCGGTCCCTGCCCTCGGCCGCCTTCACCACGCCCTCGGCCCAGCGTCCGCGTCCGTCGGTGAGGACGAGGTCCTCACCGGTGCGCAGCCGCTTCACGGAGACGGCGTGCCGCCCCTCGGGGCCGTCGAGGACGTACTCCCCGCCGGGCAGGTCCGCCGGCCGCAGGGAGTCCACCACGAACACCGGTGCCGTCATCGACCGGTACCTCCCGTCACGTAGTCCGACAACGCTGTCCCGGCGGCGGCGAGTTCGGCCGCCAGCACCTCCACCAGCTGCCCGGCGGGCAGTTCCCGGGCCATCCGGTGGCCCTGGCCCGCCCACAGCGCCATGCCCTGGGCGTCGCCCGCCTTCGCCGCCGCCTTGCGCAGCGGCGCGGTGAGGTGGTGCACCTCCGGGTAGGCGGCGGGGGCGTAGCGGCCGTGCTCGCGCAGGAAGCGGTTGACCAGGCCGCGGGCGGGGCGGCCGGAGAAGGCCCGGGTCAGTTCGGTGCGCACGAACAGGGGGTTGGTCAGCGCCTGCTTGTGCAGGTCGTGCGCGCCGGACTCGGGGGTGGCGAGGAAGGCGGTGCCGAGCTGGGCCGCGCTCGCGCCGGCCGCGAGGACCGCGGCGATCTGGCCGCCGCGCATGATGCCGCCGGCGGCGACGACGGGCAGGCTCACCGCCTCCCGGACCTGGGCGACCAGCGACAGCAGTCCGGTGCCGGCGCCGCCCGTCTCGGGGTTGTCGCGGTGGGTGCCCTGGTGTCCGCCGGCCTCGACACCCTGCGCGATCACCGCGTCGGCGCCGGACCGCTCGACGGCCCGGGCCTCCTCCGCGGTGGTCGCCGCGACCAGGGCGAAGGTGCCGACGCGGTGCAGGGAGTCGACGACCTCGCGGCTCGGGACGCCGAAGTGGAACGACACCACCGGCACCGGGTTGTCCAGCAGCACCGCGAGCTTGGTGTCGTAGCCGTCGTCGCGGCCGCTGTCGGGGTCGCCCAGCTCCGTCTCGTACCAGGCGGCCTCGCCGGCGAGCTGGTGGGCGTAGAGGCCGACGGCGGCGGCATGCGAGGGCGCGGCGTCGGTGCCCGTGAGGGAGCCGGCGCCCGCGCCGGGGGCCTTCTCCGGCTGCGGCATGAAGAGGTTGACGCCGAAGGGGCGGCCCGTCAGCCCCCGCAGCTGCTTGATCTCCTCGTACATCCCGTCCGCGGTCTTGTACCCGGCGGCCAGGAATCCCAGCCCTCCCGCCTCGCAGACCGCGGCGGCGAGCTGCGGCACGGAGACGCCGCCCGCCATGGGCGCCTGCACGATCGGGTAGGGGAAGAGATCGGTCAGTGCGGAGGACATGACGGCATGTTGTCACGTCCGGTGAGCGGGCCCGAATCCGGGCTTCCGTTGGCATACGCCAGGAGCACCCGCCTCGGGAGCTCCTGGCGCGGGCCCGTGTCAGCGCCCGTTGAAGGCGTCCTTCAGCCGCGAGAACAGCCCCTGCTGCCCCGGCTGGAACTGCCCCTGCGGGCGCTCCTCGCCGCGCAGCTTCGCCAGCTCGCGCAGGACGCGCTCCTGCTCGGCGTCGAGCTTGGTCGGGGTGGTGACCTCCACGTGGACGATGAGGTCGCCCCGGCCGCCGCCGCGCAGGTGGGTGACGCCGCGACCGTGCAGCGGGATCGACTGGCCGGACTGGGTGCCCGGGCGGATGTCGACCTCCTCCACGCCGTCGAGGGTCTCCAGCGGCACCTTCGTGCCGAGGGCCGCCGCCGTCATCGGGAGGGTGACGGTGCAGTGCAGGTCGTCGCCGCGGCGCTGGAAGGTGGAGTGCGGCAGCTCGTGGATCTCGACGTAGAGGTCGCCGGCGGGGCCGCCGCCGGGGCCGACCTCGCCCTCGCCCGCGAGCTGGATGCGGGTGCCGTTGTCGACGCCGGCCGGGATCTTCACGGTCAGCGTGCGCCGGGACCGGACCCGGCCGTCGCCCGCGCACTCCGGGCACGGGGTCGGGACCACGGTGCCGAAGCCCTGGCACTGCGGGCAGGGGCGCGAGGTCATGACCTGGCCCAGGAAGGACCGGGTGACCTGCGAGACCTCACCGCGGCCGCGGCACATGTCGCACGTCTGGGCCGACGTGCCGGGGGCCGCGCCCTCGCCGTTGCAGGTGTTGCAGACGACGGCCGTGTCGACCTGGATGTCCTTGGTCGTGCCGAACGCGGCCTCGTCCAGCTCCACCTCGATACGGATCATCGCGTCCTGGCCCCGGCGCGTGCGCGAGCGCGGCCCGCGCTGCGACGCCGTACCGAAGAACGCGTCCATGATGTCCGAGAAGTTCCCGAAGCCGCCCGCGCCGAAGCCGCCCGCGCCGCCGCCGGCGGCCTGCGAGAGGGGGTCGCCGCCGAGGTCGTAGACCTGCTTCTTCTGCGGGTCCGACAGCACCTCGTAGGCGGCGTTGATCTCCTTGAACCGCTCCTGGGTCTTCGGATCGGGGTTGACGTCCGGGTGCAGCTCGCGGGCGAGCCTCCGGAACGCCTTCTTGATCTCGTCCTGGGAAGCGTCGCGGCGCACGCCGAGTACGGCGTAGTAGTCCGTGGCCACCTACGACTCCGCCAGGATCTGTCCGACGTACCGTGCCACTGCGCGTACCGCTCCCATCGTTCCCGGGTAGTCCATGCGGGTCGGTCCGACCACGCCGAGCTTGGCAACCGCCTCGCCGCCCGAACCGTAGCCCACCGACACGACGGACGTGGAGTTGAGTCCTTCGTGGGCGTTCTCATGACCGATACGGACGGTCACGCCCGGATCCTTCGCCTCGCCGAGCAGCTTGAGGAGCACGACCTGCTCCTCCAGCGCCTCGAGGACGGGTCGGATCACCAAGGGGAAGTCGTGCCCGAAGCGGGTCAGATTGGCGGTGCCGCCGATCATCAGCCGCTCCTCGTTCTCCTCGACCAGCGTCTCCAGCAGGGTGGAGAGCACGGTGGAGACCGTACCGCGGTCCTCGGCCTCGAAGGCCTCGGGCAGATCCTCGACCAGGCTCGGCACGTCCGTGAAGCGACGGCCCGCGACCCGGCTGTTGAGCCGCGCCCGCAGGTCCGCCAGGGACGACTCCCCGAAGGGCGCCGGGCAGTCGACCATCCGCTGCTCGACCCGCCCGGTGTCCGTGATCAGCACCAGCATCAGGCGCGCGGGCGCCAGCGCCAGCAGCTCCACGTGCCGCACCGTCGAGCGGGTCAGCGACGGGTACTGCACGACGGCGACCTGCCGGGTCAGCTGCGCGAGCAGCCGCACCGTGCGGGCCACCACGTCGTCGAGGTCGACGGCACCCTCCAGGAAGTTCTGGATGGCGCGCCGCTCGGGCGCGGTCATCGGCTTGACGCCGGCCAGCTTGTCGACGAAGAGCCGGTAGCCCTTGTCGGTCGGGATGCGCCCCGCGCTGGTGTGCGGCTGGGCGATGAACCCCTCGTCCTCCAGGGCCGCCATGTCGTTGCGCACGGTGGCCGGGGAGACGCCGAGGTTGTGCCGCTCGGTGAGGGCCTTGGAGCCGACCGGCTCCTCGGTGCCGACGTAGTCCTGGACGATGGCGCGCAGCACCTTCAGCCTGCGTTCACTGAGCATCGCGCACACCTCCAGAAGTCGTCCGCCCGGTGTTCCCCTGGCACTCACCCCATGCGAGTGCCAGACTTCCCCGGCCCAGTGTACGGCCGTGGGGTACGCCCCCGGCAAGGCCGGGGCCGCGCCGCCGTGTGCGCGGGGGCCGTACCGCTAGCGTCGTCGTCGTGACGGTGACTTGGGAAGAACTGGGATGGGAGCGGCTCGCCGCCGGGGTGGGCCGCTGCCGGCTGCCGGGGTGGGACTGCACGGCGGGGCTGGTCGTCGGCGCGGGCGCGGCGCTGGTGGTGGACACCGGGTCGAGCCTCGGCGAGGGGGCCCGGCTGCGCGCGCAGGCGCAGCGGCTCGCCGGTCACCGTGTGACGCATCTCGCGCTGACCCACCCCCACTTCGACCACGTCTTCGGCGCGGCGGCGTTCGCGGGCGCGGAGGTCTACGGCGCGGTGGGCACGGGCGTGGTGTTCGCGCGGGGCGGACACGGACGGGAGGCGCTGCGGTCGGACGCGGTGGCGGAGGGGCTGGACGCGCGGGCCGCGGAGGAGGCGGCCGACGCGCTGGCCGGCGTGCGCCACGAGGTGTGCGGCGAGTGGACGCTCGACCTGGGAGGCGGCCGGCAGGTGCTGCTGGCCAACGTGGGCCCGGGGCACACCGGCCACGATCTCGCGGTGCTGGTGCCGGGCGACCCGGAGGTCGTCTTCTGCGGTGACCTGGTCGAGGAGTCCGGCCGGCCGCAGGCGGGCCCCGACGCCGTACCGTCGCACTGGCCGGCCGCCCTGGACCGGCTGCTCGACCTGGGCGGCGAGGACGCGCGGTACGTGCCCGGTCACGGAGCGGTGGTGGACGCGGCGTTCGTCCGCTCCCAACGGGACGCGCTGGCCGCCCGTTTCGGCGTGTCGCGCTGATCACGGCACGCGGATTCCTCGTATCGTCCTCAGAATGCGCCAGTACTCCGCCGACCTGACCCCTCCGTGGAAGAAACCGCAGCCGGTACCGGAGGTCCCGGCCGATCCCGGCCTGGTGGTCGAGGAGCCCGGCACCGGGTTCTGCGGGGCGGTGACCGGCTGCGAGGCCGGCACGGTGACCCTGGAGGACCGCTTCGGCAAGCGCCGGGTCTTCCCGATGGAACCGCGCGGCTTCCTGCTGGAGGGACGGGTGGTGACGCTGGTGCGGCCGTCGTCCGGTCCGGTACGGCCCACCCGTACGGCATCCGGTTCGGTCGCCGTCCCCGGCGCCCGCGCCCGCGTGGCGCGTGCCGGGCGGATCTACGTCGAGGGACGGCACGACGCCGAACTGGTCGAGAAGGTGTGGGGCGACGACCTGCGCATCGAGGGTGTCGTCGTGGAGTACCTGGAGGGCGTGGACGACCTGCCCTCGATCGTCGCCGACTTCGCGCCGGGGCCGGACGCCCGGCTGGGGGTGCTGGTGGACCACCTGGTGCCGGGGTCCAAGGAGTGGCGGATCGCACAGGGGGTGACGAGCGAGCACGCGCTGGTCGTCGGCCACCCCTACATCGACGTCTGGGAGGCCGTGAAGCCGTCGTCGCTGGGGATCGGCGGCTGGCCCCGGGTGCCGCGCGGGCAGGACTGGAAGACGGGCGTGTGCCGGGCCCTGGGCTGGCCGGAGAACACGGGCGCCGCCTGGCAGCGGATCCTGGGGCGGGTGCGGTCGTACAAGGACCTGGAACCGGAGTTGCTGGGCCGCGTGGAGGAACTCATCGACTTCGTGACGGCCCCGCCCTCCTAGGGGGCCCGGCCGTCTCGCGCCGGGACCGGCCGCGGGTCGTCGGCCGTCGGCGCCCGGGCCGGCCGGGCCGGGTTCCGGCCGGGGCCGACCGCCGGCCGTCGGCCGAACGGCCATCGCGTCCGGGCCGGCCTGGCGGGAACCGGCCGGATGGTGTCGGGACCGGCCGCGGGTCGCCGGCCGTCGGCCGAACCGCCGTCGCACCCCAGCCGGCCTGGCCGGGTACCGGCCGGATCGCGCCGGGGCCGGTCGCCGGCCGGCACCATGGAGTCGGCCGGATCCGGACGCGGACCCTGCCCCGTGACGGCGCCGGAACGTCTCAGTCCACCAGGTCCCGGACCACCGCGTCCGCCAGCAGGCGCCCCCGCAGCGTCAGCACCGCCCGCCCCTCCTCGTACGGGCCCTGCTCCAGCAGCCCGTCCGACAGCGCCCGGCGCGACGCCGCGAGCCCCTCCTCCCGGAGCAGGGCCAGCGGCACCCCCTCCCGCAGCCGCAGCTCCAGCAGGACGCGCTCCACGCGGCGGTCCTCGTCCGCGAGGACCTCACGGCCGGCCCCCGGCGACCGTCCCGCCGCCAGCGCCGCCGCGTACGCGCCCGGGTGCTTCACGTTCCACCAGCGCACGCCGCCCACGTGCGAGTGCGCGCCGGGTCCCGCGCCCCACCAGTCGGCGCCCCGCCAGTACAGCTCGTTGTGGAGGCAGCGCCCCGCGTCCGAGGTGGCCCAGTTCGACACCTCGTACCAGTCGAAGCCCGCTGCCGACAGCCGCTCCTCCGCGATCAGGTACCGGTCGGCGTGCACGTCGTCGTCGGTCGTCGGGACCTCGCCGCGCCGGATGCGGCGGGCGAGCCGGGTGCCCTCCTCGACGATCAGGGCGTACGCGGAGACGTGGTCGGGCCCGGCACCGAGCGCGGCGTCGAGGGTCGCGCGCCAGTCGTCGTCGGACTCTCCGGGGGTGCCGTAGATCAGGTCCAGGTTGACGTGGTCGAAGCCGGCCGCGCGGGCCTCGGCGACGCACGCCTCCGGGCGGCCCGGGGTGTGGGTGCGGTCCAGCACCTTCAGGACGTGCTGTCGCGCGCTCTGCATGCCGAAGGAGATCCGGTTGAAACCGCCCGAACGGAGGGTGTCCAGGTACGCCGGGTCGACGGACTCGGGATTGGCCTCCGTCGTGACCTCCGCGTCCGCCGCGAGGCCGAACTCGTCGCGGATCGCCCGCAGCATCCGCACCAGGTCACCGGCGGCCAGCAGGGTGGGTGTGCCACCGCCGACGAAGACCGTGCGGACCTCGCGGGGGTCGTCGCCGAGCACCTTGCGGGCGAGGCGGACCTCGTCGACGAGCGTCTCGGCGTAGTTGTCCCGGGAGGCGAGGACGCCGCCGGTGCCGCGCAGCTCGGTGGCGGTGTAGGTGTTGAAGTCGCAGTAGCCGCAGCGGGTCGCGCAGTACGGCACGTGCAGGTAGAAACCGAGGGGGCGGTCGGCGGCGCCGGCGAGCGCGGACGCCGGGAGGGCGCCGTCGGCGGGGACGGGTTCGCCGTCGGGGAGTGCGGAGGGCATGCGGTCCATTGTCCCGCACCCGTCCCGTACCCCGGCCGTCACTTGGCCTGGAGCACCAGCAGCGCCAGATCGTCCTCCGGGGGCCGCGCCCCGAACTCGTGCACCAGCCGCCTGATGCGCTCCGCGACCAGGCCGGCGTCGAGCCCCGCGCACCCGGCGAGCACCGCCGCGAGCCCGTCCCCGTCGTCGAACTGGCGCGAGCCGCTGCGCCGCTCGGTGACGCCGTCCGTGACGCACAGCAGGGTGTCGCCGGACCGCAGGTCGAAGGTCTCGCTGATGTACGTCGCGTCCTCGACGACCCCGAGCAGGGTCTGCGGCTGGGCGACCGCGCGCACGGCGCCGTCGGGTCCGAGGAGCAGGGGCAGCGGGTGCCCGGCGGAGGCGAGGGTGCAGCGGACGCCGCCGTCGAAGGGGGCCAGTTCGCCGTAGAGGAGGGACAGGAAGCGGGTCTGCGGTCCGTCGCCCGGGGCAACCGGACGGCCGCCGACGGCGACCAGGGCGCGGGCGGCGGCGTCCGCGGCCTCGGTGGCGTCGTCGAGGAGGAGCTGGTTGAGGCGGTCGAGGACGTCGGGGACCCCGTACCCCTCGCGGGCCAGCAGCCGCAGCCAGGGCCGGGCGAGCCCGATGACGACGGCGGCTTCGGGGCCCTTGCCCTGCACGTCGCCGACGGCGAAGCACCAGCGGCCGTCACCGGCCGGGAAGAGGTCGTAGAAGTCGCCGCTGGGGCCGCCCTTGTCGCACGGTTCGTAGACGAGGGCGCTGCGCACGCCGGGGATCTCCGCGACGGCGCCGGGCAGCAGGCCGCGCTGCAGGACGGCACTGATGGTGGCCTGCCGGGCGTACTGGCGGGCGGCGCCGATGGCGAGCGCCACGCGGCGGCTGAGATCCTCGACGAGGCCGCTGATCTCGTCGGGGAAGCGGAGGGTGCCGGCCCGTCCGATCACGAGGGTGCCCAGCGGCCGGCCGCCCGCGACCAGGCGGTAGGCGAGCGCGGCGCCGTGCGTGCCGTCCGGGCCGAGCCCCTCGCCGGGCCAGGGGTGGGCGACCGGGCCGGAACGCCACGGGTCGCGCGGGCGGGGCGGGTCCTTCTCCAGGACCCGGCGCAGCTCCTCGATGTGGCTCTCGCTGCCGTGCCAGA
The DNA here is from genome assembly GCF_053613315.1 of Streptomyces sp. JK94. Lineage (NCBI taxonomy): Bacteria > Bacillati > Actinomycetota > Actinomycetes > Kitasatosporales > Streptomycetaceae > Streptomyces > Streptomyces sp. JK94. Next base: position 88,804 of record NZ_JBSICH010000024.1, on the reverse strand, counting down.
CGCGGGCCAGCCGCGCTCCCACGGCCGACCCGGGGCCGTCGCTCCAGGCTCCCCGGCCCAGGGACTCGTCCTCCAGCCACACGGCGCACCAGTCGGCGAGCCGCGGCACGATCAGCTGGCCGGCGAGGGAGGCGACCAGGTCCTCGTCGAGTTGCCCGGCCAGGAGGTCGGAGGCCTCGGCGAGGAAGGAGAGGGCGCCACGTCCCAGCCACTCCCGGTCGCGGATGTGGCGCCGGCCGGTCGCGGCCGTGCCGCTCCACCAGCGCGGGCGTGGCGAGGGGCCCGGCCGGTCGGGGCCTGCTCCGCGGACAGGGTACTTCGGCTCCTTCTCCGGGCCTGGCGGATGGGCCTGCGCACCGGGGGAACGGCCCTCCGGGTCCGGCGGGCCCGCCTTCGCACCTGGCGGGCCGCCCTGCGTACCCGGTGATCCGGCCTCCGGGGATGGCGGGCCGTCGTCCGGGGAGGCCGGGCTGCCCTCCGTCCCCGGCGATCCGGCCTCCGTGCCCGGCGATCCGGCCTCCGTGCCCGGCGATCCGCCCTCCGTGCCCGGCGGGCCGCTCCCCGGAAGCGGTGCACCGTCCTCCACGCCCGGCCGTCCGTCCCCCCGCCCCGACGGACCGTCGTCCGCGCGGGCCGGAACGCCCAGGCCGGCCCGGTGGCCCGGGGCGTCCCCGCCGGCCGAGCCGTGCAGGGCCGTCGGACCGTACGGGCTTGAGGCGCCCTCCTCCGGGGATTCCAGGGCCGGCGGTTCGCCGCACCACCCGGCCCGCCCACCGGCGTACGTCTCGATCTGCTCGGCGACATCGGTGCCGGCGGCCGGCAGCCGCGCCCACACCGTCTTGGTGCCCGGTCGGTACGTGATGCCCCAGGCCTCCGAGAGCGCGGCGACGAGCCGCAGGCCGCGCCCGTACTCGACGATCTCGTGCGGCGTCCCGTGGTCGCCGCTCCCCGGCGCGCGGGACGGGTGGTGGTCCGTGGCCTCGACGACGAGGGTGCCCGTCTCCTCGAGCCGGCAGACCACCTCGACGTCCGTACCGGCGTGCACGACGGCGTTGGTGACCAGCTCACTGACCGTCACCAGGGCGTCGGCGACGAGATGCCCGGTCAGCTGCTCCGTGCCGGGCAGGCCCAGCTCGGACCAGTCGGCCAACGCGTCCCGCACCATCTCGCGGGCCGCACCCGGCGCCAGGGAGCTGCCGAGCAGGGTCACGTACGCCAGCGCACACCCCTGGGCCGGCGCCTCGGCAGCGTGCGCCGGCGCCCCGTTGGCGCGGGAGACGGTCTCCCGTTGCGTCGGAATGGCCCCCGTGACTCCTCCACTGCCTGACGGAAGTGGCTTCTCGCTGGGCCGGTTAGGCTTCACGACGGACCAGCCCGGCCCGGAGGACGTTCAAAGCGCCCACGGTGTCCGCGTGAGCGCGGTGGCCGCAGGCAGTGCACTGAAACTTGTCCTGCGTGGGCCGGTTCTCCGCTGAGACGTGCCCGCACATAGGGCAAGTCCGGGAGGTGTTGCGGGGGTCCACCGCGATGACTTCCCGTCCGGCCCTTTCAGCCTTGGCGGTCAGGATCGCAAGGAACACCCCCCATCCGGCATCAGCGATCGATCGGTTCAGCCCGGTCTTGAACGCGGCCCCGTTGGGCAAGAAGGTGCCCGGCGCGGCCGGGTTCGGCTTCGTAACGGGGGCTTTGACCATGTCGCGGACCTTGAGGGCTTCATGCGCAATGAAGTCATGTCTCCGCACGAGGTCAAGAGCTGTCTTGTGTGCGTGGTCGAGGCGTTGGCGGCGGACCTTGCGGTGCAGCCGGGCGACTTCCTCCACGGCCTTGCGCCTGCGCTTGCTGCCACGTCTGCACCGGCTGAGCGCCTGTTGTGCTGCTTCGAGTTTCGCGGCAGCCTTACGACCGTGACGCGGATTGGGTACGAAGCGACCGTACGAGTCTGCGAGGAAGTTGGCGACGCCAAGGTCGATGCCGACCATGCTGCCGCTGGCGGGCAGCGGCTCGGGCATGGCCTGCTCGGCAGTGAGAATCACATACCAGCGCTTGCCCTCACGCTTGACTGAGACCGTCTTGACCCTGCCGGTTACCGGGCGGTGCTGATGAACCCTGACGTGCCCGACGCCCTGAAAGCGCACACGGGTGATCGGATCGTGCGGTGTGGGATCCCAGCGACACCCGTCCCCGTCCCTGGGGAAGTCCACGGTGTCAAAACGACCAATGCCCCGAAAGCGCGGGTAGCCAGCCTTCTCAGCGGTCCTGACACGGCGGAAGAACGCGACGAACGCTTTGTCAAGCCGTCTGAGCGTCGCTTGTTGCGAACTGAAAGACCATCGCCCTTGACACTTCGGGTCGAACGCTCGGATCTCTTTGAGCTGAGCCGACTGGTCCCCATACCGGACGATGGTCCTGGACGCGTGCCGGTAGGCATCCCGGCGTTCTTGCAGGGCCCCGTTGTACAGCAAGCAGTGATCACGCAGCATCTCGCCGAACGCGACTGCCTGCCGCACGGTAGGCCGCAAGAGGAACTTGTACGTCCTGATCATCCAGCCCACCCCCTCCCGGTTCAGCGTTCAACGAAACATTGGCAGTCTGCCTGAATCCGCACAGAACGTCCGTGGCCTACTTCGACACGGAGCCCATCCGACCCTCGCCGAGGAGCACGCCGAGCGGCGCCCGGTTCCTCCGGATTGCACCGGTGTCGCCACGCCGCCAACCTAACGGCACACTTGGCATCTCTTTTCAGATCCGGCCAGGCTCACCCGAACGAGTGACCAGACATGTGCCCGCACACCAGCCCTCCGCCCGCGAACCCTGGAACCGGCATCCGAGACACTCCCGCCCCACGGCTCGGCTTCCATACGACTTGCAGCCCTCGAACTGCATCCCTCGCCCCGTCGAAAAAGTGCCTCCCGGACACCCACCCTCAGAGATCGACATCATTGCCGTGACGACGCCAGGCCGCGCGTCGGCCGTTAACGCACCAAGCCGACAACCAACGCAAGCAGTTATCCGGCCATTTGGCGTGAAGCAGCCCACACGGCGTGGTTAGAGTGGAAAGTTGGTCAAGGCCTCGATGGTGGAGGGTGCATGGCGCAGGGCGGGCAGAGCATGCCGCTGGAGGTTCAGCACATCCGGAAAGCGCTGCTGAAGGAATGCAGAGAGCTCATCCGCATGGACGACATCGTCAAAAAGGATCCCAAAGAACCGGCGGCGAGGGCCTCGCCGAACTGCCGGGACTTGAGAAGTGAGGTGTTCGGGTCGGTGAAGACGTGCGACTCGGCAGCGGCACCGTAGGCGACCAGACGGACCAGATGGTCGTACAGAAAGTTGAAGTCCCGTGAGGTGCGGGCGAGTTCCGCAAGCCTGGGATCCGGCGTACGTGCCGTGCCACCTGCGCTCATCGGATGGATACTCGCTCTGGGTAGCCACGTTCCCCGAGAGCACCACCGGCTCGCAGGGGTTCCTGAGAATCTTCGATCCTATCGGCCGCCGCTCCCCCACAGCCACGACTTTCCCCACGCTCACCCGTCGGCGACGTTCAGGCGAGGTGTGTGTCGGCCGTCAGCCGACGGGGCGGGTCACGTCGACCCGCCCCGCAACACCGCCCGCGCGGTCAGGCCTCGCGTGAGCCCTCGTACATCTCTTCGATCAGGTGCTTGTACTCCCGTTCCACGACCGGCCGCTTCAGCTTCAGGCTCGGGGTGATCTCCCCGTGCTCGACGTCGAGGTCGCGGGGCAGCAGGCGGAACTTCTTGAGGGTCTGCCAGCGCTGGAGGCCCTCGTTCAGCTGCCTGACGTAGCCGTCGACCATCTCGACGGTCACGGGCGCCGCGACGATCTCCGCGTACGGCCTGCCCTCCAGGCCGTTCTCCTTGGCCCACTCGGTGATCGCGATCTCGTCGAGGGCGATGAGCGCGGTGCAGAAGTTCCGGTCGGCGCCGTGCACCAGGATGTTGGAGACGTAGGGGCAGACCGCCTTGAACCGCCCCTCGACCTCGGCGGGCGCGATGTACTTGCCGCCGGAGGTCTTGATCAGGTCCTTCTTGCGGTCGGTGATGCGCAGGTAGCCGTCGGGCGAGAGCTCGCCGATGTCGCCGGTGTGGAACCAGCCGTCGCTCTCCAGCACCTCGGCGGTCTTCTCGGGCAGCTGGTGGTAGCCCTCCATGATGCCGGGGCCGCGCAGCAGGATCTCGCCGTCGTCGGCGATGCGCACCTCGGTGCCGGGCAGCGGCTTGCCGACCGTGCCGGTGCGGTAGGCCTCGCCGGGGTTCACGAAGGACGCGGCGGAGGACTCGGTGAGACCGTACCCCTCCAGGATGTGGATGCCGGCGCCGGCGAAGAAGTAGCCGATCTCGGGGGCGAGGGCGGCCGAGCCGGAGACGCAGGCGCGCAGACGTCCGCCGAAGGCCTCGCGGATCTTGGCGTAGACGAGCTTGTCGGCGACGGCGTGCTTGGTGCGCAGGCCGGCGGGGGCGCTCGCGGTGCCGGTCCGCTTGAAGTTGTCCTGGGTGACCTTGGCGTACTCGCGGGCGACGCCGGCCGCCCACTGGAAGATCTTGTACTTGGCTCCGCCGCCCGCGCGGGCCTTGGCGGCGACACCGTTGTAGACCTTCTCGAAGATGCGGGGCACGGCCGCCATGTAGGTCGGCTGGACGACCGGCAGGTTCTCGATGATCTTGTCGACGCGGCCGTCGACTGCGGTGACGTGGCCGGCCTCGATCTGACCGGAGGTCAGCACCTTGCCGAAGACGTGCGCGAGCGGCAGCCACAGGTACTGCACGTCGTCCGCGGTCACCAGGCCGGTCGCGGTGATCGCCTTCGCCATGTACGACCAGTTGTCGTGCGGGAGGCGGACGCCCTTGGGCCGGCCGGTGGTGCCGGAGGTGTAGATGAGGGTCGCGAGCTGGTCCTTGGTGAGCGCGCCCACCCGCTTCCTGACCAGCTCCGGGTCCGCCTCCAGGCGGGCCGCGCCGAGCCGCTCCAGCTCGTCGAGGGTGAGCACCCACTCCTCGGTGGTGTCGGCGCCGGTCGCGTCGATCACCACGACGTGGGTCAGCGTGGGCAGCTCGCCGCGCTTCTCCCTCGCCTTGACGAGCTGGGCGGCGTCCTCCGCGATCAGCACCTTGCTCTCGGAGTCGGAGAGGATGTACGCCGACTCCTCGGCGTTGGTCTGCGGATAGACGGTGGTCGTCGCCGCGCCCGCGCACATGATGCCGAGGTCGGCGAGGATCCACTCCAGCCGGGTGGATGAGGCGAGGGCCACGCGCTGCTCGGGCTGCACGCCGAGTTCGATCAGGCCGGCCGCGATGGCGTGGACCCGCTCGGCGGCCTGCGCCCAGGTCAGCGACTTCCAGTCGTCCGGGCCCTCGCCCGAGGCCGACGGCACCGGATAGCGGTACGCCTCGGCGTTTGGCGTGGCCGCCACCCGCTCCAGGAAGAGTCCCGCCACGGAGGGCGGACGGTTCTCGATCAGTGTCTGTGTGTCGCTCACGACATCCTCCGTGGGCCCGCGACGGTGCGGCCGGGTCGTTGCGGCCGACTCGGGTGCGGATGGTTCAGGTGCGGCTGGTTCACTCTCGGGCGGTTGTGCTGACGTGTGCTGCTCGGGCGGGTGCTGCTCAGACGTGCACTGCTCAGCGTGTACTGCTCAGACGTTGTTTAACTCATGAGTAACTACCGAGCAGGCATCAGAGTAAAGGGCGACCGGCCCCTGCGTAAGTCTCCGCGCCCTGTCACTTCGTACGGAAGCCCACCCGTGACATGCGAAGGGGCCCGCCGCGCTCGCGCGCGACGGGCCCCTCCGCAGCCGGTTCACCGGGGTGTGCGGAGCGGGCCGCGGGGGTGGTCGCGGCTACTTCTTGCCCTTGCCCGACCCCGCGCCGTCGTCGCTGGACAGGACCGCGATGAAGGCCTCCTGCGGAACCTCCACGGAACCCACCATCTTCATCCGCTTCTTGCCTTCCTTCTGCTTCTCCAGCAGCTTCCGCTTGCGGGAGATGTCACCGCCGTAGCACTTGGCGAGGACGTCCTTGCGGATGGCGCGGATGGTCTCGCGGGCGATCACCCGGGAGCCGATGGCGGCCTGCACCGGCACCTCGAAGGCCTGGCGCGGGATCAGCTCCTTCAGCTTGGCGACGAGCCGGACGCCGTACGCGTACGCCTGGTCCTTGTGGGTGATCGCCGAGAAGGCGTCCACCTTGTCGCCGTGCAGCAGGATGTCGACCTTGACCAGGCTGGAGGTCTGCTCGCCGGTGGGCTCGTAGTCCAGCGAGGCGTAACCGCGCGTCTTCGACTTGAGCTGGTCGAAGAAGTCGAAGACGATCTCGGCGAGCGGGAGGGTGTAGCGGATCTCCACCCGGTCCTCGGACAGGTAGTCCATGCCGAGCAGGGTGCCGCGCCGGGTCTGGCACAGCTCCATGATCGAGCCGATGAACTCGGTCGGCGCCAGGATGGTGGCGCGCACGACCGGCTCGTACACCTCGTCGATCTTGCCCTCGGGGAACTCGCTCGGGTTGGTGACGGTGTGCTCGGTGCCGTCCTCCATGATCACGCGGTAGACCACGTTGGGCGCGGTGGCGATCAGGTCGAGCCCGAACTCGCGCTCCAGCCGCTCGCGGATCACGTCGAGGTGCAGCAGGCCCAGGAAGCCGACGCGGAAACCGAAGCCGAGGGCCGCGGAGGTCTCCGGCTCGTAGACCAGGGCGGCGTCGTTGAGCTGCAGCTTGTCCAGTGCCTCGCGCAGCTCGGGGTAGTCCGAGCCGTCCAGCGGGTACAGGCCGGAGAAGACCATGGGCCTGGGGTCCTTGTAGCCGCCGAGCGCCTCCTGGGCGCCCTTGTGCTGGCTGGTGACGGTGTCACCGACCTTGGACTGGCGGACGTCCTTCACACCGGTGATCAGGTATCCCACCTCGCCGACGCCGAGGCCGTCGGCGGCGAGCATCTCCGGCGAGTTGGTGCCGATCTCCAGCAGCTCGTGCGTGGCGCCGGTGGACATCATCCGGATCCGCTCGCGCTTGTTGAGCTGGCCGTCGATGACACGGACGTACGTCACGACACCGCGGTAGGAGTCGTAGACCGAGTCGAAGATCATCGCGCGGGCGGGGGCGTCCTTGACGCCGACCGGGGCGGGAACCTCGGCGACGACCTTGTCCAGCAGCGCGTCGACGCCGAGGCCGGTCTTGGCGGAGACCTTGAGGACGTCGTCGGGGTCGCAGCCGACCAGGTTGGCGAGTTCCTCGGCGAACTTCTCGGGCTGCGCGGCCGGCAGGTCGATCTTGTTCAGCACCGGGATGATCGTGAGGTCGTTCTCCATCGCCAGGTAGAGGTTGGCGAGGGTCTGCGCCTCGATGCCCTGGGCGGCGTCGACGAGGAGGATCGTGCCCTCGCACGCGGCCAGCGACCGCGAGACCTCGTAGGTGAAGTCGACGTGCCCCGGCGTGTCGATCATGTTGAGGATGTGCGTGCTGCTCTTGTCGTGGGTGGGGGCCCACGGCAATCGCACCGCCTGGGACTTGATCGTGATGCCGCGCTCGCGCTCGATGTCCATGCGGTCGAGGTACTGGGCGCGCATCTGCCGCTGCTCGACGACACCGGTCAGCTGGAGCATCCGGTCGGCGAGCGTGGACTTGCCGTGGTCGATGTGCGCGATGATGCAGAAGTTGCGGATCAGAGCCGGGTCGGTACGGCTCGGCTCGGGCACATGGCTAGGGATCGCGGGCACGCAGGGTCCTGATTCTTGAGGCGTCCGCAGTGTCTGCGGTCTCGGGTCGGATCTATACGTAGCTTCCATCGTCCCACGGGCGGGGAGCTGGGATGGGTTTGGGAGGGGATGAGGGCGGCTCCGGCCCGTGCCCGGGACGGGGCCGGGGGTGGTCCGGGGTGGGTCCCGGGGGTGCTCCGGGGGTGGGTTCCGGGGGTGGTCCCGGGGTGGGTCCAGGCCGGGTTTGGGCGGGCTGACCGGCCGCTGGTAGTGTGGGTGGCTGTGTCTCTTGCCCTCTCAGCGGGAGGCACTCCTTCAAGAAAATCACCGGTACGGGCCTTCGCGGCCTCGTACCTGAACCTGCAAAGGCTCATTCGTGGCGAACATCAAGTCCCAGATCAAGCGGAACAAGACCAACGAGAAGGCCCGGCTGCGCAACAAGGCCGTCAAGTCCTCTCTGAAGACCGCGATCCGCAAGGCCCGCGAGGCCGCTGCCGCGGGTGACGTCGAGAAGGCCGCCGAGTACCAGCGCGTTGCGTCGCGTCAGCTCGACAAGGCCGTCTCGAAGGGCGTCATCCACAAGAACCAGGCCGCCAACAAGAAGTCGGCGCTGGCGCAGAAGGTCGGCGCTCTCAAGGGCTGAACCCCTTATCTGGTCTGATCGCCGGAGGGACCCAGAGCGGGCCCTCTCTCATCCGCTCCCGTCCGGCACCCAGGGTCCATGCGCGGCCTGCGTTCGCCACGCGGGCATGGGCCCCCGAGCTTGATCCGAAGGCCCCGGTGGCCGTCCTTCCCCAGGACGGAGACCGGGGCCTTCGGTCCGTCCGGCCGACCGACCGGGCTTCCAGGCGCCGGGCTGCTCTTCGGCCGCCGCTCAGGGCCTCACCCCCCTGAGCAGCGCGGCCCGAGCCCGCCCCACGCCTACGCCCGCCCCCGGGACCGGGCGGTTCGCACCCGCCCCACGCCTACGCCCGCCCCCGGGACCGGGCGGCCTGGGCGATCGTCACGACGGCCTTCTCCAGGGCGTACCCGGGATCGTCTCCGGCGCCCTTCACCCCCGCGTCCGCCTCGGCCACCGCGCGCAGGGCCACGGAGACGCCGTCGGGTGTCCAGCCGCGCATCTGCTGCCGGACGCGGTCGATCTTCCACGGCGGCATCCCCAGCTCCCGGGCGAGGTCGGCGGGGCGTCCGCCTCGGGCGGAGGAGAGCTTGCCGATCGCTCGCACGCCCTGCGCCAGCGCACTGGTGATCAGCACCGGTGCCACCCCGGTCGCGAGGGACCAGCGCAGCGCCTCCAGCGCCTCCGCCGCCCGCCCCTCGACCGCCCGGTCGGCGACCGTGAAGCTGGAGGCCTCGGCGCGTCCGGTGTAGTACCGGCCGACGACCGCCTCGTCGATCGTCCCCTCGATGTCGGCGGTCAGCTGGGAGACCGCCGAGGCCAGCTCCCGCAGGTCACTGCCGATCGAGTCGACCAGCGCCTGGCACGCCTCGGGGGTGGCCGACCGCCCCGCGGTACGGAACTCCGCCCGCACGAAGGCCAGCCGGTCCGCGGGCTTCGTCATCTTGGCGCACGCCACCTCGCGCGCCCCGGCCTTGCGCGCGGCGTCCAGCAGGCCCTTGCCCTTGGCGCCGCCCGCGTGCAGCAGGACGAGGGTGATCTCCTCGGCGGGTGCGCCGAGGTAGGCCTTGACGTCCTTGACGGTGTCGGCGGACAGGTCCTGCGCGTTGCGTACGACCACGACCTTGCGCTCGGCGAAGAGCGAGGGGCTGGTGAGCTCGGCGAGTGTGCCGGGCTGCAGCTGGTCGGGGGTCAGGTCGCGTACGTCCGTGTCGGCGTCGGCGGCCCTCGCGGTGGCCACCACCTCCTGCACGGCACGGTCGAGCAGGAGGTCCTCCTGGCCCACGGCAAGGGTCACCGGGGCGAGAGGGTCGTCGTTCGCAGTCTTCCTGGCCATCGCGACAAGCATCGCACGCACCGCTGACAACGGGCCCCGGGCCGGGGCCCGCGGGAGGTCAGGGCTCCTCGCGCCAGCCTTCCCACTCCCCCGCGAACTCGTCCAGCTCGGCGGGGTCCAGCAGTCCCCGCTCGTCGCGCAGGACGACGAGCCACTGCGCGTCCTCGGCGTCGTCCTCGCCGGCCAGGGCGTCCCGCACCAGCCGGGGTTCCTCGTCGATCCCGAAGCGCTCCCCGAGCGCCTGGGCCGCCTCCTCCGCGGCATCGCGGTCGGGCAGCACCAGCACATGTCTCACATCACTCACGAGTGCCATTGTCGGACACCGCAGCGGCAGCCGGACCTCCCGGTCGGCCCTGCCGCCTGCACCGCCCCTGCCGTCCCGGTCAGCCCTTGGGCACGATCTGTACGTCGAGGTCGATCCGGATGCTGGGGCCGACCACGGCGATGCCGCGCGCCAGCATCGTCTGCCAGCTCACCGTGAAGTCGTCGCGGTGCAGCTCGGTCGTGGCGCGGCAGGCCGCCCGCGTCTCGCCCTCCATGCCTTCGCCGAGACCGAGGTACTCGGCGTCCAGCGTGACCGTGCGCGTCACACCGTGCAGGGACAGGGCCCCTGTGACGGCCCACCGGTTGCCGCCCCGGTGCGTGAACCGTTCGCTGTAGAACTCCAGGGTCGGAAACCGCTGCACGTCCAGGAAGTCACCCGACCGCAGGTGGTCGTCGCGCGTCTTCACGTTGGTGTCGATGGACGCCGCGTCGATCACCACGTGCATCGCCGAGTGCTCCATGTCCTCGGCGATCCGCACCGCGCCCGCGAAGGAGTTGAACCGGCCGTGGATGCGGGCCAGTCCGATGTGCCGCGCGGTGAAGGCGATCGACGAGTGCGCCGGCTCGATCTCCCAGTCGCCCGGCGCGGGCAGCTCCGGGGGCTGCGCCACCTGCAGGGTCACGTCGCCGAGCGAGACCAGCGAGTCCTCGGTGACGGTCGCGGACGCCCGGTACGGCGTGTAGCCCTCGGCGGACACGGCGAGCCGGTACTCCCCCGCGGGTACCGTCGCCACGAACGACCCGAACGGGTCCGTCCCACCGCCGACCACCTTGCGCCCCATGTCGTCGCTGACCGCGAACTCCGCGTTCGGCACGGGCTCGTTGACGGGGTCCAGGACCCGGCAGCTCAGGACACCCGCGTTCGGCGGGGTCCGCACCGCCGCCAGGGGGCCCGTCCGTTGCATCCGTTTCGTGCGGCTTCCCAGCCAACGGCCGATCATCTTCGACACCCTCTGCACGACGTGGAACTAGTTGACGAAGAAACATTCGATCACCATTGAGGCTTTCGAGGCAACACACGACCACATCACTGGAAACCGGCAGATGTGCCGGGAGTCCACTGGAGTAGCCCCGTGTGGCCCGATATCACCGCCCTGGACGGCACTTCTTCCACGCCTTCAGTTCCCGCTGCCGCCCACAGTCCGCCCATCACCCACAGTCCCTCCAACATCTCCAGTCCCTCCCTCACCCCCGCCCCCGCCCACCCCACGCCTCCGGTCCGTCCGCCTCCCCTCAGCCCCCGCCACCCGCAGTGCCCCGCCCGTGCCTGTGACCGCCAGGGCGCCATCCCGGTCGGTACTCAGGACCATCGCGCCCTGGGCGCGCAGCGCCTGCACCGTGCTGGGGGCCGGGTGGCCATAGGTGTTCTCCTCACCGCAGCTGATGAGGGCCAGGCGTGGAGCGGCCTTCCGCATGAGGCCGGGGTCCTGGTGAGCGGAGCCGTGGTGCGCCACCTTCAGCACGTCGACGCCGTGCAGTGCCGCTGCCGCCGGAGAGCGTGCCAGCTCCCGCTGTGCCGGGGGCTCCAGGTCGCCGAGCAGCAGCAGCCGCAGTCCCGCCGTCCGGACCAGGAGGGCGACGCTGGCGTCGTTGGGGCCGCCTTCCGTGCCCGTCGGCGGGCGCGTCCCCGCGACCGCGGTGGGCGGACTCGGCGGTGGCCACACGACCTGCCAGGACAGCGGGCCCGACCGTCGCTGCTCCCCGGCGGCTGCGTGCCGCAGCGGGATGCGCCGTGCGGCAGCCTGTCTGCGGACGGCCTCCGCCTGGTCGGCCGGCTCTCCGAGGGCGGTCGTCTCGATCGCACCCACCGAACGTCCCCTCAGCACGCCGGACAGCCCCGCCACGTGGTCGGCGTGGAAGTGGGTCAGCACCACGAGCGGGACGCGGGTGATCCCGAGCGAGCGCAGGCAGTGGTCGATCCGCGCCGGGTCGGGCCCGGCGTCCACCACGACGCCCGCGCCCTCGCCCGCCGCGAGCACCAGGGCGTCACCCTGTCCCACGTCGCACATCACCATCCGCCAGTCCGGCGGGGGCCACCCCGTGAACACCCGGGGCAGGGGCGGCGGCTGCACCACCGCCAGCACCAGCAGCACCGCGCACACACCGCACCACCAGGGGTGCCGCAGCAGGCGCCGGCCGACGAGCAGTACGCCCACGGTGAGGAGCGCGAGCAGCGCCGCCCCGGTCCAGTCGCCCGGCCAGTCCACCCCCGCGCCGGGGAGCGCGGCCCCGGTGCGGGCGATCCCGGCGATCCACTCGGCCGGCCAGCCACCGCACCAGGCGGCCCCCTCGGCCACGGGCATGGCCACCGGCGCCGTCGCCAGCGCCGCGAAACCCAGCACCGTGGCCGGCGCGACCGCGAACTCCGCGAGCAGATTGCAGGGCACCCCCACCAGGCTCACCCGCGCCGACAGCACGGCGACGACCGGCGCGCACAGGGCCTGCGCGGCGCTCGCGGCGGCCAGTGCCTCGGCGAGCCGGGGCGGGACCCCGCGCCGCTGCAACGCCCCGCTCCACCGCGGGGCCAGGGTGAGCAGCGCCCCCGTGGCCAGTACGGAGAGCAGGAAACCGTAACTGCGGGCCAGCCCGGGGTCGTACAGCACCAGGAGCAGCACGGCCGTCGCGAGCGCCGGGAGCAGTGACCTGCGACGTCCGGTGGCCACCGCGAACAGGGCCACGGAACCGCAGGCGGCGGCCCGCAGCACGCTCGGGTCGGGCCGGCACACGACGACGAAGGCCAGGGCGAGCCCCCCGCCGAGCAGCGCGGTCGTCCGCAGGGAGATGCCGAGCCGGGGCGCCAGTCCCCGGCGTTCGGCGCGCTGGGCCAGCCCGGGCGGCCCCAGCAGCAGGGCGAGCACGATCGTGAAGTTGGCTCCGGACACGGCCAGGGTGTGCGCGAGGTCGGTCTCCTTGAACGCCTCCTCCAGTTCCGGCGTGATGCGCGAGGTGTCTCCGACGACCAGCCCCGGCAGCAGGGCCCGCGCGTCCGCCGGCAGGCCGTCGGTGGCCTCCCGCAGGCCCGCCCGCAGCCGTCCCGCCAGCCGCTGCGGCCCCGACGGCTCCGCCACCACGTCCGGCGCCGCCCCGACGGCCCGTACCCGTAGTACGGCGGCGATCCGGTCCCCGCTCTCCCTCGGGGGAGCCGATTTCACGGTGACGCGGAGCCGCGTCGTCGGCAGCAGTCCCGACCAGCGTGCCGCGCCCGGCCCGAGCCGCGTGGGCCGCGCCCCGTCCGGGGACGGGCCTCCCGCGCCTTCCCCGACGTCGACGAGCATCAGCACCGGCGTGCGCGTCACCGTCACCCTTCCGTCCGTCTCCGTCACCCGTCTCACGTCCGCCTCGATCAGCACGGTGGGCGGCACGGCCCGGTTCCCCCGGACGCGGGGCCGGGTGAGGCGGGGGTCCGCGGTGACCTCCACCTCGGCGGTGACGGTGGCGTACTGCCGCGCCAGGGCCGGCACGGGCCCGCGGTGCAGGTCCGCGCCGTGCAACGTGGCCGAGGTCGCGGATGCGGCGACGCAGAGGAGGAGGGCGGCGAGCGACACACGGGGCCGTGTGCGCCTCGGTCGGCGTCCCCGCCCCTTCAGCAGCAGCGCGCCGGACAGGGCCAGAGCACCGGTCGCGATGCCCGCGGCCCACCCGGGCGCCACGTCCGGCATCAGGGCCGCCGTCGCCCAGGCGGCGAGCGCGGGCGGCACCAGACGCAGATCCGTGGGCCCCTCCTGCCGGGGGTGGGCTGCTCCGAGCCGATGCCCGGAAGCCGCGTGCACGGCTGCACGCCGTGGCACCGTCCGGTCGGTGGGCCCGCCCGGCCCGGCCCGCGACGGCGCCTGCGGGCTCGGGACCGCTCGGCCGGCCGCGGTGCCGGCCGTGCGGTCGGCCGCGGTCCTGGTTGTGGTGACGGCCGTGCGACCGGCCGTGGGCCTGGCCGTGCTCATGGCCGCACGAGGTCGCGCAGGTCGGCGAAGCGGCGCTCGCCGATGCCGTTCACCTCGCGCAACTCGTCGACCGAGCGGAAACCGCCGTGCCGGGTGCGGTAGTCGATGATGTGCTGGGCCAGCACGGGGCCGACTCCCGGCAAGGTGTCGAGCTGGTCGGCGGTCGCCGTGCTCAGGGAGACCGGGGCCGCGGGTGCGGCTCCCGCCGCCGGGCCGCCCTGCCCGCCGGGCACGGGACCGCCCGGGCCGGGGACGGCGTAGCCAGGGCCCGCCCCCGCGACCGGCCCGGGGGCTCCCACGATCACCTGCTCCCCGTCCACCAGGAAGCGGGCCTGATTCAGCCCGTCGGTCTTCGTACCGGACCGCACGCCTCCGGCGGCACGCAGCGCGTCCGCGACGCGTGAACCGGCCGGGAGGCGGTGAACCCCGGGCTTGCGGACCTTTCCACCGACGTCCACCACGATCTCGGCTCCGGCTCCGGCTCCGGCTCCGGCTGTACCCGTATCCGATCCCTTGGACGCGGGAACGGCCGTGGAGCCGCCTCCGGCCTCCTCGTCCCCGTCTCCCCCGCCGTACCCCGCCTCCCGGACCACCTCGGGGGCCGACACGGGCTGTGTGCGGCCGGACCAGAAGTGCTGCGCCGCCAGGAGCGACGCGACGACGAGCAGCACCGTGAGCGCGGCCACGCTGCGCCGCTCCAGTCCGCACCGGGTCTGCAGCCACACCGGCATGCGCTCCCGCAGCGCCGGCCCGACCCGGTCCCGCCAGGCCCCCGCGCCGGTGCCGGCGGCGTCCGCCGCCGCTTCCTCCTCGGCCTCGGCTGCTCGCCTCCATCCGCCGTCATCGCTCTCAGGTCGGGCCTGCCGGTGTTCGACGTCCCGGGTTCCGGGCGACGGCGGCGCCTGTCCCGACTCGCCCCCTTGAGCGGGAGGTGCGGCGAAGAGTGCTTCCGCACGCAGGCGGAGCTCGTCCGCCTGCGCGTGACGGCGCCGGCGCCCTGCCCGGCCGATGGGGCGGGATGAACGGCGGTGGCGGAGCCGGCCGTCGGAGGTGGGTCCACGGCCCGGGCCGCTGGTCGCGGACGCTGTGCGTGAGCGTGATCGAAGAGCCATGCGAGGAGGATCGGACATCTGGGCGCACCCGCGATGATCATGCTCGATTCCCGGGGACCACCACCGGATTGTGTAAAACTCCGCCACTCGCACGGGTGATGCGGCACCCGTCCCACCGCTCAACCGCTCAACCGCTCAACCGCTCAACCGCTCAACCGCATCAGCGCTTCACCACTGTTGACCGCTGACCCCTGGCCCCTGGCCCCTGACCACATCAGCGCTTGGCCACTTACCGCTCGCCGCCTGCCCCTTCACCGCGACGAGACCACAACTCCCAGCAGTCCGGGTCCCGTATGCGCCCCGATCACCGCGCCGACCTCGCTCACATGCAGGTCGGCCAGGTCGGGCACCCGGTCGCGCAGGCGGTCCGCCAGCGCCGACGCCCGGTCGGGGGCGGCGAGATGGTGGACGGCGATGTCGACGGGTGCGTTGCCCGCCCGGTCGGCGGCGATCTCCTCCAGCCGGGCGATGGCCTTGGACGCCGTCCGGACCTTCTCCAGGGGCTCGATGCGTCCGCCGTCCAGCCGCAGCAGCGGTTTCACCGCCAGTGCGGAACCGAACAGGGCCTGTGCCGCCCCGATCCGACCGCCTCGACGCAGGTAGTCGAGGGTGTCGACGTAGAAGTAGGCGGAGGTGCCGGCGGCCCGCTTCTCCGCTGCCGTGACGGCCTCGTCCACCGTGCCGCCCGCCTCCGCGGTCTCGGCCGCGGCCAGCGCGCAGAACCCGAGGGCCATCGCGATCATGCCGGTGTCCACGACCCGCACCGGGACGGTCGCTTCGCGCGCGGCGACGACGGCCGCGTCGTACGTACCGGAGAGTTCGGCGGAGAGGTGGAGGGAGACGATGCCGTCCACGCCGGACTCGGCGATCCGGCGGTAGGTCTCGGCGAAGAGTCCGGGGCTGGGCCGGGAAGTGGTGACCGGACGCCGCTTCTGCAGGGCCTGGGCCAGCGAGCGGGTCGAGATCTCGGTGCCCTCTTCCAGCGCCCGGTCGCCGAGAACGACGGTCAGGGGGACCGCGGTGATGCCGTGCCGCTCCATCGTCCGGGCCGGGAGGTAGGCCGTTGAATCCGTGACGATCGCGACATGGCGGGACATGAGCTGGAGGTTACCTGGCGTAGCGCCCCTACGGCAGCCCGGACCGTCGGCCGGGCGTTCACGGGACTGTGATCAGGTCGTGTTCTCCGGACGGGCCTTCTTCTGCCAGGGATACACGGGGCGCGGGCCGGGCGGGTTGATGGCGGGCCGGGCAGGTTCCTCGGCGGGCTCCGGCTGCGGGGTCTGCGGCCAACTCTGCCGGGCGGTCGGGCTCTCGGCTGCCGGGGCCTCGGGCCAGGGCGGCGGCGCGGCGGCGGGCTCCGTCTCCGTCCAGTGCCGCAGGGCACCGGCCTCGACGTCGATCTGTGCGCTCAGCGAGTGCAGATCGTCGTCGGAGAAGTGACGGGCCCGGTCACGCGCCGCCCAGCGCAGTGACTCGGCCGCGTGCGTGATGCGCCCGGTGCGCTCGCGCAGGGCGGGCAGCCGCTCGGCCAGCGTGGCGCGGTCCGGCTCGGACTCCAACCGCCTCAGTTCACCGTCCAGTTCGAAACCGTGCGCGCTGAGCCGCTGGAAGAGGGAGAGGGACTCCTTGAGGGACTCGTCCTCGGCCACGCCCGCGTGCAGCGCTTCCTGAGTGGCCCGCATCGAGGTGCGCAGTGTCAGCCGGAGCTGCGCCAGCTCGCTCGCCGGGCCCGACTGGACGAGGGACTTGGCCCGCAGCGTGTGGTCCTCGACGGTGCGGCGGGCCTGGGTGATACCGCGGTCCACGCTGCGCTTGGCCGCGCCGACGGCCTTCACCGTGGCGTAGGCGCCCAGCACGAGGGCGAGCACGAAAAGCAGGGCGAATACCGTGATCACTGCTTCCACGAAACTCCTCCTCCGAGCGTCCGGCCCGCGCGGCGGCAGGCCGCGGCATTCTCCGCGCCGCACTTCCACGGTAAACGCAGCGGGCAGGCCCAGGGTTCCGACAGAACCCCGAACCTGCCCGTACGCAACCCTGAACCTGCCCGTACCGACTCGGAGCCTCCCCCTAGGGGACAGCCCCGAGATCCAGCCCGCAAGGCCGCGAACCCGCCCCCACCAGGCCGCGCCCCCCCCCAGCCCGGCACGGCCCCGCCGGACCCGCCGCCTCGCCGGACCCGCGCCCCCACCGGACCCACGACCCCACCGGGCGGGGTCCGGCTGGACCCGCGCCCCGTCCGGGCTCCCCGAGCGTCCGCCACCGCCTACGCGGGAACGATGTTCACCAGCTTCGGCGCCCGCACGATCACCTTGCGGATCCCGGCCCCGCCCAGCGCGGCCACGACCTTCTCGTCGGCCAGCGCCGCCTTCTCCAGGTCCTCCTCGGAGATGGACGGATCGACCTCCAGCCGCGCCTTGACCTTGCCCTTGATCTGCACGACGCAGGTCACGGTCTCGTCGACGACGTAGGCCGGGTCGGCCACCGGGAAGTCCTGGTGCACCACGGAATCGGTGTGCCCCAGCTTGCGCCACAGCTCCTCGGCGACGTGCGGGGCCAGCGGCGCGACCAGCAGTACCAGGCGCTCGGCGACCGAGCGGGGCACCACGCCTCCCGCCTTCGTCAGGTGGTTGTTCAGCTCGGTGACCTTGGCGATGGCGGTGTTGAAGCGCATGCCCTCCAGGTCCTGCCGTACGCCGTCGATGGCCTTGTGCAGGGCGCGCAGGGTGTCCGTGTCGACGTCGGCCTCCGCGACGTCCGCGACCGCCACCTCGCCGGTGTGCTCGTCGACGACGTTGCGCCACAGCCGCTGCAGCAGCCGGAACTGGCCCACCACCGCGCGCGTGTCCCACGGGCGGGAGACGTCCAGCGGGCCCATCGCCATCTCGTACAGGCGCAGGGTGTCGGCGCCGTACTCGGCGCAGATCTCGTCGGGGGTGACCGCGTTCTTCAGGGACTTGCCCATCTTGCCCAGCAGCCGGGAGACCTTCTCGCCCCGGTGGAAGTAGGCGCCGTCGCGCTCCTCCACCTCGGCGGCCGGCACCGCGATGCCGCGCGCGTCACGGTAGACGTACGCCTGGATCATGCCCTGGTTGAACAGCTTGTGGAACGGCTCGGCCGAGGAGACGTGCCCCAGGTCGAACAGGACCTTGGACCAGAAGCGCGCGTACAGCAGGTGCAGCACCGCGTGCTCGGCGCCGCCGACGTACAGGTCGACGCCGCCGTGCGGCAGGCCCTCGCGCGGGCCCATCCAGTACTGCTCGATCTCCGGGTCGACCAGCCGCTCGCCGTTGTGCGGGTCCAGGTAGCGCAGCTCGTACCAGCAGGAACCGGCCCAGTTGGGCATGGTGTTGGTCTCGCGCCGGTACCTCTTCGGGCCGTCGCCCAGGTCCAGGGTGACGTCGACCCAGTCCTCGTTGCGCGACAGCGGGGTCTCGGGCCGGGTGTCGGCGTCGTCCGGGTCGAAGGTGCGCGGGGAGTAGTCCTCGACCTCGGGCAGCTCCAGCGGCAGCATCGACTCGGGCAGGGCGTGCGCGATGCCGTCCTCGTCGTAGACGATCGGGAAGGGCTCGCCCCAGTAGCGCTGGCGGCTGAACAGCCAGTCCCGCAGGCGGAAGTTGACGGTGCCCTCACCCGTGCCGGACCGCTCCAGCCACTCGGTGACGCGTTCCTTGGCCGCGACGACCCCCAGGCCGTCCAGGGAGACGTCCGCACCGGAGGAGTTCACGATCCTGGCGTCGTGGGAGGCGAAGGCCTCGTCCCACGTCGAGGTGTCCGTGCCGCGGCCGTCGGTCGGCTCGACGACGCAGCGGATCGGCAGCTCGAAGGCGCGCGCGAACGCGAAGTCGCGGGTGTCGTGCGCCGGCACGGCCATGATCGCGCCGGTGCCGTAACCCATCAGCACGTAGTCGGCGATGAAGACCGGGACCTGCTCGCCGTTGACCGGATTGGTCGCGTACGTGCCGATGAAGACGCCGGTCTTGTCCTTGGCCTCGGCCTGCCGCTCGACGTCGGATTTGGAGGCGGCCTGCGCGCGGTACGCCGCGACGGCCTCGGTCGGGGTGGCGTGGCCGCCGGTCCACGCCCGGTGCGTGCCCTCGGGCCAGGCGGCCGGGGTGAACTTCTCGACCAGGGGGTGCTCCGGCGCCAGCACCATGTAGGTCGCGCCGAACAGGGTGTCCGGGCGCGTGGTGAAGACGGTGATGCGCTCGCCGTCGACGGGGAAGTCGACGCGGGCGCCCTCGGAGCGGCCGATCCAGTTGCGCTGCTGCAGCTTGATGGCCTCGGGCCAGTCCAGCGCGTCCAGGTCGTCCAGCAGCCGGTCGGCGTAGGCGGTGATCCGCATGTTCCACTGGCGCAGCTTGGACTTGAAGACGGGGAAGTTCCCGCGCTCGGAGCGGCCCTCGGCGGTGACCTCCTCGTTGGCCAGCACGGTGCCCAGGCCGGGGCACCAGTTGACGGGCGCGTCGGAGGCGTAGGCCAGGCGGAACTCGCCCAGCACGTCGGCGCGCTCGGCCTCGCTCAGCTCGCTCCACGCCCGTCCGGGGTGGCCCGGGACGGCCCGGTCACCGGACTCGAACCGGGCGACCAGCTCGGTGATCGGCCGGGCCCTGCGCGCCTCCTCGTCGTACCAGGAGTTGAAGATCTGCAGGAAGATCCACTGGGTCCACTTGTAGTACTCCGGGTCGATCGTGGCGAACGACCGGCGCTTGTCGTGGCCCAGGCCCAGCCGGCGCAGCTGGCTCTGCATGTTCTTCATGTTGGCCTCGGTCGACACGCGCGGGTGCGTGCCGGTCTGCACGGCGTACTGCTCGGCGGGCAGGCCGAAGGCGTCGAAGCCCAGGGTGTGCAGGACGTTGTGGCCGGTCATCCGCTGGAAACGGGCGAAGACGTCGGTGGCGATGTAGCCCAGGGGGTGACCGACGTGCAGGCCCGCACCGGAGGGATAGGGGAACATGTCCATGATGAACTTCTTGGGCCTGGCGACCAGCTCCGGGTCGCCCGCCAGGTCGCCCTCGGGGTTCGGCGCGGCGTACGTCCCCTCGGCGTCCCAGAAGTCCTGCCAGCGTGCCTCGATCTCGGCGGCCATGGCGGCCGTGTAGCGGTGCGGCGCGGCGTCCGCCGACACGGGGGCGGTCGCCGCGGGGTTCGTCTCGCTCATGATCCTCAAAGCTCCATCGATCGTCTCTGCCAGCGGCTGCGACCTTCAAGACCAGCGGCTGCACTTGCCGGGAAATGAAAAATCCCCTCGCACAGGAGGGGACGCCGCGCCGACTCCGGCCACCGGATCATGACCGGGGGTCGGAACTGATCAGCGCGGCTCGCTAAGCAGAAGGCGTACGGCACGCATGGCGTCAGGGTACCGCAGTCACCGAGCGGGCCGCGACGGACCCGTGCGCAGCCCCTCGCGGCAGGCGAACCTGAATCAAGACCAAAGATTACTTCGCGTAACGACCACTAACGGGACATCGCAACGACGGCATTGTCATTTGATAACAACGCAATAACTCAAACCTCGTACCCGCGGGTATGGCGCCACTTAGAGTGCGGCAGCGGGACCGCTTTCCCGAACCGCTCCGGAGTTGCCTCCATGAACCCTCCCCCGTTCCGCCCCCGCAGTGACAGCTCTCCCCCTTCCCGCACGTCCCTGACGTGGGGAGGTCTGCCGTGGTGACGAACGACAGCACGGTGGACGACACCTTCGCCCACTTCCTCGACTTCGGCGCCGGCGTCCTCTCCCTCGTCTTCCTCAGCTGCTCGGTGATCTGGGGACTCGTCGCCCAGGACCGGGTGGTCCTCGACACCCGCCGACGCATCCTGGCGCAGGCGGTGCACCGCACGACCGCGGTCGCCTCGGTGGTGTTCCTGCTGGTGCACATCGGGGTCAAGCTGACACTGGCGCACACCACCTGGGTCGCCGCGGTGATCCCGTTCGGACTCCTGGCCACGGAGGACGAGGCGTTTGGGGGCAGGTCCGTCCTGATCGGCTTCGGCACCCTGGCCAGCATGCTCATGATCTTCGTGGGGGTCACCGGCGCCCTGCGCAACCGTTTCGCCTCCCCGGCCCCCGTGGCCGCCCGCTGGCGGGCCATGCACATGCTGGCCTACCCGGCGTGGTGCCTGGCCCTGCTGCACGGGCTCTACGCGGGTCGCGCGGCGAAGCCGGTCTTCACGGTCCTGTACGCCCTGTCCGTGCTCGGCGTCATGGCGGTCCTGGCACTGCGCGCGGCGCCCCGCCCGGTCAAGCGCCGGGTCGCCGACCGGATCGCCGGCTTCTTCGGGATCGCCGAGCGGCGGATCCGGGAGGAACGGGAGGACGACCGGGCCCGCACGGCCACCGCCTCCGCGCTGCCGGGCTACGCGGGCCCGGGGGCCTCCGGGCCGCGTACGGCGTCCTCGTCCGCGCCGCTGTACGAGTCCGCGGAGCGGCTCACCCCCTCGGAACCGGCGGGCGGCTTCGCGGCGGCCTACCGCGCCGTGTCCGGCCCCTCCGCCCCGCACCGGACGCCGCTGGCGGCCGAGGCCACCGCGCCCGGCCGGCTGCCGCCGGACATGCTGCCCACCGAGACGACGCCGTCCGTGGACGGCGGCGGCAGCACCTCGGGGAGCTGGCCCGTACCGTCACCGCCGCCGGTCGGCGAGGCACCCCCCTCGGCCTACGACCCGCTCAACGACACGGGTCACACCATCCCGGTCTACGGCAATCCGGACGCGTCCGGGTACGGCTCGAGTGACGTGTACGACACCCGTGAGACGAACGCCGTCCACGACACGTACTACTCCAACGACACGTACAACAGCGGTCCCGCCACAGAACCAAACCCCGGCGCGTCCCCCGGCCCCTCGCCCTACGACATGTCCTACGACTTCGACGCACCGGGTTCGGGCGAACCTTGGAACACGCCTTCCGGAGGCTTTAAGTGAACGAGGCCCTGCCCGACGTCCCAGAAGTCCGCGTGGTCGGCCTTCCCCAGCTCACGTCGGGCTTCGACCTTGTCGAGCGCCTGGATCTGCCCATGCACCTGAAGGTGCACGGGCCGCTCGAACCGCTGGGCGGCGAACAGCTCGCCCAGCTCTCCGAACGCATCAACCTGAAGGGCCGCGGCGGCGCGGGCTTCCCCTTCCACAAGAAGCTGCGCTCGGTCGCCGAGACGGCGATCAAGCGCGGCGTACGGCCGGTCGTGGTCGTCAACGGCAGCGAGGACGAGCCCGCCTGCCGCAAGGACACGGTGCTCATCAACCGCGCCCCGCACCTGATCCTGGACGGCGCGCTGCTGTGCGCCGAGGCCATGGGCGCCCGCACGCTGGTCATCGGGGTGACGCGTGAGTCCACCCAGCGCTCCATGGAGGCCGCCCTCGCCGAGCGCGGCCTGAGCAACGGGCGCCGCTCCGCCCTCCGCGCGCGCGTGCAGCGCAATCCGGTCCGCATGGTCACCGGCGCGGCGGCCTCGCTGATCCGCTCCATCGACGGCGGCCCGGCGCTCCCGCCCGGCCGCAAGGTCAGTGCCTCCAGGAGCGGCGTGGGCGGCGCGCCGACCCTGCTGTCCAACGCGGAGACGTTCGCCCAGCTGGCGATCGCCGCCCGCATCGGCCCGGAGCGCTACGGCAACACCGGGTTGTACGACGAGCCGGGCACCGTGATGCTCACCGTCTCCGGCGCGGTCGCCCGCCCGATGGTGATCGAGGTGCCGACCGGTGTGCCGTTGCGCTACGTCCTCCAGCTCGCCGGCGCCCCGCCGGTGCCGCAGGGCGTGCTGACCGGCGGCTACCACGGCAAGTGGATCGACGCGGCGACCGTCGGCGAGGCGATCGTCTCCCGCAACTCCCTGCAGCAGGTGGGCGGCTCGCTCGGCGCGGGTGCGATCCTGCCGATCGGTCAGGACACCTGCCCGCTGGGCGAGTCGCTGCGGGTGGCGCAGTGGCTGGCCGAGGAGAGCGCGGGCCAGTGCGGTCCCTGCTACCTCGGTCTGCCGGCCGCCGCGCGCGGCCTGGAGGACATCCTGAACGGCGGCGGCCCGGCGGCCCTGGAGGCGGTCAAGCAGGTCGCCCGGAACGTGAAGCGGCGCGGCGCCTGCTCGCACCCCGACGGCTCGGCGATGTTCCTGGAGTCGACCCTCAAGGCGTTCACGGACGACCTGGCCGCCCATGTCCTCGGCAACGGCTGCGGACGGCGCGTGGAGGGTGTCCTGCCGCTCTTCGAGGGCGGCAGGGCTCCCACGGGCGTCCCCGGCGGCGGGGAGGAGAACGGCCCCAGCCGTCAGAAGATCTACGTCGACTGGACGCTGTGCCGGGGCCACGGCCTGTGCGCGGACATCCTCCCGGAGGTCTTCCAGCTCGGCGCCGACGGCTTCCCGACGATCGCTCAGGCCGAGGTGCCGCGCTTCGCGGAGGCCAAGGCGGTCCGCGCGGTGCGCCGCTGCCCGGCGCTGGCCCTGCGCATCGAGGAGGAGGCCCGGGGGCAGGCGGCCCCGTCCTCGCGGACCAACCTGCCGGTCCTCTCCCCGGGCCGGGGGCGCCGGGCGCTCGGCCGCTGACCACGGGCCGGACACGAACAAACCCCCCGGATCATGATCCGGGGGGTTTTCCTGTGGAGCTAAGGAGAATTGAACTCCTGACCTCCTGCATGCCATGCAGGCGCTCTACCAACTGAGCTATAGCCCCTTGCCTCTTCGTCCGCCCGGTCTCCCCGGCGGCGACGCCAACATTACACGGTCCACCGGGCCCAACACCAAATCGTTTCCGTTCCGCCCGCTCCGGCGCCGTAGGTGCCGGAGCGGGCACCCGTGGGCGCTCGCAGGCGGCACTAGGCCGTCACGAACGAGTAGAACCGCTTGAGCGTGCAGTGCTCCTCGAGGAGCCGGCCGTAGATCGGCTCGCCCTCGAGTTCGCGGTACGTCTCGATCGGGTCGCCTTTTATGATCAGCGCCCGCGCACACTCCTCGCACCAGTACTGGTAGTCCGGATTCACCGGCTCCATGTCCCGCACGATCGGAGTGCCACTACCGCACCAGTCGCACTTCCGCCTGTGTGCACCCATCGATCAGCTCCAGCTGTGGCCGCAGGCCGTGCACACGAAAGAGATCCCGCCGTTGTCGCCGAGGACTTGGGCAACGTGTCCGGAACCGCAGGAGGGGCAGCTGAGACGGGTGCTCGTGTTCCGTGTCACCGCTCCGCCGAGGAGATGACCGACCTCCTCGAGGATGCTCGCAGGCATCGCCACTCCCTCCCGTCGGGCCGCGGTCCCCTTCCGGCCGTTTGATTCTGCCACGACCGGGCCAACACGGTCAGCGACGCCGAAGTACCGGTCCGGACACGGAGTCCCGGAGGGGTATACGCCTGCGGGACGCCTGTTGCTCACGTGGGCACAGACGAAAAATCCCGCCCCCCGAGGGGGACGGGATTCGTCCGTGGGCCGTGGAGCTAAGGAGAATTGAACTCCTGACCTCCTGCATGCCATGCAGGCGCTCTACCAACTGAGCTATAGCCCCTTGCTGCCACCCGGCCGGGCCGTGTGGTGTTCCACCTCGCTCGGCGGGGCGAACAAGAAGAACTTTAGCCTGCGACCTGCCGGAAAGTGAAATCCGGGGGGCCGGCCCCGCTCGCGGCGGCTCAGTCGTCGTCGCCGAGCACCGGCTCCGGCAGCGTGCCGGCGTTGTGCTCCAGCAGGCGCCAGCCCCGGGCGCCCTCGCCCAGGACGGACCAGCAGCAGTTGGTCAGGCCACCGAGGCTCTCCCAGCTGTGCGGTTCCAGACCCAGCAGGCGGCCGATGGTGGTGCGGATCGTGCCGCCGTGGCTGACCACGACGAGGGTGCCGTCCTCGGACAGCTTCTCCACGTGCCGGAGCACCACGGGGGCGGCGCGGTCGGCGACCTCGGTCTCCAGCTCGCCCCCGCCGCGGCGGACCGGCTCGCCGCGCTTCCACGCCGCGTACTCCTCGCCGTGCCGGGCGAGGATCTCCTCGTGGGTCAGCCCCTGCCAGACGCCCGCGTAGGTCTCCCGCAGGCCCTCCTCCTGGGTGACGCCCAGGCCCGTCAGCGCGGCCAGTTCGGCGGCCGTGTGCGCGGCCCGTGCGAGGTCGGAGGCGATGATCGCGTCGGGCCGCAGGCCGACCAGCAGCCGGGCGGCGCGGCGGGCCTGGGCTACGCCGGTCCCGGTGAGCTCGACGTCCGTGGTGCCCTGGAAGCGGCGCTCCACGTTCCACGAGGTCTGGCCGTGCCGCCACAGGATGATGCGGCGGCCTCGGCCCGGCCTGCCGGCCGCCACCTCGCCGGTGGCGCTCATCGCCAGTCCCCGTCGGTGTCCGTCGCCTCCCCGGCGGCCTGGTGCTCGGCGTGCTCCGCCGCCTTGCCGCGGGTCTCCCTGGCGTCGGCGGGCAGCTCCAGCTCGGGGCAGTCCTTCCACAGCCGCTCCAGGGCGTAGAAGACGCGCTCCTCGCTGTGCTGGACGTGGACGACGATGTCGACGTAGTCGAGCAGGACCCAGCGGGCCTCGCGGTCGCCCTCGCGGCGCACCGGCTTGGCGCCGAGCTGCTTGCTGAGCCGCTCCTCGATCTCGTCGACGATCGACTTGACCTGGCGGTCGTTGGGCGCGGAGGCCAGCAGGAAGGCGTCCGTGATCGACAGCACGTCACTGACGTCGTAGGCGATGACGTCGTGCGCGAGTTTGTCGGCTGCCGCCTGTGCGGCGGCGTTGATGAGTTCGATGGAGCGGTCGGTCGCGGTCACTGCCTGGCTTTCGGGTCGGCGGTCGGTTGACCTCAAGGGTCTCACGACCGCCGACGGCGGCCCACGTGATAATCGCCCGCCCTCCAGGAGGCCGGTTCCAGGAGGCCGGTTCCAGGAGGCCGGTTCTAGGAGGCCGGTTCGTAGTCCTGGCCGAGGACCACCGAGACCCTCGCGTTCGCGGAGACCTCGCCCTGGGTGACCGAGTCGGTGGGCAGCCCCAGGGTCTTGGCGACCTGGACGGCGTTCTCCTTGTCGGCGGCCTTCGCGTAGACCACCTCCGACGTCGCCTCGGTGCCGGACGCGGTGCCGCCCTCCAGGAAGGTGAAGCCGCCGTTCAAGAGGACGACCCGGGCCTCGCCGCTGCGGTCCTCGACGCCGGTGGCGTTGCGGACGGAGACGCTGACGGCCGCGTCCTCGTCGGGGCTCTTGGCGGTGCCGCCGAGGACGTCCTTGACGACGCTGTCGCTCGCCTCGGCGCTGAGCCTGCCGTCGTCCTGGACGGGCAGCAGCGCGGTCCTGAAGTCACCGCCCTTGGCCAGGTCGGAGAGTCCGGCGAGGAAGGAGCCGAGGTCCTCTTCGGTCAGCGGCGGGTCGAGGATCAGACCGAGCGTCTGGACGGTGGTCGTCGCGGCCTGCGGGTCGGACGACAGTTTGCGCAGCACTCCCTGCATGACCTGCCCGAACCGCTGCAACTGGGCGTTGGCCTGCTCGCCGGACCCGCGGTGGGTGGCGTAGGCGACGGCCATCTTGCCGCTGAGGGTCTGGCCCTCGCCCTTGTGCACGAGCGGTGCGGCGTCCTTGTCCTTGGCCTCCGGGTCGGGGACGTCGGCGTCGGTGTCGGTCTCGATGTTGCCGACCAGGTCGACGAGGATCTGGAGGTAGGGCGTGTCCAGGCGCCAGGTGCCCTCGATGTCGGTGCCGAGGGCCGAGTCGAGCGCGGTCCGGGTCGCGTCGGGGCCGGCGTCGTCGACGGACTCGGCGAGCGTGGTGGTGGTGCCGTCGTCGCCGGTCAGGGCCAGGGTGTTGGGGACCAGCACGGCGGTGCCCTGCCGGGTGGTGGTGTTGTCGACGAGGAGCAGGGTGGAGGTGCCGCCGCCCTTGGTGTCGTGCAGGTGGACGGCGATCACGTCGCGTTTCTGGGCGCCCGCCGCCGTCGTGCCGGTCGTCCTGTCCGAGGAGGACATGCCGGGGAGCTTTCCGGCGTACCAGAGGTAGCCGACGCCGCCGACCGCGATCAGCGCCAGGACCACGGCGAGGGCGACGACACGCGCGCGTGCGCGCCGCCGGGCCTCCTCGCGGCGCTCGGTGCGGTTCTCCGTGAACTTCATCCAGTCGATGACGTCCTCGGAGTCGTCGGTGGGCTCCTCGACGAAGGCGAACTGCTCGGTCCGGTACTCCCGGTCGGGGCCGGCGGCCTCGGCGGTCCCCGCTGCCGGTTCCGGCTCCTCGCGCGGGCCGGCCTGCTGCGGGATGTGGGCGGTCTGCTCGGCGACCAGGGGCTGCCGGGCGCCGGTCGCGGTCTGGCCGTAGGGGTCGTAGGAGGCCTGCTCGTGCGGGCCCGCGGCGTAACCGTCGTAGGAGCCGTGGCCGGGGGCGGGGGCCTGCCGGCCGGTGTCCCAGCCGCCCTGGGAGCCGTAGGGGTCGTACGGCTGCTGGGCGGGCGGCGGGGCGCCCGTGGCGTACGGGTCGTAGCCGTAGCCCTGCTGTCCGTACGACCCGCCCGGCTGTCCGTACGGTTCGTCCTGCCGGCCGTACTGTCCGTACTGTCCGCCCTGCTGGTCGTACTGTCCGCCCTGCTGCTGCGCGTACGGGTCGTACGGCTGCTGTGCGCCGGACGGGTCCGGTGCCTGGGCCTGGCGGTAGACCGGGCGGCCGTACTCGTCGTAGCCGACGAGCTCGTACGGGTCGCCGCCGCCGTACCCCGCGTCGTATCCGTCGTTCACCGGTGCCCCTCTCGGCTCACTCGCCGCGGTACAGCTGGCGCTTGTCGATATAGCGCACTACGCCGTCCGGCACCAGGTACCAGACGGGATCACCCTTGGCGACTCTCGCACGGCAGTCCGTGGAGGAGATGGCGAGGGCGGGGACCTCGACGAGCGAGACGCCGCCCTTGGGGAGTCCGGCGTCCGTGAGGGTGTGGCCGGGCCGGGTGACGCCGATGAAGTGCGCGAGGGAGAACAGTTCCTCGCTGTCGCGCCAGGTGAGGATCTGGGCGAGGGCGTCGGCGCCGGTGATGAAGAACAGGTCCGCGTCCGGGTTGAGCGCGCGCAGGTCGCGCAGGGTGTCCACGGTGTAGGTGGGGCCGCCGCGGTCGATGTCGATGCGGCTCACCGAGAACTGCGGGTTCTCGACCGTGGCGACGACCGTCATCAGGTAGCGGTCCTCGGCCGCGGAGACCGTGCGGTGGCTCTTCTGCCAGGGCTGCCCGGTGGGCACGAACACCACCTCGTCGAGGTGGAACTGCGCGGCGACCTCACTGGCCGCCACGAGGTGCCCGTGGTGGATCGGGTCGAAGGTGCCGCCCATGACGCCGAGGCGGCGCCTGCCCGACGGTGACGGGCCGGTGCCCCGGCCGGTGGCGCGGGCGGGCACCGCGCGGTTCTGCGTGCCGCGCGCCGGAGCGTGCGCCGGGCCGGTAGGCATGTCCTGCTCTCCCATGCGTGCAGACCCTACCGGCCCGGCCGGAGGACTCCTGCCGGACCCACGGTCACCGGCCGACGGCCCCGGTGCTCAGCGGTCGCGGTTGAACCGGGTGGTGATCCACAGCAGGAGCATCAGGATGACGAACGCGCCGATGC
Organism: Streptomyces sp. JK94; assembly: GCF_053613315.1. Classification (NCBI taxonomy): domain Bacteria; kingdom Bacillati; phylum Actinomycetota; class Actinomycetes; order Kitasatosporales; family Streptomycetaceae; genus Streptomyces; species Streptomyces sp. JK94. Next base: position 60,257 of record NZ_JBSICH010000024.1, on the reverse strand, counting down.
CGGTGACGTACGGGCTGAGGCTCTCGTGGTTGCCGCTGTGCTCCTCGCCGCCCTCGGAGGCGAGGGTCGCGATCTGGGCAGCGGTGCTGTGGAAGCTCATCTTCGGCAGGACCTATCCGGTGTGGGCGGAATAAAGACGTCGGCCCATCGTATGCGGGCGCCTCACCGGCGATCACGCCGACTCCGCCGTTGGGGAGGGGCCGGGAAGTCCGGGGAACCTTCGGTTCTCCTCAGTCGTCCTTCCGCTTGTACCCCCGCAGCAGGAACCACGCGGTCAGCACACAGCCCACCACCATCACGACCAGCACCACCCGGAGCAGATTTCCCGCCCCTTGCTGCTCGGCCGCGGTCGCCGCCGCGGCGAGCCAGTCGGTGTGGGGGGTGTGCGCCATGACGTGGACTCCTTCGTTGCACTGCCCGTCCACGGTATCTCCGCCCGGGCTGGGCTCGGCTTCGGGGGCGCAAAGGGTCGCACAAGGGTCCGTAAAGGACCGGACGCACGTACAGGCCACACACACGCACATGGGGGATGACATGTCCGACGGCCACCAGCACAACGGGCACGAGAACGTGCCGAGCAGGCAGCGCAGGCGTTTCCCCGGGATCTCCTCACGTGCGTACGAGCACCCGGCCGACCGTTCCGCCCTGGTGGCGTTGCGCAAGCTGAGCGGCTTCGACACGGTCTTCAAGGCGCTGAGCGGCCTGCTGCCCGAGCGAAGCCTCAGGCTGCTGTTCCTGTCCGACTCGGTGCGGGTCTCGGACCGGCAGTTCGCCCACCTGAACGTCATGCTGCGCGACGCCTGCTACATCCTGGACCTGGAGAAGGTCCCCCCGATGTACGTCAACCAGGACCCGACGCCGAACGCGATGTGCATCGGCCTGGACGAGCCGGTCATCGTCGTCACCACGGGCCTCGTCGAGCTGCTGGACGAGGAGGAGATGCGGGCGGTCGTCGGGCACGAGGTCGGGCACGCGCTGTCCGGTCACTCGGTCTACCGGACCGTCCTGCTCTTCCTGACGTCCCTCGCCGTCCGGGTCGCCTGGATCCCGCTGGGCAATGTGGCGATCATGGCGATCGTGACCGCGCTGCGCGAGTGGTTCCGCAAGTCGGAGCTGTCCGCCGACCGCGCGGGTCTGCTGGTCGGCCAGGACCTGCAGGCCTCCATGCGCGGCCTGATGAAGATCGCGGGCGGGAACCACCTGCACGAGATGAACGTGGACGCGTTCCTGGAGCAGGCCGACGAGTACGAGGCCGGGGGCGACCTGCGCGACTCCGTGCTGAAGATTCTGAACGTCCTGCCCCGCTCCCACCCCTTCACCACGGTGCGGGCCGCCGAGCTGAAGAAGTGGGCGGAGTCCCGGGACCACCAGCGGATCATGGACGGCCACTACCCGCGGCGCGACGAGGACAGGGACACCTCGGTCCGGGACTCCTTCCGCCAGTCGGCGTCCAGTTACGCCACGGATGTGCGCGACTCCAAGGACCCCCTGATGAAGCTGGTCAACGACATCGCCGGCGGCGCCGGTGACCTCGGGGACCGGATGAGGCGGGGCTTCGGCGGCTTCACGGCCTCCCGGCCGAGGCCGCCCGAGAACGCGGACGGGCCGTCCGGGGGCCCGGAGGACACCGGCGGCCCCCAGAGCCCGGACGACCGCCCGCCGCGCGACGGCGCCTGAGGGCCCGGGTACGGGGGACGCGGGGACGCGGGGAAGGGTCGGCGGGCCCCGCACACCCTCGGCGGGCCCCGCACACCCTCGGCGGGCACCTCACACCCTCGGCGGGCACCTCACGCCCTCGGCTGGGCGCCCGACGCGAGGGTGCCGCACAGAGCAGCGGGAGGGTCCGCCGTGTAGGGGTCGGTGCCCGGCGGCTCGCCGGTCCCGGCCGTCTGGCCGGCGAGCAGGGGGCGGAGGTGGCTCACCGAGTCCTCGGCGCAGGACAGCGGCCCGGCCTGGACGTGGGAGGCGACGAGCTGCGTCTGGTGCAGGCGCAGGTCCTCCAGGCCGAAGCGGAAGCGCAGCTCGCGCCGGACGGTGAACAGCGACGCCTCGGCCCGGTCGTCACCGGCGGGCCGCAGCGGGTAGACCATGGTGTGGTCCGCGGTGACCTCCAGCGTGGACGCCTCGGTCTCCGCGACCCGCATGCTGCCGTTCACCCTGATCCCGGCGTCGTCGAGCTGGGCACGGGCCGGGTCGAAGCGCACCAGCCACCCGGTGGGCGCGTGCCGGCCGTCCGGGGCGGGCCTCTCGAAGCTCTCGTCGAACTGCTCGAGCTGGTCCGGAGCCAGCAGCACCCGTACGGAGTGGACCCCTTGGCCGCCGAGCACGTCGGGGTCGAGCGCCGAGCGGACGATGTAGTGCCGGGCGGTGGTCAGCGCGCGGAGCACCTGGTCGTACGAGAAGTGCGCGGTGCGCCGGGCGCCCGGCAGCGGGACGCCCTCGGCGGCGGGCCGGAAGTGCGCGGCGGGGCTGTGCTCGTAGAGGTGGGCGGCGTCCTCGGCCCCGGGCACCCTGTTCACCGGCGCGAGCGGGACCACGGTCATCCGCGCCGGCTCGGCGAATCGCTGGGCGGGGCGCTGGTACGGGTGCCGTACGCCCATGTAGAGGGTGGTGCCGAAGGCGACGGCGATCAGCACGGCGAGGACCAGCAGTTGCCGGGAGAGGCCGGTCCGGCGCAGCGGCGCACGGCTGCGCACGGCGGGCGCGCGGTCGGCGATGCGCTCCTGTGCGGAGAACTCCTGGAGGCGGGCAGCGCGGACGAACGACTCGTCGAAGACGACGGATCGGTATTCGTCCTCTCCGCCTCCGGGGAAGCCCTCGGGCGTCCCTCCGGGCGGGTCGCCGGGCCCAGCCATACCTTCAGGGTGGGTCCGCGGAAGGGCGTGTAAACGCGCGGGGACGGGCCAAGTCAAGACACGTCTCGGGGGCAGGTCAGGGGGTGCGCGGGATCACCGGGACGGCCGGCTGGGAGTAGTCGGCGGAGGCCGAGGGTGTCACGGTGCCGCCCTGCTCGGGGCCGGTGGAGGCCGGTGGCGGCACCCGCTGGGTACCACCGCCCGAGGACGCGCCCCGGTAGACCGCCACGAAGGCCAGCGCCACCATGCCGACGCCCATCACCAGGGCGAGCATCCAGGCCACGGGCCGGTGCCAGCGCACCTGCTTGCCGCACGCCGGGGGCGCCCCGTACGGGCGGTCGAGGAGGTCGCGGTCGTCGTCCGGGTCGTCGAGGTCGGGATCATGGCCGAAATCGCCGTACCCGTCGTCGTAGCGCTCGGCTCCGCGGCGGCCTCGGCGGGCCGCTTCGGCCTCGGTGGCCTCGGCTCTGGCCTGCGCGGCGGCCAGGAGGCGTTCGACGGCGGTCGGCTCGTGCACCGCGGCCGCCCGTACGAAGGCCTCGTCGAAGACCACGGAGGCGAACTCTTCGTCCGACACCCCGCGGTCGTGATCGTCGTCGGGCTCCCAGCCGTCAGGGAACGGCCTACCCCCCACGTCCTCCGGCACGGGTCCAGAGTAGACCTGGGGGGTCGTTTTGGGCAGACCGCGGGGGAATTCATCCGGTGGATGAGACGCCCCGAGCGGGCTACGGGCGCCGTCGCAGGCGTGTGCCGGACACATATGCCCCGGCGTGTGCCCCGGCGCGGGACGGGGCCAGAGGTGCCCACGGTGCCCGTCGGCGGCGTACGTGACCCGTCGGCGCCGTACGGCCCGGTCAGCGCCGTACGTGCCCGTCACCGGTGACGATGTACTTGGTGCTGGTCAGCTCCGGCAGCCCCATCGGCCCCCGGGCGTGCAGCTTCTGCGTGGAGATGCCGATCTCGGCGCCGAAGCCGAACTGGCCGCCGTCGGTGAAGCGGGTGGAGGTGTTCACCGCGACCGTGGTGGAGTCGACCAGCTGGGTGAAGCGGCGGGCCGCCTGCTGGGAGGTCGTCACGATGGCCTCGGTGTGGCCGGAGGTCCACAGCCGGATGTGCTCGACGGCCCGGTCGAGGGAGTCGACGACCGCCGCGGCGATGTCGTGGGAGAGGTACTCCGTCTCCCAGTCCTCCGGCGTGGCCTCCACGACGGTCGCCTTGGAGTCCTCGGCGTACGCCTGCACGCGCTCGTCGGCGTGGACCGTGACGCCGGCCTCGGCGAGGGCGTCCAGCGCGCGGGGCAGGAAGTCGGCGGCGATGTCCTGGTGGACCAGAAGGGTCTCGGCGGCGTTGCAGACGCCGACGCGCTGCGCCTTGGAGTTGACGAGGATCTCGACGGCCATGTCGAGGTCGGCCTGCGCGTCGACGTAGACGTGGCAGTTGCCGGTGCCGGTCTCGATGACGGGGACGGTGGACTCCTGGACGACCGTGTTGATCAGCGAGGCGCCGCCGCGCGGGATGAGCACGTCGACCAGGCCGCGGGCGCGCATCAGCTCGCGCACGCTCTCGCGGCTCTCGCCGGGCACCAGTTGCACGGCGTCGGCGGGCAGCCCGGCCCCGCCCACGGCGTCGCGGACCACCCGGACGAGGGCGGTGTTGGACTGGTAGGCCGAGGAGGAGCCGCGCAGCAGGACGGCGTTGCCGGACTTCAGGCACAGCGCGGCGGCGTCGACGGTGACGTTGGGCCGGCCCTCGTAGATGATGCCGACCACGCCGAGCGGCACCCGGACCTGGCGCAGGTCGATGCCGTTGGGGAGGGTGTTGCCGCGCACGACCTCGCCGACCGGGTCGGGCAGCGCGGCCACGTCGCGCACGTCGGAGGCGATGGCGCGGACCCGCTCCGGGGTGAGCGTCAGCCGGTCGATGATGGCCTCGCCGGTGCCGGCGGCGCGGGCCTTGGCCACGTCCTGGGCGTTGGCCTCGACGATCTCGCTGGTACGGACCTCCAGCGCATCCGCGACGGCGAGCAGCGCGTCGTCCTTCGCGGCCCGCGGCAGCGGCGCGAGGCCGGCCGCGGCGGCCTTGGCCCGGTAGGCGGCCCGGGTGACCGGGGACATCGAGTCGTACGGCGAGAGCGTGGTCATGGGGGAAGCGTAGTGCGCCGGGCGGGCCCGTTCACCGGTCGTCCCAAACCCCGAGACATCCCCCGGACGGCGTCAAAAGGGGTGAACCCCGACCGGGGTGGCCGGGGCGGGTCCGTACCCCGCGGCGATGCGCTGGTGGTAGGTGACCCGGTCGATGACCTCCAGGCCGACGATCTCCCAGGGCGGCAGTCCCGCGGTCTGCCGGTGCTCGCCCCACAGGCGCAGGGCGACCGCGGCGGCGTCGTGCAGGTCGCGGGCCTCCTCCCAGTACCGGATCTCCGCGTGGTCGTCGGCGTACCGGCTGGTCAGCAGGAAGGGGTGGTCGTGGGCGAGCTGCTCCAGGGCGCGCCGCACCTCGGTGAGCGGGGCGCGGGCGCCGGAGACGCTGAGGGTGACGTGCCACAGGCGGGGGGTGTGCTCGGGCTCCTCGCCCCGGAACCGGTCGCCGGCCGCGACGCTGGTCAGGGCGCGCTCCTCACCGGCCGCGCGGGTCCCGCCGCGGTTCCCGCGGGCGCCCGTGCCGGCGCGGGCGGTCGGGCCGCCACCGCGGGAGCCGGTGCCACCGTGGTAACCCGTACCACCGCGGGACGCCGCCGTTCCAGGGCGCACTCCGCTCACGACGGCCTCCTTCACGCACACGGCTCGGCCCGGTGGTCGGCCGGGCTTGTCCCTGGGGAAAGTTGAGCAGGCCGCGCGAGATCGCGGGGCGGTTTTGCGGAACGTCCATCGTCGATTCGGGGACGTTTCGACCGATTACGGGTGCAGGATCACCAGATCGTCCCTGTGTACGACCTCGCGTTCGTACGCCGGTCCGAGTTCGCGCGCCAGTTCCCGGGTGGACCGGCCGATCAGCCGGGGCATCTCCCTCGCGTCGAAGCCGACGAGCCCGCGGGCCACCGCGCGCCCCGCCCCGTTCCTCAGCTCGACGGGGTCCCCGGCGGTGAACTCGCCCTCGACGGCGGCGATCCCGGCCGGCAGCAGCGATTTGCGGCCCTCGACGACCGCGCGCACCGCCCCGTCGTCCAGGACCAGCGCCCCCTGCGGGGTGGAGGCGTGCTGAAGCCACAGCAGCCGGTCGGCGGAGCGCTTGCCGGTGGCGTGGAAGTAGGTGCCGGTGTCGCCGCCGGCCAGGGCGTCGGTCGCGTGGACCGCGCTGGTCAGCACCACCGGGATGCCGGCGGCGGCGGCGATCCGGGCCGCCTCGACCTTGGTGACCATGCCGCCGGTGCCGACGCCGGCCCTGCCGGTGCTGCCGATCTCGATGTCGGCGAGGTCGGCCGGTGCGCGCACCTCGGCGATCCGCGAGGTGCCCGGCCTGCTCGGGTCGCCGTCGTACACGCCGTCCACGTCGGAGAGCAGGACCAGCAGGTCGGCGCGGACCAGGTGGGCGACGAGGGCGGCGAGCCGGTCGTTGTCGCCGAAGCGGATCTCGTCGGTGGCGACGGTGTCGTTCTCGTTGACGACCGGGAGGGCGCCCATCGCCAGCAGCTTGTCGAGGGTGCGGGAGGCGTTGCGGTGGTGGGCGCGGCGGCTCATGTCGTCGCTGGTCAGCAGCACCTGGCCGACGCGGACGCCGTAGCGGGCGAAGGAGGCGGTGTAGCGGGCGACCAGCAGGCCCTGGCCGACGCTGGCGGCGGCCTGCTGACGGGCCAGGTCCCGCGGGCGGCGGCGCAGGCCCAGCGGGGCGAGGCCGGCGGCGATGGCGCCGGAGGAGACGAGGACGACCTCCTTGTCCGTCCCGCGCACCTTGGCGAGGACGTCGACGAGCGCGTCGACCCGGTCGGCGTCCAGGCCGCCGGCCGCGGTGGTCAGCGAGGAGGAACCGACCTTGACGACGATCCTGCGGGCCTCGCCCACGGCCTGCCTTGCCCCAGCCACTGTTGCCGTCCGCCCTCTCCCGTCGACGCGCGCCCGACCGGGCGCCCGCCAGGCAATCTACGCGAAGGGGACCGCGCCCCGCCCCGCGGTCCAGGCTGCGGACAGCGGGTGGGGCGGCTCGGTGCCGGGCGCGGCGCAACACGCGCGTGTCGTCGGGAGGTCACCGCGCGTTAACCCGGACGTCCGATGCGCGACGAGCAAGCCTGGAGCGACCGCAGTGCCCCTATCCCTGCCCCGCCGCAGCCTTCCCCGCCTCGGTCTCCCCCGCCGGCGGCGCCCCCGCCCCGGCGTCCCCCGCCGGAGGTTTCCCGGCGTCGGTCCCCCCGGTCGGCGGACCCTCGTGAGGCTGCTCGTCCTGGGCGTGCTGGCGGCCACGTTCGTCGCGCAGGCCGTGGGCGCGCTGCTGCCGCACGTGCCGCTGCTGCTCGCCGCGACCACCGGCTCACTGGCCGCCGAGGGCGTGCTGTACCGGTGGCAGCGGGGCATGGTGTCGCTGTTCGCGAAGTCGCACGCCGACGTCACGGTGCGGCACGTGCTGCGGGACCTGCTGCTCGTGGTCGGCCTGCTGCGGCTCGGGGAGCAGCACCGGGAGACGGTCTACGCCCCGCTGGTCGCCGGTCTGCTCGCCTTCTACGGACTGCACTGGGCGATCCAGGCGGTCTCGGTCCTGGTCCGGCGCACCCGGACGCCGCCCGTGGTGACCCGGAACATCGACACCTCGGCGTTGCGCCTGTCCCCGGCCCCGCCGCTGCTGCTGCGCCGCCCCGGGCACCGGCTGGCCGTCTTCGGACTGCCGACGACGGCGGGGCTGCTGGCGACGGCGGCCACCGACGCGCCGGTGTACGGCGCGGCCGGCCTCGCGCTGTCCCTGGCGGTGGCGCTGGCGGGCCTCGGCGCGCTGCTGCCGCGGTTGCTGCCGGGGCGCCGGCCGGCGGGCGAGCAGGAGGTGCTCGACTGGTTCGAGGCGTGGCTGGCGGAGTACCGGCCCACCGTCGGCCTGTACTTCTCGGGCGGGGCCTCCTCCGCGTACCAGGCGAACATGTGGCTGGAGCCGCTGGCCCGGCTGGACGGGCGGCCGCTGATCGTGCTGCGGGAGCGGCACATGGTGCAGCGGATCGCGGCGACCGACCTTCCGGTCGTGTGCCTGCCCAAGGTGTCCACGCTGATGCTCCTGGAGCACTCCACGCTCCGGGTCCTCCTCCACCCCTCCAACTCGGGCAAGACCTCGCAGGTCGTGCGCATCCCCACGATCAAGCACGCCTTCGTCAACCACGGGGAGAGCGACAAGCTGTCGTCGTGCAACCCGTACGCCAAGGCGTACGACGAGGTGTGGGTGGCCGGTCCCGCGGCGCGCGAGCGGTACGCGCTGGCGGAGGTCGGTGTCGAGGACAAGGACGTGGTGGAGATCGGCCGTCCGCAGCTGGACGCCGTACGGCCGTACGCCGGGCCGCCCGCCCCCGGGGTGTTCACGACCGTGCTGTACGCGCCGACCTGGGAGGGCTGGGACGGCAACCCCGGCAACACGTCGGTGATCGGGGCCGGTGAGAACCTCGTACGGGCGCTGCTCGCGGATCCGGGCGTGCGGCTGCTGTACAAGCCGCACCCGCTGACGGGCTCGGTGGATCCGCGGGCCGGGGCCGCCGATCTGCGCATCCGGGAGCTGGTACGGGCGGCGAACCGGGAGCGGGGCGGGCCCCGGCCGGACGCGTCGGCGGTCGCCGCACTGACCCGGCGGACGGCGGAGCTGGACCGGCTCACCTCGGCGGGTTTCCGGCCGGCCGCCGACCAGGTGGAGCGGATGCTGTGCGGGTCGGCGCCGGAGCCGGGGCGGGCCCGGGCGGTGACGCGGGCGACGGCCGCCTGGGAGGAGGCGTACTGGGCCTCGCTGCCGGACGGGGAGCACCAGGTCGTCACGGACGCCCGGCCGTCGCTGTACGCCTGTTTCAACGAGGCCGACCTGCTGATCAGCGATGTGTCGAGCGTGATCAGCGACTTCCTGGCGAGCGGCAAGCCGTACGCAGTGGCGAACACGAGCGGGCTGGCCGAGGACGTGTTCCGCACGTCGTTCCCGACGGTGGCGGCGGCGACCGTGCTGACGCCGGACGCAACCGGGGTGCCCGCGCTGCTGGACGCGGTCCGGCACCCCGAGCTGGACGAACGGGCCGGGGCCCGCGCCGAGTTGGCCCTGCGGCTGCTGGGCCCGGCCGAACCGCCGTCCCAGGAGCGCTTCGCCGGGGCGGTGCGGGCGCTGTGCGCGAGGGCCGGGGAGCACCGGGCGCGGCGGGCGGAGCGGACGGCCGCGGAACTCCCGCTCCCCGCCCCGCGGCGGCACCCGGCGCCCCTCTCCGTCGCCTCCGCCTCCGCGGCACCGGAAGCGCGGAGCCGCTCCTGACACCCGCGCGGGGGCCGGGGCGCGGGCCGGACGCGCCCCGGCCGGCCGCCGCCCGGCGGGCGTCCTGCCGCGCGGACCGGAACGGGCCCGGCCCGCCGGCCTCCTGACGGCCGGCGCCGCTCCGGGACGGCGCGGCGGGCCCGGGGGCCGGAGCGGCGGAGGTCACCGGCACGCGCCCGGCCGCCGCCGACGGCCGGCGCGACCGCGCCCGGGCGGCAGCCGGCGAAGCCGCTCACCCGCGCCGGGCGGAGCCGCTCACCCGCGCCGGTGGCACCAGCCCTGCCAGGCCGAATCGATCATCTCGTCCAGGCCGTGGCGGGCCGACCAGCCCAGTTCCTCGCGGGCGCGGTCGGCGGAGGCGACGACCCGGGCCGGGTCGCCGGGCCGACGCTCGGTCACCTGCGGGGCGAGGTCCTGCCGGCCGGTGACCTTGAGGATGCGGTCCACCATCTCCCGGACCGAACTGCCCTCGCCCCGCCCGATGTTCACGGTGAGCGCGGTGCCCTCGGGGGCGTCCGCGAGGCGCCGGGCGGCCGCCAGGTGGGCGGAGGCGACGTCCCGGACGTGGATGTAGTCCCGTACGCAGGTGCCGTCGGGCGTCGCGTAGTCGTCACCGAAGACGCGCGGGGCGTCGCCCGCCTCCAGGCGCTCGAAGACCATGGGGACGAGGTTGAAGGCGCCGGAGTCGGCCAGCTCGGGGGCCGCCGAACCCGCGACGTTGAAGTAGCGCAGCGACGCGGCGCGGATGCCGTGGGCCCGGGCGGCGGCACCGATCAGCCACTCGCCGATCAGCTTGGTCTCGCCGTAGGGGCTCATCGGCAGGCAGGGGGTGTCCTCCGTGACGAGGTCCACGTCCGGCATGCCGTAGACGGCGGCCGAGGAGGAGAAGACGAGACGGCCGGCACCGGTCGACGTCATGGCCTCCAGGAGGGTCGCCAGGCCCGTCACGTTCTCCCGGTAGTAGTGGAGCGGCCGCTCCACCGACTCCCCCACCTGCTTCTTGGCCGCGATGTGCACCACACCTGTCACAGCATGGTCACGAATCGCGCCCTCCAGGGCGGACCCGTCGAGCACGCTGCCGACCACCAGCGGCACACCGTCGGGCACCCGGCCGGCACTGCCGGTGGACAGGTCGTCGTACACGGCCACGCGTTCACCGCCGTCGACCAGGGCGCGCACCACATGCGCGCCGATGTACCCGGCACCACCCGTGACCAGCCAGCTCATCCTCATGCCTCCCAGGTCTTCGTCACCGGATGCAGACTCGTCCGTGCGCCTCGGAAAATCGAGTCGGGCACATGGGAAGGAAAGCGGCGGAAGTCGATAAAGGGGACAGGGGGGCTCAATGTGAGGAAGTCCTCCAGCCGCTTCGAGGCGATCGTTTCGCGCTTCCGGCGCCCGGCAATTCCCGGTCCGGCCGGGCACAGACTGTGCGGCTACCGTGCCAGCGGAAACATCGCGTGAATCCTTTACGCTGATGCGGCGGCGCACTCCAGGCCCTCAGGCGCCGGGAGCGCGTTCCGGCCCCGGCCCGCGGTCCCTGGTCAGTTCTCGGAACAGGTTGTAAGGATGCCCAAGCTCTCTCTCGTGGTCCCTGTGTACAAGGTGCAGGGCTATCTGCCCGAGTGCCTCGACTCCGTACTCGGGCAGGACTGCACGGACTTCGAGATCATCGCGGTCGACGACTGTTCGCCGGACGACTCCGGGGCCATTCTCGACGAGTACGCGAAACGGGACTCCCGGATTCATGTGATTCACCTCACGGAAAACGTGGGTCTGGGTCGCGCCCGCAACGCCGGGCTGGAAAAGGCCACGGGCGATTACGTGTTGTTCCTGGACAGTGACGACACGTTGTCCGACGGGGCGTTGTCGGCCATTTGCGACCGGATCGAAGCCACGGACAATCCCGAGATCCTCGTCTTCGACTACGTCCGCACCTACTGGGACGGCAGGATCCGCCCGAACCTCCGGGCCGATCTGCTCAAGGAGGCGGGCCCGGACGTCTTCACGCTCGCGGAGCGGCCCCGGCTGCTCGACCTGCTGCAGATCGTCTGGAACAAGGCCTACCGGCGGGACTTCGTCACCCGGACCGGGCTCACCTTCCCGCCCGGGTACTACGAGGACGCCCCCTGGACGTTCTGCTCGCTGATCAGCGCAGAGCGGATCGCCGTACTGGACCGCGTCTGCGTGCACTACCGGCAGCGCCGCGAGGGCGGCAACATCCTCAAGACGGTGAGCCGCAAGCACTTCGACGTCTTCGACCAGTACCGCCGGGTCTTCGACTTCCTCGACGCGCACGAGGACCTCGCCCGGTGGCGCGGCCCGCTGTTCCGCAAGATGATCGACCACTACCTGACCGTCCTGGAGCGCCCGGGCCGCCTGCCGCAGGACGCGCGGGCGGAGTTCTTCCACCGCGCCGCGGCCGACTACCGCGCCCTGATGCCCGAGGGCTTCACACGGCCGGCCGGCGGCCGCGGCCACAAGTACGGGATACTGCAGCGGGACGCGTACACCACCATGGTGAGCGCCCTGGCCGCGATGAAGTTCCGCCGGCGGGTCAGGACCCGCACCCGCACCGCGCTCACCCGCTCCAAGCGCGGCGCGATGGGCGCCTTCTACCAGTCGCAGCTCAGGCTCCCGCTGGACGACGACCTGGTGCTGTTCTCCGCCTACTGGAGCCGCAGCGTCTCCTGCAACCCGGCCGCCATCGACGCCGAACTGGCCCGGGTGGCCCCGCACATGCGCCGGGTCTGGGCGGTCCGCGCGGAGAACGCGGCCCGGGTGCCCGAGGGCGTGCGGGTCGTCCGCGTCGGCTCGCGCGAGTACTGGGCGGCGCTCGCCCGCGCCAAGTACCTCGTGAACAACGTGAACTTCGCGGACGCCGTGGTCAAGCGCGCCGGCCAGATCCACGTGCAGACCCACCACGGCACGCCGCTCAAGACCATGGGCCTGGACCAGCAGAAGTACCCGGCCTCCACCGACATGGACTTCGAGGCGCTCCTGGAGCGGTGCGACCGCTGGGACTACAGCCTCAGCTCCAACCGCTTCTCGTCCGTGATCTGGGAGCGGGTCTACCCCTGCTCGTACACCACCCTGGAGACCGGCTACCCGCGCAACGACGTCCTCGTGAACGCCACGGCCGAGGACGTGCGTGCGGCGCGCGCGGCACTGGGACTGGCCGACGGCGCCAAGGCGTTCCTGTACATGCCGACGCACCGCGAGTACCAGCCCGGCTTCACCCCGCCGCTGGACCTCGCCCGGTTCGCCGGCGAACTCGGCCCGGACGTGACCCTGCTGGTGCGCGGCCACTACTTCTACGGCGCCTCCCCGCACATCGCCGAACTGCGCCGCACCGGCCGCATCGTCGACGTGTCCAGGCACGCCCGGGTGGAGGACCTGTACCTCGCGGCGGACGCCCTGATCACGGACTACTCCTCGGCGATGTTCGACTACGCCGTACTGGACCGCCCGGTCATCAGCTACGTCCCCGACTGGGACGTCTACTCGGCCGTGCGCGGCACCTACTTCGACCTCCTCCAGGAACCGCCCGGCGCGGTGGCCACCTCGCAGGCGGAACTGCTGCGGCTGCTCGCCTCGGGTGACTACGACAGCCGGGAGACGACCGAGCGCCGGGACGCCTTCCGCCGGCGCTTCTGCGAATTCGACGACGGACACGCAGCCGAACGCGTCGTGCGACGCGTCTTCCTCGGTGACGAGAGCCCGCTGCCCTTCGTCCCGTTCGACGAACGCCCCCACGCCCCGACCCCCGCCCAGGCTCTCGAACTGGTCGAGCGGGCCTGACCCCGAAAGGAGATCACCAAGCCATGGCCCCTCGGCTGAGTGTCATCGTCCCCATCTACGACGTGGAGCGTTACCTCCCCGCCTGTCTGGACTCACTCGCGGCGCAGACCTTCCGCGACTTCGAGGTCCTGATGGTGGACGACGGTTCACCGGACGGCTCCGCCGCCATCGCCGAGGAGTACGCCTCCCGCGACCCCCGCTTCAAGCTCATACGCAAGGAGAACGGCGGCCTCGGCGCCGCCCGCAACACCGGCATGGCCCACCTGGCCCCCCAGGCGGAGTTCCTGACCTTCGTCGACAGCGACGACCTGATACCGCCGGACGCCTACCGGCTCATGGTCGGCAGCCTCGACGAGAGCGGCTCGGACTTCGCCACGGGCAACGTCTTCCACCTCCGGGGCGAGAAGTCCTGGCAGGTCCCGCTGATGCGGATGCTGGCCGGCGAGGCCCGCCTGCGCACCCACATATCGCGCTACTCCAAACTCGTCGCCGACCGCATCGCGTGCAACAAGGTCTTCCGCCGCACCTTCTGGGAGAAGAACGGCTTCGCCTTCCCCGAGGGCCGGCTGTACGAGGACACCCCGGTCACCATGCGGGCCCACTACCTGGCCGAGAGCGTCGACGTCATCTCGGAGCCCTGCTACTACTGGCGGCTGCGCGAGGGCGAGTCCGCCCCGTCCATCACGCAGCGCCGCACCGACCCGGCCGGTGTGCGCGACCGCGTCACCTCCGTGATGGAGATCAGCGCCTTCCTCGCCGAGCAGCCCGGCGAGACCTACGCCCGCCTCAAGCGCGAGTACGACACCCGCGTCCTCCGTGACGACCTGCGGCTGTTCCTCAACGTGGTGCCGGACGGCGACGAGGAGTACCGGGCCGAGTTCCTGCGCTCGGCGAACCGCTTCCTCGACAGCATCGACCCCAAGGTCGTCATGGACCTCCCGGCCGAACTGCGCGTGCAGTGGCTGCTGGTGCGCAAGCACCAGATGGAGGAGCTGATCGCCCTGCTGGCCGGCCAGCGCCGCCGCGAGACGCCCGAGGTCAGCGGTCTGGTCCGCAAGTACGCCTCGTGGCCCTCCCTGGAAGGTGCCGATCTGCACCTGCCCAAGGAGGCACTGCGCATCGACCAGCACCTGACCATGCGTGCACCGCTGCAGGAGGTGAGCTGGTCGGGGGGCAAGCTCCTGCTGTCCGGCAACGCCTGGATCGACAAGATCGAGCAGCCGACGCGCAAGTCCTCGGTCAAGGTGCTCCAGCTGCGCAAGGACCGCTCGCGCCGCCGCATCCTGCTGCCGGCCCGCAACATGCCGCGCCCCGAGGTCACCACCGACTCCGGCCAGGACCGCTACAACTACGACTGGGCCGGCTGGGAGGTCACCATCGACCCCGCCCGGCTCCGCAAGGGCGGCGAGTGGCAGGAGGCCGTGTGGCACGTGGGCCTCGGCATCTTCTCCTCCGGGCTGGTACGGCGCAACGCCGTCCACTCCAGCGGCGGCGCGGCCTGCAACTTCCCGCCGTACCACTGGCTGAGCCCGGACTTCCGGATGCTGCCGTCCGTCGAGCGCGGCGCACTGAAGCTGCGTATCGAGAAGGTCCGCGCCCTGATCACCGGCCGCACCCTGGAGGGCGACCGGATCAGGGTCACCGGTGAGATCCGCGAGCCCCTCGCGGCGGACGAGCAGCTGGTCCTGCGGGTCAAGAACCAGAAGGGCGCCGAGACCTTCGAGTACCCCGTCACCGTGACGCGCGAGGGCGGCGCACAGGCCTTCTCGGTCGAGGTGCCGGTGGCCGACGTGGCGCTGGTCTTCCACGAGGGCGTCGACGAGCAGGCCCAGCCGGAGAAGCGGACCTGGTCCACCGTGCTGGTCGCGACCGGCCCGCAGGGCGGGGAACGCCGTTTCGGCACCGTGATGCAGGAGGGGCTGTCCGACGCCGGGTTCCCGCTGCCCGCGTCGCTCGGCAGCCAGGCGCACCTGACCGAACTCGCCGTGGTGGCGGGCCACACCGGTTTCCTGAAGTTCTCCGGCCGTACCCGCCGGGCCCTGATCGACACCGCCACCGTGCGCGACGGCGGGATCGCCCTCACCGGGCACGCCGACCCGCGGCTGACCGGCTCACGCTTCCTGCTCAAGCCGCGCAACCGCTACGAGGAGCGGTTCGTCGAGACCCGCTGGCTGGAGGGCGGCCGCTTCGAGGTGTCCTTCGACCCGTCCCGGCTCGGCGGCGACGGCAGCCTCCCGCTGCGCGCCGGCCGCTGGAACCTCTTCCTGCGGCCGGCGGACGGGAGCACGCCCGACGTGCCCTTCGTGATCGACCGCCTGGCCGCGGACTCCTTCCCCGTCCAGGCCGAACTCGGCGGCCGCCGCTACTGGCTGGAGAACCGCTGGGGCGACTTCCCTCAGCTCAACGCCCGCTCCGAGCTGAGCGACCTGGAGCGCGGCCCGTTCCGCCAACGGCAGCTGCGCAAGGAGGTCTACGAGCCCCTGTCCCGGCAGCCGCTCAAGGACCAGGTCTTCTACCTGAGCTACAACGGCAAGCAGTTCTCGGACAGCCCCCGCGCCATGTACGAGGAGCTGGTGCGCCGCGGCTCGGACCTGAAGCACCTGTGGGCGGTCCGGGACGGCCAGGTCGTGCTGCCGGAAGGCGTCGAGCCGGTCCGCATGTGGGGCCGGGAGTGGTACGAGGCGCTGGCCTCCAGCCGCTACATCGTCACCAACGCCCACCTTCCCGACTGGATCGAGCGCCGGCCCGGCCAGTCCATCGTGCAGACCTGGCACGGCACGATGCTGAAGAAGATCGGCCACGACATCGACACGCTCCACTTCGACCGGCGCTACCAGGAGAAGCTGGCGCTGGAGGCCAAGCAGTGGAGCCTGCTCGTCTCCTCCAACCGCTTCAGCACGCCGATCCTCAAGCGCGCGTTCTCCTACGACGGTGAGATCCAGGAGGCGGGCTACCCCCGCAACGACTACCTGTACTCCCCCGACCGGGACGCGATCGCCGCGCGGGTCAGGAAGGCGCTCGGTCTGCCCGAGGGCAAGAAGGTCGTCCTGTACGCACCGACCTGGCGCGACGACCAGTCGCACAGCGCCGGCCAGTACCTGTTCGACCTGCGCATCGACCTCGAGGACGCCCAGCGCCGCCTGGGCGACGACCACGTGCTGCTGATCCGCCGCCACTCCAACGTGGTGGACGCCGTTCCGGGCGCGGGCAACGGGTTCGTGTGGGACGCCTCGGAGTACCCGGACATCGCCGACCTGTACCTCGCGGCGGACATCATGATCACGGACTACTCGTCGGTGATGTTCGACTACGCGCACCTGAAGCGGCCGATGCTGTTCTTCACGTACGACCTGGAGCACTACCGGGACACGCTGCGCGGGTTCTACTTCGACTTCGAGCAGGACTCCCCCGGCCCGCTGATCGGCAACTCCAAGGAGCTGGTCGACGCGATCCGGGACATCGACCAGGTGCAGGCGGACTACCGGGACCGGTTCGACCGCTTCCACCACCTGTTCTGCGACCTGGACGACGGCAACGCGTCTGCTCGGTTCGTCGACCGGATGCTGGATAAGGCATGGGAGGGCGGATCCGCGCACGGCGACAGGAGGGCGGGGCCCGGAGGACGATCTCCTCCGGGCCCCGCCCTCCTGTCGCCGTGTACCGGATGTCAGAGCCGCACGGTCTTCACCGCGAACTGGCAGGCGGCGGTGAAGTAGGGCCGCAGTTCCGTGCGCCTGCGGGTGAAGGGCAGCGGCTCGGGCGTCCGCCCCAGGGCCCGGCGCGACGTGCGCACCGCCCGGGTCAGCACGGTCGGCGGCGCCGCCACGGTCTCGTCGACCACCGGGCGCGGGAAGGTGAACACGTTGATCGGCGCCAGCACGTCCGTCGCGAGCTTGGCCAGCCGCACCCGGGGCGCGCCGGGCGCCGGGCGCAGCGAGAAGTCCCAGATGACTTCCTTGTCGTCGGCGTCGGTGTGCGCGCGCACCAGCGCGGCGCAGTCGAGATCCGCCACCACCCGGCCGTCGCCCTCGTCCCGCAGCGGGAAGGACAGCACCCGCGCCTTGTCCCGACGGTGCACGGCCTCCATGACGGCGCCCGCGGCCGGCCGGGCGCCCCACAGCTCGGCGCGCACGGTGATGGTCCGCTCGTCGACCCCGACCGGGCCGACCTCGGCGTGGACGTCCCGCAGCGCGCTGCGCAGCCGCAGCCCGCCGTCCTCCTCGTGCAGGTACGGCAGCAGCAGGGCCAGGGCCGGTCCCTGCGGGCGCGGCAGCTCCACGGCGAGCAGGTCCCGGGTGTCGCAGCCGTAGCCGTCGGTGCCCAGTGCCACCTCCCGGTCGCCCTCGCGGGTGGCCAGAGCCGGCTCCCACGTGCCGTGCGGCAGCCCCGCGTCCCAGGGCACGACGGCGTCGCCCTCGGCGGAGAACGGGAAGCGGCGCTCCTCGGCGCCGGCCGCTCCCCTGCGCAGCACGAGGTCGGCCTGCCCGGCGCTCCGCGGCAGCGCGCCCACGCAGACGTGGACGGAACCCTCCCGGTCCACCCGGGCCGTGGCGTGACGGGGCAGCTCCTTGCGGGCGAGGGCCTCCTGGATGATGGCCTCGAAGCGCTCACGGCTCGCCCGCTCGTGGAAGCGCTCGGCGTTGCGGATACCGGCGGCGGCCATCTTCAGCCGCAGCCCGTCGTCCTGGACCAGCCTCCGGATCGCCTCGGCCATCGCGTCGACGTCACCGCGCGGGACGATCAGGCCGTCCTCGCCGTCGGTGAGGATGTTGCGCGGCCCGTGGTCGGCGTCCGTGGCGACGACCGGCAGTCCGGCGGCCATCGCCTCGACGACGACGTTGCCGAACGCCTCCCGCTTGGAGGGCAGGACGAAGACCGAGGCCTTGCCGAACTCCGGGGTGACCGGCGAGGCCTGACCCATCAGCAGAATGCTGTTGGACAGGCCCAGTTCCTCGATACGGGCGCGCAGCTTCTTCTTCTCGGCGCCGTGGCCGTAGATGCGCAGCGTCCAGTCCGGGGCCACGGCGTGGACCTTGGCGAACGCCTCGATGAGGAGGGCGTGGTTCTTGTTGTCGGTCAGGTGACCGGCCGAGACCACGACCTTGTTGGTGCCGGTGGAGCGGATGGTGGAGGCGGGCACGCAGTTGGGCATCACCGCCAGGCGGTCGCGTACCGCGGGCACCTGCGTGCCGATGGCCGCGACCTCCTCCGGCGTGAGCGCCGTGAGGGCGTCCAGGGACCGGTAGGCCGGGAAGAGGCGTTCCTTGATGTCCGTGGCGTAGATGGCGGGCATCGAGTGTTCCTGAGTGACCTTCAGGTAGTCACCGCGCGCCTGCGCCAGCACGATCGTGTTCCGGGGACTGGAGCTGACGACCACGTCGGCGTCGGTGGTGTCGAGGTACTCCAGCAGCCGGAGTTCCGCGAGCCTGCTCACCACCGGCGTTTCGGCCCCGGCGTTGAGCGGGTACACCAGCGGGAACTTGCCGGACAGCGGATCGTCCACGTCGGAGACCGGGGAGTGCGGCCGCATGTCGCTGAGCACCCGGACGGACACCCGCGGGTCCAGCGGGAAGTACGACTCGTCGCGCACCTTGCGCAGGGCCACGATCTCGACGTCGTGCCGCTCGGCGAGCGCCCCCGCGAGGTTCTGCGTCGCACTGACCACGCCTCCCATGTGGCACAGGTCCCGGACGAGGAATGCGATCTTCACTTGGCGGCTTCTCTCTGCTTTCGGGAAACGGCCGGTCAGTCCGTTCACCCACCCCTGGCCACAGCTGTGACCACATCCTCCTCACAACGTACACATGGACGTTCGACAGCAGATCACGGCCCCGACACACCTGTGTAACCCTGCGGACGGCATGCCGCCCGCAGGGCCGGGTCGATTCCTCCGAGGGGCTCGGGTACCGGGCCTAGAACGGCTCGAAACCGTCGAACTCCCGCTCCACCTCGTCCCGTTCGGCGTCGCGGTCGCGGCGGCGCTGGGCGGCCGGGCGGGGTGCCTCGAAGCGGTGGTCCTCGCCGCGGCGGCCGAGCATCTCGGCTCCGGCCGTCACCGACGGCTCCCAGTCGAAGACGACCGCGTTGTCCTCGGGGCCGATGGCCACGCCGTCGCCGCCCCGGGCCCCGGCCTTCATCAGCTGCTCCTCGACACCGAGGCGGTTGAGCCGGTCGGCGAGGTAGCCGACCGCCTCGTCGTTGTTGAAGTCGGTCTGGCGCACCCAGCGCTCGGGCTTCTCACCGCGCACCCGGAACAGGCCGTCCTCCTCGCGGGTGACGGTGAAGCCCGCTTCGTCCACGGCCCTGGGCCGGATGACGATCCGCGTGGCCTCCTCCTCGGGCCGGGCCGCGCGCGCCCCGGCCACCAGCTCGGCCAGCGCGAAGGACAGCTCCTTGAGCCCCGTGTGCGCCACCGCCGACACCGCGAAGACGCGGTAGCCGCGTGCCTCCAGGTCCGGGCGGACCATCTCGGCGAGGTCCTTGCCGTCGGGCACGTCGATCTTGTTGAGGACGACGATGCGGGGCCGGTTGTCCAGGCCGCCGTACTCGCTCAGCTCGGCCTCGATGACGTCCAGGTCGGAGAGCGGGTCGCGGTCGGACTCCAGCGTCGCCGTGTCCAGGACGTGCACCAGGACGCTGCACCGCTCGACGTGCCGCAGGAACTCCAGGCCGAGGCCCTTGCCCTGGCTGGCGCCGGGGATCAGGCCGGGGACGTCGGCGACGGTGTAGACGGTCTCGCCGGCCGTCACCACGCCCAGGTTCGGCACGAGCGTCGTGAAGGGGTAGTCGGCGATCTTCGGCTTCGCCGCGCTCAGCACGGAGATCAGCGAGGACTTGCCGGCGCTCGGGTAGCCGACCAGCGCCACGTCGGCGACGGTCTTCAGCTCCAGCTGGATGTCCTGGACGTCGCCGGGCTCGCCCAGCAGCGCGAAGCCGGGTGCCTTGCGGCGCGCGGAGGCCAGCGCCGCGTTGCCGAGGCCGCCCCGGCCGCCCTGGGCGGCGACGTAGGAGGTGCCGTGCCCGACCATGTCGGCCAGCACGGTGCCCTCCTTGTCGAGGACGACGGTCCCGTCGGGCACGGCGAGGACCAGGTCCTGGCCGTCCTTGCCGGAGCGGTTGCCGCCCTCGCCGGGCTTGCCGTTGGTGGCCTTGCGGTGCGGGGAGTGGTGGTATTCGAGGAGCGTGGTCACCGACTGGTCGACGGTGAGGATCACGTCGCCGCCACGGCCGCCGTTGCCGCCGTCCGGGCCGCCGAGCGGCTTGAACTTCTCACGGTGGACGGAGGCACAGCCGTGGCCTCCGTTACCCGCGGCGACGTGCAGCTCGACGCGGTCCACGAAGGTGGTCATGGGATGTGCCTCCAGTTGACGGTTACTGCTCACTGCGGATTTGTCTCTTGGGTAACACGCGAAAGGCGGACCCGCTTCCCCTGGGGGAAGTGAGGTCCGCCTCGCGAAAGTTTCCGATCAGGCGACCGGAACGATGTTCACGACCTTGCGGCCACGGTGGGTGCCGAACTGCACCGCACCGGCCTGCAGGGCGAACAGCGTGTCGTCGCCGCCACGGCCGACGCCCGCGCCCGGGTGGAAGTGGGTGCCGCGCTGGCGGACCAGGATCTCACCCGCGTTGACGGCCTGACCGCCGAAGCGCTTCACACCGAGCCGCTGGGCGTTCGAGTCGCGACCGTTCCGGGTGGACGATGCGCCCTTCTTGTGTGCCATGTCTCCTCAGTCCCTTACTTCGCAGCCGCGGGGATCTCAGTGACCTTGATCGCCGTGTACTGCTGGCGGTGGCCCTGACGACGGCGGTAGCCGGTCTTGTTCTTGTAGCGCAGAATGTCGATCTTCTGGCCCTTGTGGTGGTCCACGACCTCGGCCTGGACCTTGATGCCGGCCAGCACCCACGGGTCGCTGGTCACAGCGTCGCCGTCGACGACGAGCAGGGTCGAGAGCTCGACCGTGTCGCCGACCTTGGCGGTGGAAATCTTGTCAACCTCAACGATGTCGCCGACAGCAACCTTGTGCTGGCGACCACCGCTGCGCACGATGGCGTACACGCGGATCTCACTCTCTGCTCGGGAACGGCACCCCCGCAGTCCAGCCACCCGGTGACACACGCGGACGGCCTCTCCCGGTCGGGGCCCGACGGGGCCCGCATCCGGAAGGGATGAAGGTTTACGGGGATGTGACGCGCCAGTCGACACGCCGACGCTCAAGATTACGGGGCCGCTCGACAGGGGTCAAACCGGGCCCCGCGCCTCAGCCGGCGACCGCCGCGACGTACCCGGCGTACGCCTCCCCGGTCCTCTCCGGCGACAGACCGAGATGCTCCAGGACGGTGTACCGGCCCGGCCGGGTCTGCGGAGCGAACCGCACCGCCCGTACGAACTCGTCGTCGCCGAACCCGATCTCGGCGGCCACCACCGGCAGCCCGTGCCGCCGCAGCGTGTCAGCCATCAGCAGGGAGCCCTCGTGGTCGCCCCGCAGGTACGTCGCGAAGGCCGCGCCGATGCCCACCTGCTCGCCGTGACTGGCCGCCCGCCGGGGATACAGCAGGTCGAGCGCGTGGCTGATCTCGTGGCAGGCGCCGGAGGAGGGGCGGGTGTGCCCGGCGATCGACATGGCCAGGCCGGACAGCACCAGGCCCTCGGTCAGCACGGTCAGGAAGCCGTCGTCACCGCAGCCGCCGGGGTGGCGCAGCACGGCCTCGCCCGCCTGCCGGGCCAGCGCCGCGGCGAGGCCGTCGACCTTCTCGCCGTTGACCCGGTGGGCCAGTTCCCAGTCGGCGACCGCGGAGATGTTGGAAACGGCGTCACCGATCCCGGAGCGCACGAAACGGACCGGTGCCTCGCGGATCACCGCCAGGTCGACGACGAGCGCGATGGGCGTCGGCACACCGTACGAACCACGGCCCGCGTCGTTGTCCAGGATCGACACCGGCGAGCAGATGCCGTCGTGGGAGAGGTTGGTGGCCACCGCGACCATGGGCAGCCCGACGCGGGCCGCGGCGAACTTGGCGCAGTCGATGACCTTGCCGCCGCCCAGACCGACGACCGCGTCGTAGCGGCCCGACTTCATCCCGTCCGCCAGCCGCACGGCGTCGTCGAGGGTGCCGCCGCCGACCTCGAACCAGTCGGCACCGGGCAGGGACGGGGCCAGTCTCCGGCGCAGGCGCGCCCCCGAGCCGCCGCTGATCGCGACGGCCAGCTTCCCGGACTGGGAGATCCGCTGGTCCGCGAGGACACCCGCCAGGTCGTCGAGGGCGCCCGGCCGGATGTCCACGACGAGCGGCGAGGGGATGAGCCTCGTCAGTACCGGCACGTGATCGCCTCTCCTCGCGTGGGCGGGCCGACGGCACGGCTGTGCGGTGATGATGCGCCCGCGGACGCCCGGGAAAACGTGTGGTCCCGCCCGAACGGATTCCGTCCGGACAGGACCACATGTACGGCGCCAGGTGCCCGATCAGCCCTCGTCGGTGGCGGCCGTGACCGAGGACGGCGTCTGCTGGGCCGCCGCCGCGGTCTTCTTCGTCGCCGCCTTCTTGGCCGTGGCCTTCTTGGCGGTCGTCGTCTTGGCCGCCTTCTTGGCCGTGGCCTTCTTGGCCGTCGTCGTCTTCTTGGCCGCGGTCTTCTTGGTGGCGGCCTTCTTCGCCGTCGCCTTCTTGGCCGTCTTGCGGGCCGCCGCCTTCTTGGCGGGAGCGGCCTCGTCGGCGGCCTCCGCCTCGGCGGTCTCCGGGGCGGAGGTCTCCGGCGCCTGCTCGGCCGGCTCCTCCGCCGGGCCCGACGGGACGACCACGACGGCCGTCTCCTCGGACGCGGTCGGGGTGGCGGGCTTGCGCACGGCCCGGCGCCGCGGACGGGCCGGGGCGGCGCTCTCGGCGGGCGGGGCGGACGCGTCCGCCCCGGCGGCCACCGGTGCCTCCGCCGCCGGCTCCGGCTGCGGTGCCTCCTCCGCCGGCACGGCCTCGGCGACCGTCACGACGGCGGCCTCGGCGCCCGCGGGCGACCCGGCCGGCGCGGACACCTTCCGGGTGGCCCGGCGCCGGGTACGGCCCTTGGGCGCGGCCTCCTCGGGAGCCGGCGCCTCGGCGGCGGCCGGGGACTGCTCGGCAGCCGGGGCCGGAGCACCGGAGACCGCGTCCTCGACGGCGGCGGGCTCGGCCAGGATCTCCGCGGCCGGCTCCTGGACGACCGGACGCTCGACCTCCTCCTGAACCGTGACGTCCTGCGCCGTCGGCGCCTCGGCGCGCCGGGCCTCGCCCTTGGCCGCCTTCGGGGCGCCCGCCGGGGCCGACGCCCGCCGGCTCGCGCGACGCCGGCCGCGACCGCGCGTGGCGGCGGCCTCGGCCTCGGCGGCGCTGCTGTACAGCTCCTCGTCCGGGACGAACTCGGGCGCGGGGAGCGCGACCGGCTCGGCCACCTCGGCGGCGACCTCGGACTCGGTCTCGGTGTCCGCCTCCTGCTCCGCCGTCGGACCGGTCTCGACGCCGGCCACGTGCTCGTGCTCGTGCGGCTGGTCGGCCCCGGCCCGCGCCCGCTTGCGGCGCTTGCTTCCGCCGCCCCCGCCGGCAGCCGAGGCCGGCTGGTCCAGGTGGACGATGACGCCGCGGCCGTTGCAGTGCACGCAGGTCTCCGAGAACGACTCCAGCAGGCCCTGACCGACCCGCTTGCGGGTCATCTGCACCAGGCCCAGCGAGGTCACCTCGGCGACCTGGTGCTTCGTACGGTCCCGTCCCAGGCACTCCAGCAGGCGCCGCAGCACCAGGTCCCGGTTGGACTCCAGCACCATGTCGATGAAGTCGATGACGATGATGCCGCCGAGGTCGCGCAGCCGGAGCTGGCGCACGATCTCCTCGGCCGCCTCCAGGTTGTTCCTGGTGACCGTCTCCTCGAGGTTGCCGCCCTGACCGGTGAACTTGCCGGTGTTGACGTCGATGACGACCATCGCCTCGGTCCGGTCGATCACCAGCGAACCGCCGCTGGGCAGCCAGACCTTGCGGTCCAGCGCCTTGGCGAGCTGCTCGTCGATCCGGTACGTGGCGAAGACGTCGACCTCGCTGGTCCACTTGGACAGCCGGCCGGCGAGGTCCGGCGCGACGTGGGAGACGTAGCCGTGGATGGTCTGCCAGGCGTCGTCACCGCTGACGACGACCTTGGTGAAGTCCTCGTTGAAGATGTCGCGCACGACCCGGACGGTCATGTCCGGCTCGCCGTAGAGCAGCGTGGGCGCGTTCGAGCTGCCGCCGCTCTTGGCCTTCTTCCGGATCTCCTCCCACTGCCCCTGGAGCCGCTCGACGTCGCGGCGCAGCTCGTCCTCGCTCGCTCCCTCGGCGGCGGTGCGCACGATGACGCCCGCGTCCTCGGGGACGATCTTCTTGAGGATGGTCTTCAGGCGGGACCGCTCGGTGTCGGGCAGCTTGCGGCTGATGCCGGTCATCGAGCCCTCGGGCACGTAGACCAGGTAGCGGCCGGGCAGCGAGACCTGGCTGGTCAGGCGGGCACCCTTGTGGCCGATCGGGTCCTTGGTGACCTGCACGAGGACCGACTGGCCGGACTTGAGGGCGGACTCGATGCGGCGCGGGCCGCCGGACATGCCGAGCGCCTCGAAGTTGACCTCGCCGGCGTACAGGACGGCGTTGCGGCCCTTGCCGATGTCGATGAAGGCGGCCTCCATCGACGGCAGCACGTTCTGCACCTTGCCGAGGTAGACGTTGCCGACGTACGAGGTGGCCTGCTCCTTGTTGACGTAGTGCTCGACGAGCACGCCGTCCTCCAGGACGCCGATCTGGGTGCGCTCGCCGTGCTGGCGGACGACCATGACGCGCTCGACGGCCTCGCGGCGGGCCAGGAACTCGGCCTCGGTGATGATCGGCACGCGTCGGCGGCCCTGCTCGCGGCCTTCCCGGCGGCGCTGCTTCTTGGCCTCCAGACGCGTCGAGCCCTTGATGGACTGGACCTCGTCGGACGGCTCGGCGCTCTTCTCCCGCGCGGCCCGGGGCTCGCGGACCTTGACGACCGTGCGCTCGGGGTCGTCGGTCGTCGCCTCGCCCTCGCCGGAGGCGTCCCCGGCGCGGCGGCGCCGACGACGGCGCCGACGGCTGCTGCTGGAACCGCCGCTCTCGCCGGAGGCGTCCTCGCCGTCCTCGGCGTCCTCCTCGGCCTGCTCCGCGGTGTCCTCGGCGTCATGAACGGCCTGCTCGGCGCCGGTGTGCTCACCGTCGCCGTCGGCGGACTCGCCCAGGTCACCCTCGGCGGAGTCGCCCCGGCGACGGCGACGGCCGCCCCGGCGCCTGCGACGGCGCGAGCCGGACTCCTCGGAGCCCTCGGCGTCGTCGTGGTCCTCGCCCGACTCGTCGGCGTCGGTCTCGACGTCGGTCTCGGCCTCCGGCTCCTCCCGCGTGACGGCGGCGGTGGCCCGCTCCTCGGCGACCTCCTCGGCGGCGCCCCGGCGCTTGCGGCGGCGACGTGGCCCGGCGGACTGCTCCTCCGGGAACTCCTCGGCCTCCTCGGGTGCCGGCTCCGGTACGGCCCCGGCCGCCTCGGCGGCGGCCTCGGCCGCGGCCCGCTCGGGCGTCTGGAACCTGGGCTCGGCGAAGACGGGCGCCTGGAACACGGCCACGGCGGGACGCGACGGACGCTTGGGAGCGTCGCCCTCGTCGGACTCCGCGGCGGTCTGCGCGGGCGCGGCGAAACCGGAGGCGGCCTTGCGGGCGGACCGGCGGCGCGCACGGCGCGGAGCGGCGTCCTCGACGGACTCGACGGGCTCGGCGGGCGCCGCGGCCTCCGCCTCGGGGGCCGCCTGCGCGGCCGGCGCGGTCGCGGGGACCGGGGCGGACTCGCTCGACCCGCTCACCTCGGCGTCGGCGTCGGCGGGCGCGCCGGTCGGCGCGGTCGCCCGCCGCGTGGCACGACGGCGGCCACGACGGGGAGCGGCGTCCTCGGCCTCGGCGGGCACGGGAGCCTCGGTCTGCACCTCGGCCGCCGCGGCGTCCGCCACCGGAGCGGTGGTCTCCTCCACACCGGCCGGCTCACTGGGCGAGGTCACACTGCGCGTGGCACGGCGACGGCTACGGC
This sequence comes from Streptomyces sp. JK94, assembly GCF_053613315.1. Taxonomy (NCBI): domain Bacteria; kingdom Bacillati; phylum Actinomycetota; class Actinomycetes; order Kitasatosporales; family Streptomycetaceae; genus Streptomyces; species Streptomyces sp. JK94. The sequence goes on along the minus strand of NZ_JBSICH010000024.1, from coordinate 34,118 downwards.
GCGGAGCGGCGTCCTCGGCCTCGGCGGGCACGGCAGCCTCGGTCTGCACCTCGGCCGCCGCGGCGTCCGCCACCGGAGCGGTGGTCTCCTCCACACCGGCCGGCTCACTGGGCGAGGTCACGCTGCGCATGGCACGACGACGGCTGCGGCGCGGAGCCGCCTCCTCGACGACCGGCTCGGACGCGACGGCGGGCTCGGGCTGCGCGGGGGCCTCGGCCGCGGAGGACGCCGGCACGACGGTTTCCGCCTCCGCGCCCGCCGATGTCGGCGCGCCGGCGGGCGCGGAGGCGCGACGCACGGCGCGGCGCCGCGGCCGACCCGCGGAAACGGGCTCCACGGCCACCGCTTCTTCGGTCTCCTCCGCCTCTTCGGTCTCCTCCGCCTCGTCGGCCGGGGCGGTCACCGCGGCGGACGCGACGGTCTCCGCCGGTGCCTCGGCACCGGACGGCGGTCCTGCCGGGCGGGAAACGGCCCTGCGCCGGCGACGCGGCGGCAGGGTGTCGCTGGGGGTGTTCGCTTCGGAGTCCGTCGAGGGGGTCGAGGACTCTGTGGGTTCGGTCGGTTCGAGCATGCGGGGGTTTCTCCCGTCAGGCTCCCGGGCGCCGCGCCTGGTCCGGCATCGATCTGGTCGACCGCCGGTGACGTCCGCGGCTCGCGCGGTGCGCGGTCGCCGCCGTCCGGGGCTCGGGCGCCGCTCGGAAGCTCTCCGTGTCTTGTCTCGCCGGTTCCGTACCCCTTGTCGTGCACGGCCTGGCGAAAGTCTTGTGGTCGGTGCGCTGCCCGGCCCAGGTGGCTCCCGAGTCCGGGGGCGGCGCTACGACGTCCGTCCCTACGCGGAACCTTCCTTACGCCGGCGCCTTCGCGGCGGCGGAAGCGGCGGCCGGTTGCGGCTCGGGCGCTTCTGCCTCGCGGTCGGGCGCGAGCGGGTCGGTCACCGCACCGGTCTCTTCATCGAACAGCCCCTGCGCCAGCCTGGTCACCGCTGCGGGGACCGGCGGCGCCAGGTCGGCCACGGCGCGAAGACCGGACAGGACGTCGTCGGGTCGTACGGCAGGCGTCACGTGCCGAACAACCAGCCGCAGTATCGCACAGGGCTGGTCGGTCGGCCTATCAGCCGGCGTACCGTGCGTGGTGTCGCTCTCCAGATGCGCGACGGCGGAGCGGGCGTCGAAGGTACGGACGCCGTTCTTCGTCCTGCGCTGGACCTCCACGGCCTCGGCCGCGTTGAAGGCCGCCACGGCACGGTCGGCGTCCGCGGCCTCCACACCGTCCAGCCGCAGCTCCCACACGGAGGCCGTCAGCCGGTCGGCGAGCCCGGAGGTCCGGGCCTCGACCGCCTCGACGATGTCGAGCCCGGTGGGCAGCGACTCGTCGAGGAGCAGCCTGAGCTGCTCCGGGTCGCGCGCTTCGGTGAGCGCGATCTCCAGATACTCCGCCTCGCTGCCCGTGCCGGTGGGTGCGGCATTGGCGTACGACACCTTCGGATGCGGCGTGAACCCCGCCGAGTACGCCATGGGCACCTCGGCGCGGCGCAGCGCACGCTCGAAGGCGCGCTGGAAGTCACGGTGGCTGGTGAACCGAAGGCGGCCGCGCTTGGTGTAACGCAGTCGGATGCGCTGCACCGCGGGTACGGGCGGCGGGCCTTCGGGCTGTCGCTTGCCCAGGGGAACTTCTCCTCGTGTACGGCGGTCGGGACGGGGCACCGTCCTCGCCTCGGCGGGGCCATTGCGCCCTGTCCTCTTTTCTAGAGTACGCGCTTCGGCCACCACGAGTTCCCACCGGTACGCGAACCGCCACGACGTTCCCCACCTGTCGGCGTCCGAACGTCGTGGCGGTTCGTGCGAGCGCGCGCCGGTCAGGCGATGTCGCTCCGCGCCCAGCTCCAGCTGATACCGCTGTCCGCGCTGTCCCAGACCCTGACCGGCTTACCGAAGCCGGACCCCGTACTCGTCAGCGTCCACAGGCCCGTGCGGTTCCCTCCGCCGTCCAGCGCGCCGTAGTCGTACAGCACACCGACATCGTCGCGACCGTCACCGTTGTAGTCACCGGCGACCACCTTGGAACGGCTCCAGGTCCAGCTGCCACCGTCCGCGCTGTCCCAGACCCTGACCGGCTTGCCGAAACCGGACCCCGCACTCGTGAACGTCCACAGGCCCGTGCGGTTCCCGCCGCCGTCCAGCGCGCCGTAGTCGTACAGCACACCGACATCGTCGCGACCGTCACCGTCGAAGTCACCCGCGACCACCTCGGAACGGCTCCAGGACCAGCTGCCACCGTCCGCGCTGTCCCAGACCCTGACCGGCTTGCCGAAACCGGACCCCGTACTCGTCAGCGTCCACAGGCCCGTGCGGTTCCCGCCGCCGTCCAGCGCGCCGTAGTCGTACAGCACACCGACGTCGTCGCGACCGTCACCGTCGAAGTCACCCGCGACCACCTCGGAACGGCTCCAGGACCAGCTGCCACCGTCCGCGCTGTCCCACACCTTGACCGGCTCACCGAAACCGGACCCCGTACTCGTGAACGTCCACAGGCCCGTGCGGTTCCCGCCGCCGTCCTCCCGCGCGCCGTAGTCGTACAGCACACCGACATCGCTGCGGCCGTCACCGTTGAAGTCGCCGGAGAACGTTTTCGAGAGCTTCGCGTTCCAGCTGCTGAAGTCCGCGCTGTCCCATTTCCGCTGCGGCTCGGTGATTCCGGACCCCGAACCGGCGAACGACCAGAGCGCGGAACGGAACCCACCGCTCTGGAGAGCGCCGTTGTCATAGAACACGCCGATGTCGCTGCGGCCGTCACCGTCGAAGTCGGAGCCGGGAGTGGGGCGGGCATTGGCCGTGATCCAGTCCCGGACGTCGTCGACACGGGTGCTGATCGCGCTGCTGGCGGTGCCCGCCGGGGCGTCGTTGCCGAAGCAGCCCGCCTGGTTGGAGCGGCTGCTGATCGCGACGAGCGCCGGCTCACCGTCGACGGTACGGACGGCCGGACCTCCGGCGTCGCCCCGGCAGACCGAGGCGCCGTCCTTCCCGCTGAGGGCGAGGTCGCCGCCGGTGACGGCGTCGACGGCGAACGTCCCGGTGTGCTGGTCGAGCGGCGCCCATTCCCCGGCCGTACGGCCGTGGCCGGCCACGGTGAGTTCCTGCCCGGCGGCGGGCGCCGTGGCGGCGAGGGCCACCGGGGTGACGCCACGCACGGGCTGGGCGAGGCGGGCCAGGGTGAGATCGCGCTCGTCGTGCGGGCGCAGTTCGACCACGGTCCGGGTCTGGTCGCTCCCCACGGTCACGACGGTCTTGAGCCTGGGTGCGCCGGCCGGGACCGTCAGGTCGGCGACCGGGTCCTCGACGAAGCAACTGGCCGCCGTGAGCACCCACTCGGGTGATATCAACGCACCGGAGCAACCTCGCTCGTAGTCGCCGACGAGCAGCCGGGCGGTGAAGCCGTAGGCGGTGCCTTCGGCGGGCTCCCCGACCACCGCGTGGCCCGGCGAGGCGGTCACGAGCAGCAACGGCGCCGCACCGAGCAGGGCAGCGGTCCTGACCGCGGCGGCTCTGGAGGCGCGCCATCTGGATCTCTTCGGATGTGCTGTGTTCGAGCGGGTACCGCGTGCCTTCATCGCCGTCCTAGGGATCGGTTCGGGAGAAACTGGACCGAAGGATGCGGCTCGCCGGCGGCCCCCAGTTGCCGGAAGACACGCACGCGACACCGCAACCCCGGACATTCAAGATCATGTACATGATCTCGTCCACCAGCCCATCCCAGGCAAACTGACCGTACGCCGCACCCCGAACGTGACATGCGCCACAGAGGCGCGTATCGGGTCGCCGACCGTGTCCTCACCGACCCGGGCGGGCCGAGCACCCCGCCGCACCTCATCCCCTGCGGCGTCCAGGCAACCTCAGCAGGCGCCGCAGCGACTCAGCCGCCCCTCCGCTCCCCCGTCTCAGCTGGTCGGAGCGGCGTTCTTGACGGTCAGCGGCAGCAGCTTCTTACCGGTCGGGCCGATCTGAATTGACGTGTCCATGGCGGGGCATACCCCGCAGTCGAAGCACGGTGTCCAGCGGCAGTCGTCGACCTCGGTCTCGTCGAGGGCGTCCTGCCAGTCCTCCCAGAGCCACTCCTTGTCGAGACCGGAGTCGAGGTGGTCCCAGGGCAGGACCTCCTCGTAGCCGCGCTCGCGGGTGGTGTACCAGTCGGCGTCGATGCCGAAGGGCTTCAGGGCCTTGTCGGCGCAGGCCATCCAGCGGTCGTAGGAGAAGTGCTCGCGCCAGCCGTCGAAGCGGCCGCCGTCGTCGTAGACCGCGCGGATGACCGCGCCGGTGCGGCGGTCGCCGCGGGAGAGGAGGCCCTCGATGATGCCGGGCTTGCCGTCGTGGTAGCGGAAGCCGATGGAGCGGCCGTACTTCTTGTCGCCGCGGATCTTGTCGCGCAGCTTCTGCAGCCGGGCGTCGGTCTCCTCGGAGGAGAGCTGCGGGGCCCACTGGAAGGGGGTGTGGGGCTTGGGGACGAAGCCGCCGATCGAGACGGTGCAGCGGATGTCGTTGGAGCCGGAGACCTCGCGGCCCTTCTGGATCACGCGGGTGGCCATGTCGGCGATCTGGAGGACGTCGTCGTCGGTCTCGGTCGGCAGCCCGCACATGAAGTACAGCTTCACCTGGCGCCAGCCGTTGCCGTACGCCGTCGCGACGGTGCGGATCAGGTCCTCCTCCGAGACCATCTTGTTGATGACCTTGCGGATGCGCTCGGAGCCGCCCTCGGGGGCGAAGGTGAGGCCGGAGCGGCGCCCGTTGCGGGTCAGCTCGTTGGCCAGGTCGATGTTGAAGGCGTCCACGCGAGTGGAGGGGAGGGACAGGCCGATCTTGTCCTCCTCGTACCGGTCCGCGAGGCCCTTGGCGACGTCGCCGATCTCCGAGTGGTCCGCGGAGGAGAGGGAGAGGAGGCCGACCTCCTCGAAGCCGGTGGCCTTGAGGCCCTTCTCGACCATGTCGCCGATGCCGGTGATCGAGCGCTCGCGCACCGGGCGGGTGATCATGCCGGCCTGGCAGAAGCGGCAGCCGCGGGTGCAGCCGCGGAAGATCTCCACCGACATGCGCTCGTGGACCGTCTCGGCCAGCGGGACGAGGGGCTGCTTGGGGTAGGGCCACTCGTCGAGGTCCATGACGGTGTGCTTGGAGACCCGCCACGGGACGCCCGAGCGGTTGGGGACGACGCGGGCGATACGGCCGTCGGGGAGGTACTCGACGTCGTAGAAGCCGGGGACGTAGACCCCGCCGGTCTTCGCCAGGCGCAGGAGGAGTTCCTCGCGGCCGCCGGGGCGGCCCTCCGCCTTCCAGGCGCGGATGATCGCGGTGATCTCCAGGACGGCCTGCTCGCCGTCGCCGATGACCGCGCAGTCGATGAAGTCCGCGATCGGCTCGGGGTTGAAGGCCGCGTGCCCGCCGGCCAGGACGACGGGGTCGTCGATGCCGCGGTCCTTGGCCTCCAGCGGGATGCCGGCCAGGTCCAGGGCGGCCAGCATGTTGGTGTAGCCCAGCTCCGTGGAGAAGGAGAGGCCGAAGACGTCGAAGGCCTTCACCGGACGGTGGCCGTCGACGGTGAACTGCGGGACGGAGTGCTCCCGCATCAGCGCCTCCAGGTCCGGCCACACGCTGTAGGTGCGCTCGGCGAGGACGCCCTGCTGCTCGTTGAGGACCTCGTAGAGGATCATGACGCCCTGGTTGGGCAGACCGACCTCGTAGGCGTCGGGGTACATCAGGGCCCAGCGGACGTCGCAGGATTCCCAGTCCTTGACCGTGGAGTTGAGCTCTCCGCCGACGTACTGGATCGGCTTCTGCACATGCGGGAGCAGAGCTTCGAGCTGTGGAAACACAGAAGACACAGACTCGGCGGCTTCGGCAGGCATCTCACGGAACCTTCGTGTGCTGACAAGGGGGACCATCCAGCCTAACCCGGCGTGGACGGCCCCCGTACCGCTCGCCCCCGTACCGCTCGCCCCGTGCCCGCCCGCTAGGCGGACATCGGTCTCTGCACGGTGATCGACTGGAGCAGCCCCACCGCTGCCCACACGGCGAACATGGAGGAGCCGCCGTAGGACACGAAGGGCAGGGGCAGGCCGGTGACCGGCATGATGCCGAGCGTCATGCCGATGTTCTCGAAGGTCTGGAAGGCGAACCAGGCGACGATCCCGGCGGCGACGACCGTCCCGTACAGGTCGGTGGTCTCGCGGGCGATCCGGCAGGCGCGCCAGAGCACCACGCCGAGCAGGACGACGATGAGGCCGGCGCCGAGGAAGCCCAGTTCCTCGCCGGCGACCGTGAAGACGAAGTCGGTCTGCTGTTCCGGTACGAACTGGCCGGTGGTCTGCGAGCCGTGGAAGAGCCCGGAGCCGGTCAGGCCGCCGGAGCCGATGGCGATGCGTGCCTGGTTGGTGTTGTAGCCGACGCCCGCGGGGTCGAGTTCCGGGTTGGCGAAGGCGGCGAAGCGGGCGATCTGGTAGTCGTCCAGGATGCCGAGCTGCCAGACCGCGAGGGCGCCGGCGGTCCCGGCGCCGAGCAGTCCGAACACCCACCGGTTGCTGGCTCCGGAGGCGAGCAGCACGCCCAGCACGATGATGACCATGACCATGACCGATCCGAGGTCCGGCATGAGCATCACGATCAGCATCGGCACGGTGGCCAGCCCGAGCGCCTGGAGCACGGTCCGGTGGTCCGGGTGGGGACGGTCCCCCGCGTCGACGCGTGCGGCCAGCAGCATCGCCATGCCCAGGATGATCGTGATCTTCACGAACTCCGAGGGCTGCAGGGAGAAGCCGCCGGGGAGCTTGATCCAGGAGTGGGCTCCGTTGATGGTGGAGCCGAGCGGGGTGAGGACCAGCAGGATCAGGAAGACGGACGCGCCGTACAGGAGCGGCACGGCGGTGCGCAGGGCGCGGTGGCCGACCCAGACCACGCCGATCATCAGGGCGAGCCCGATGCCGGTGTTCAGCAGGTGCCGGGTCAGGAAGTAGTAGGGGTCGCCCTGGTTGAGTTCGGTGCGGTTGCGGGTGGCGGAGTAGACGAGCAGGGAGCCCATCAGGGACAGGGCCACGGCGGCCAGCAGTATCGGCCAGTCGAGACGCCGGGTCATCGAGTCCCGGGCGAAGAGCCGGGTCCAGCCGGCCTTCTCGGGTCCGTAGCCGGAGACCTGGAAGCTGTTGGCCCCGGTCATGCGCGCGTCCTCCGGCTTCCGCTCGTGCCCGTCCTGCCGCGCCGGCCCCCGCCGCCGCGTCGCCGGTGGCGGCGCGTGGCGCGGCCGTCGCCGTTCTGCGCCGGCGGTGTCGCTCCCTGCTGCTGTTCGCCGACGGGGGCGTACTCGTCCTCGGGGGAGGCCTTCTCCTCCGGCTGCAGGTCCTTGACGGCGTCCTTGGACATCTTCGGCGCGGGGATGGTCCCGTCCGCCTTGATCGTCGGCAGCTTCACCTGTGGCTGGGGCAGCAGTGCCTTCTTCTTGTCGATCTCCCCCTCGTCCGAGACGCCGTACAGCGCGTCGTAGATGTTGCGGACGGCGGGGCCCGAGGCTCCGGAGCCCGTACCGCCCTGGGAGATCGTCATGACGATCGTGTAGTCGTCGGTGTACGTGGCGAACCACGAGGTGGTCTGCTTGCCGTGCACCTCGGCGGTACCGGTCTTGGCGTGCATCGGGATCTCGTCCTGCGGCCAGCCCTCGAACCGCCAGGCGGCGGTACCGCGGGTGGCGACGCCGGCCAGGGCGTCGTCCATCTTGGCCAGGGTGGTCTTGCTTATGGGCAGCTTGCCGTGCGCCTCGGGCTCGATCTCTTCGACCTTCTTGCCGTCGGGGCTGACGATCGCCTTGCCGATGGTCGGGTCGTAGAGGGTGCCGCCGTTGGCGATGGCGCCGTAGATGGTGGCCATCTGGATGGGGGTGACGAGGGTGTCGCCCTGGCCGATGGAGTAGTTGATCGCGTCACCGGCGCGCATCTTGTTGCCCTCGAGGCAGCCTTCGTACGCGAGCTTCTCGACGTAGGAGCCGTCCTTCTTGCCCGTCTTGCACCAGGCGTCCTTGTTGGCCTCCCAGTAGTCCTGCTTCCACTGGCGGTCGGGGACGCGGCCGGTGACCTCGTTGGGCAGGTCGATACCGGTCTCCTCGCCGAGGCCGAACTCGTGGGCGGCCTTGTAGAAGTAGTCGTTGGGCTTCTCCGGCTGCATGCCGCCGTCCTTCTTCCACTCCTGGTGCGCCAGGCGGTAGTAGACGGTGTCGCAGGAGAGTTCCAGGGCGCGGCCGAGGCTGATCGAGCCGTAGCTGGCGGACTCGAAGTTCTTGAAGACCTGGCCGCCGACGGAGTAGGAGCTGGAGCAGTCGTAGCCGCCGTCGAAGTCGTAGCCGGCCTCCACCGCCGCGGACGAGGAGATCACCTTGAAGATCGAGCCGGGGGCCGCCTGGCCCTGGATCGCCCGGTTGAGCAGCGGGTAGTTGGAGTCCTTGCCGGTGAGCTTCTTGTAGTCCTTGGCGGTGATGCCGCCGACCCAGGCGTTCGGGTCGTACGTCGGGTTGGAGGCCATGGCGACGACGCGGCCGGTCTTGGCCTCCATCACCACGACGGCGCCGGCGTCGGCCTCGTAGAGCCGGTTGGTGTTGCGGTCCATCTCCTTGCGGGCGGCCTTCATCGCCTCGTTCAGCTCGTACTCGGCGACCCGCTGGACGCGGGCGTCGAGGCTGGTGACGAGGTTGGAGCCGGGGATGCCGGGGTCGGACTCGGCCTCGCCGATGACGCGGCCGAGGTTGTCGACCTCGTAGCGGGTGACGCCGGCCTTGCCGCGCAGCGCCTTGTCGTACTGGCGTTCCAGGCCGGAGCGGCCGACCTGGTCGGAGCGCAGGAAGGGCGAGTCGGTGTCCTTGGCCTTCTCGATCTCCTCGTCGGTGACCGGGGAGAGGTAGCCGAGGACCTGTCCGGTGTTGGCCTTCCCGGGGCTCGCGTAGCGGCGTACGGCCATGGGTTCGGCGGTGATGCCGGGGAAGTCCTCGGCGCGCTCGCGGATCTGGAGGGCCTGCTTGGGGGTGGCCTCGTCGGTGACGGGGATCGGCTGGTAGGGCGAGCCGTTCCAGCAGGGCTGGGGGGTCTCGGCGTCGCACAGCCGGACCTTGTCCATGACGTCCTTGGGCTGCATGCCGAGGACGCCGGCGAGTTTGGTGAGGACGGCCTCGCCGTCGTCCTTCATCTTCAGCAGGTCGGTGCGGGAGGCGGAGACGACGAGCCGGGTCTCGTTGTCGGCGAGCGCCACGCCGCGCGCGTCCAGGATGGAGCCGCGGGGCGCGGGCTGGACGACCTGCTGGACGTGGTTGCCGGAGGCCTCCTCGGCGTACTCGTCGCCCTGCCGGATCTGGAGGTACCAGAGCCGGCCGCCGAGGGTGCCGAGGAGGGAGAGGACGAGGACCTGGATGACGACGAGCCGGATCTGCACGCGGGTGCTGCGGCCGGTCTCGGGGATGTTAGTCATGGGCGCGGCCCGTTCCGTTGAGGGGGGCGGTGGGCGACGGGTGGGCGTTGGTCACTGCTGCCGCCTCCCCCTCGGTGCGTGCGTGCTGGATGTGTGCTGCCGCGTGTTCACAGCCGCTTGACCCCCTTGATGCGTCCGGCCCGGGCCATCCGGGCCCGCGCCGCCTTCACCCGCAGTCCGTTGCGCTGGCCGCCGATGCGCAGCCCGGTGCCTCCGGAGAGCCAGCCGGAGGAGATGTCGGGCTTCTGGTCGGCGGAGTTGGTCTCGGCCAGCGGGTCGTTCTCGGCGCGCCTGGCGAGGGCCATGACGGCGGGGACGACGAAGGGCGCGAGCAGCAGGTCGTAGAGGGCGGCCGTGAACAGCAGGCCGGGCAGGCCGACGTGGCGGGCGGCGGTGTCGCCGACGAGGGCGCCGACGCCCGCGTAGAGCAGGGTGGTGCCGACGGCGGCGACGACCACGACGGCCATGGCCCCGGTGGCCGACCTGAGCCGGCCGTTCTCCGGCTTGGCGAGGCCGGCGAGGTAGCCGATGACGCAGAGCACCAGGGCGTAGCGGCCGGCGGCGTGGTCGGCGGGCGGGGCGAGGTCGGCGAGCAGTCCGGCGCCGAAGCCTACGAGGGCGCCGCCGACGTGGCCGTAGACCAGGGCGAGGCCGAGGACGGTGAGGAGCAGCAGGTCGGGGACGGCGCCGGGCAGGTGGAGGCGGGCGAGGACGCTGACCTGGAGCACCAGGGCGACGACGACCAGGGAGGCGGACAGCAGGATCCGGTTGACACGCATGGGGTGAGAACTCCTACTGCTCGGTCTGCTCGTTCGGCTCGGTCTGCTCGTTGGGCGACTGGCCGTCGGCCCCGGCGGACGGGGTCACGGTCACCGTGACGGTCGGCGCGGGCTCGGGCTTCGGCTTGTCCGGGAGCACGGTGTCGCGCGGGTCCTTCTGCGGGGCCTGGACGACGACGCCCACGATGTCGAGCTTGCTGAAACCGACGAACGGTGTGACGTCGAGGATGCGGGTCAGGTCGCCGCCGGAGGGGTCGACCCGGGAGACGACGCCGACGGGGACGCCCGGCACGAAGGGCTTGTCGGCCTGGGAGCCGAAGGTCACCAGCCGGTCGCCCTTCTTGACGTCGGCCTTGCCGTTGAGGAGTTCGACGCGCAGCGGGCGGCCGCCCTGGCCGGAGGCGAAGCCGAGTTCGTCGCCGGCCTCCATCCGGGTGCCGACGGTGAAGTCGGGGTCGTTGGCGAGGAGCACGGTGGCGCTGTCGGGTCCGACGGTGGTCACGCGTCCGACGAGGCCGTCACCGTTGAGGACGGTCATGTCGCGCTCGACCCCGTCGTTGGCGCCGACGTCGATGGTGATGGTCCAGGAGAAGCCCTGGGCCGCTCCTATGGCGATGACCTGGGCGCCCTTGATGCCGTACTGGCCGGCGCCGGCGAGCCCGAGCATCTTGTCGAACTGCTTCAGGCGGCTGCGGCCGCGCTCGTCGCTGCCGAGCTTCGCCTTCAGGGCCGCGTTCTGCGTCTCGAGGGCGGTGAGCCGGTCGTGCCGGTCGCCGGAGTCGCGGACCGCGGAGATCGCGTTGCCGACCGGGTCGACCGCGGACGCCACCCCGTTCTCGATCGGACCGAAGACGCCCGCCGCGGCCTGCCGGGCACCGTCGACCGGTGAGTCCTCCCCGCCGCGGATGTCCACCGTGATCAGTGCGAACGCGATGGCGATCAGCAGCACCAGGAGCAGCCGGCTCTCTTTCGTGTCCCTCACGTGCGGCGGCCGTGCCTTCCTCGTCGAATTCGGGAATTACGTGGCGGTGTTCAGGAATTCAGGAGATTGAGTACGTGAGGTGACGAGCGTGGTACTTGCGGCCCTCACGGCACTGAAGCCTCTATATCAACGATCCGCCGTACGAGAGGAGATCGTCTCGTACGGCGGAACCGAAGTGTTACGTCATCTGCGGGGCTGGGCGTCCAGCACCTGCTGGAGCGCCTCGAACTCCTCGACGCACTTGCCGGAGCCGAGCGCCACGCTGTCGAGGGGGTCCTCGGCGATGTGGATCGGCATTCCGGTCTCCCGGCGCAGCCGCTCGTCGAGCCCGCGCAGCAGTGCGCCGCCGCCGGTCAGGACGATGCCCCGGTCCATGATGTCGCCGGACAGCTCCGGCGGGCACTTGTCGAGGGTGGTCTTGACGGCGTCGACGATCGCGTTGACCGGCTCCTCGATCGCCTTGCGCACTTCGGCGGCGGAGATGACGACGGTCTTGGGCAGTCCGGAGACGAGGTCCCGGCCGCGGATTTCGGTGTGCTCGTCAGCGTCGAGGTCGTACGCCGAACCGATCGTGATCTTGATCTGCTCGGCCGTGCGCTCACCCAGGAGAAGGCTGTACTCCTTCTTGACGTGCTGGATGATGGCGTTGTCCAGCTCGTCACCCGCGACGCGGATGGACTGGGCGGTGACGATGCCGCCGAGCGAGATGACCGCGACCTCCGTGGTGCCGCCGCCGATGTCGACCACCATGTTGCCCGTGGCCTCGTGGACCGGCAGGCCGGAGCCGATGGCCGCGGCCATGGGCTCCTCGATGATGTGCACCTGCCGGGCGCCGGCCTGGGACGACGCCTCGATGACGGCGCGGCGCTCGACGCCGGTGATGCCCGAGGGCACACAGACGACGACCCGCGGACGAGCCAGATACCGCCGCTTGTGGATCTTCAGGATGAAGTAGCGGAGCATCCGCTCGGTGATCTCGAAGTCGGCGATGACGCCGTCCTTCAGCGGGCGCACGGCAACGATGTTGCCGGGCGTGCGCCCGATCATCTTCTTCGCTTCGGCGCCGACCGCGAGGATGCCACCGGTGTTGGTGTTGATCGCGACGACGGACGGCTCGTTGAGTACGATCCCGCGACCCCTGACGTACACCAGCGTGTTGGCGGTCCCGAGGTCGACAGCCATGTCACGGCCGATGAACGACATTGAGTTCCCCATCAGGATTCGACTGGCCTTCCCGGGAGCTTTTGAGGGCTTTTCAGGTAGGCGAAGTGGGTGCAGTGACGCGTGGAGGCTTCCATGGTAGACGCGCTTTCGCGAACACTGCGCGAGGGTCTTCGCCATTGTCAGCAGATGGCGCCTCGCCTCGCTTGTGGAGACGGGCCAACGGGGGCATCCGTTCCCCCGATCAGGCGCGCATATGCCACAGGGCGGTCGCTTTTACGCGACCGCCCCGGTGCGACGTGGGTCATTCGGCTGACGCGGCGTCAGAAAAAAGTGGGTCCGGCGTGTCCGGAGGGAGGCTCAGACCCGGCCCGGGAAGAAGATCTTCAGCTCGCGCTCGGCGGACTCCTCGGAGTCGGAGGCGTGGATCAGGTTCTCCCGCACGATCACGCCGAAGTCCCCGCGGATGGAACCGGGGGCGGCGGCGATCGGGTCGGTCGGGCCGGCCAGCGCGCGCACGCCCTCGATGACCCGCTCGCCCTCGACGACCAGGGCGACGACCGGGCCGGACGCCATGAACTCGACCAGCGGCTCGTAGAACGGCTTGCCCTTGTGCTCGCCGTAGTGCTGCTCCAGCGTCTCGGCGTCCAGGGTGCGCAGTTCCAGCGCGGTGATCTGCCAGCCGGCCTTGCGCTCGATACGGCTGATGATCTCGCCGGTCAGGCCGCGACGGACGGCGTCGGGCTTGAGGAGGACGAGGCTGCGCTGGGTCACGACGGGCTCCCTTGGAGGTGTTCGGTGGTGCGGGGTGATGACTGAGATTACCGGGCGTGTCGCGGCGCCGGTCACGCAGCGTCAGACGACGGCCGGACGGCACCGGACGGGGAGGCTCGGGCGGCGTCGGGGCGCGCGGACCCGGGCGGCGTCGGGTGCGCGGGTTCAGGCGGCATCGGCCGCGCGGGCTCAGGCGGGGAGGCTCGGGCGGCGTCGGGTGCGCGGGTTCAGGCGGCGTCGGGTGCGGAGGACTCGGCCTGGGCGGCGAATCTCGCCTTCGCCTCGTCGATCTTCCGGCCGTAGTGCACCGAGGCCCACCACAGGGCCGCGAAGATCGCGCCCAGGAAGAACATGGACGACACGACGAAGCCGGAGGCGATCAGGGCGATCTGCAGGGCCCAGCCGAGGGCGACCCCGCCGGGCCGGGTGATCACGCCGCACAGCGCCACGCACAGGAGCATCGCGATGCCGCTGACCGTCCACACCGTCGCGACGGACAGGTCCGGGTCCTTCATGGCGACCAGCCCGGCGAAGCCGATGACGAAGAACTCGCCGATCAAGGTCGAAGCACAGAGCGTACGCACGGAAATCCTCAGCCCTTCCCAAGGAGCAGTCGGGCCTCGCCGACGGTGATGACGGAACCGGTGACGAGCACCCCGCCGCCTGCGAACTCGCCCTCCTCCTCGGCCAGCGTGATCGCGGCCTCCAGGGCGTCCGGCAGCCGCGGCTCGACCTGGACGCGGTCCTCGCCGAACACCTCGACGGCGATACCGGCCAGCTCGTCCGCGTCCATCGCCCGGTGGCTGGCGTTCTGGGTGACGACGACCTCGGCGAAGACCGGCTCGAAGGCCTCCAGGAGCCCCCGCACGTTCTTGTCGGCGCTGGCGCCGACCACGCCGATGAGCCGGCTGAACTGGAAGGCCTCCCCGACCGCCTCGGCGGTGACGCGGGCCCCGGCGGGGTTGTGCGCGGCGTCCAGCACCACGGTCGGCGAGCGCCGGACGACCTCCATCCGCCCCGGTGAGGCGACGGCGGCGAAGGCCTTGCGCACGGTGTCGATGTCGAGCGGCTCGGGCCGCTGGGAGCCGACGCCGAAGAACGCCTCGACGGCGGCGAGGGCGACGGCCGCGTTGTGCGCCTGATGGGCACCGTGCAGCGGCAGGTACACCTCGGCGTACTCGCCGCCGAGCCCGCGCAGGGTCACCAGCTGTCCGCCGACGGCGACCTGCCGGGCGACCACCCCGAACTCCAGCCCCTCGCGCGCCACGGTGGCGTTGACGTCCACGGCCTTCTTCAGCAGGACCTGCGCCGCGTCCACCGGCTGCTGGGCCATGATCACGGTGGCGTCCTGCTTGACGATGCCGGCCTTCTCGCCGGCGATCGCGCCGGGCGTATCGCCGAGCCGGTCGGTGTGGTCCAGGTCGATGGGGGTGACGACGGCGACGTCCCCGTCGATGACGTTGGTGGCGTCCCAGGAGCCGCCCATCCCGACCTCGACGACGGCCACGTCGACGGGCGCGTCGGCGAAGGCGGCGTACGCCATGCCGGTCAGCACCTCGAAGAAGGACAGCCGGTACTCCTGCCCGCCGTCGACCATCTCGACGTACGGCTTGATGTCCTCGTACGTCTCGATGAACCGCTCGGCGGGGATCGGCGCCCCGTCCAGGCTGATGCGCTCGGTGATCGACTGCACGTGCGGCGAGGTGTACCGCCCGGTGCGCAGCTCGAAGGCACCGAGCAGGGCCTCGATCATGCGGGCGGTGGTGGTCTTGCCGTTGGTGCCGGTGATGTGGAGGGACGGGTACGACCGCTGCGGCTCCCCCAGTACGTCCATCAGCGCGGCGATCCGGGCGACGGACGGCTCCAGCTTGGTCTCGCCCCAGCGGGTCGCGAGCTCCGCCTCCACCTCGCGCAGGGCCTTGTCCACCTCGGGGTCCGCGGGGCGCGCGGGCACGTCGGCCTCCGGGGGGCCGCCCTGGGTGCGCAGCGTGCGGCTGCCGGCCTCGATGACGGCGAGGTCGGGGTCGCGGGTCGTCTCCGCGTCGATGATCTCGTCGAAGGCGTCTGCGGGGTCGGGCAGGTCGTTCTCGCCGGGGATGTCGCTCACGGGGCCCAGTCTACGGAGACCCACCGACATGCGTGGCCGCGGGCAGTCGTGCCGCCGGGGCGGACCGGGTGGCCGCGGCGGCGCCCCGGTCCACCGGGCCGTACGACCCCCGCGGCGCCCCGAGGACCCGCCGGTCCGCACCTCCCTGGGCCCCCGAAGGACCGCCGGGCCGTGCGCCCCCCTTGGACACCCCGGCGACCCGCTGGGCCGTGCGCCCCTGCACACCCCGACGGCCCGCCGGACCATGTACCTCTGACCACCCCGACGGCCCGCCGGTCCGCACCTCCCCCAGGCCCCCGAAGGCCCCCGGAGCCGATCACCGAACAGGCTGTGGGGGCCTTCGCCGACGCGCGACCGGCGGGCTACGCCTCCGGCAGCTTCTCCAGCTGGGCCTGGATGCGGGCGATGTCCTCGTCCGCCTTGGCCAGCCGCACCCGGATCTTCTCGACCACGTGGTCCGGCGCCTTGGCGAGGAAGGCCTCGTTGCCGAGCTTGCCGTTGGCCTGCGCCTTCTCCTTCTCGGCGGTGGCCAGGTCCTTGGCGAGACGCTTGCGCTCGGCGGCGAAGTCGATCACGCCGGACAGGTCCAGCGCGACCTCGACGCCCGCGACCGGCAGGGTCGCCGTGGCCGTGAAGGAGTCACCCTCGGGCTGGAGCCGCAGCAGCTGCCGGACGGCCGCCTCGTGCGCCGCGAGGGCGGTGCCCTCCAGTGTCAGCCGGGCCGGGACCCGCTGGCCGGGCTGGAGGCCCTGGTCGGCGCGGAAGCGGCGGACCTCGGTGATCACCGACTGGACGGTCCCGATCTCCCGCTCGGCGTCCGCGTCGCGGAAGCCCGAGTCGGCCGGCCAGTCGGCGACGACGACCGACTCGCCGCCCGTGAGCGTCGTCCACAGCGTCTCGGTGACGAAGGGGACGACCGGGTGCAGCAGCCGCAGCGTGACGTCGAGGACCTCGCCCAGGACCCGCTGGGAGACCTCGGCGGCCTCACCGCCCGCCTGGAAGGTCGTCTTGGACAGCTCGACGTACCAGTCGAAGACCTCGTCCCAGGCGAAGTGGAACAGCGCGTCGGAGAGCTTCGCGAACTGGTAGTCCTCGTAGTACGCGTCGACCTCGGCGACCACCGAGTTGAGCCGGGAGAGGATCCACCGGTCGGTCGAGGACATCCTCGACGCGTCCGGCAGCGGGCCCTGCACCGTCGCGCCGTTCATCAGCGCGAAGCGGGTGGCGTTCCAGATCTTGTTGGCGAAGTTGCGGGAACCCTGGACCCAGTCCTCGCCGATCGGGACGTCGACGCCCGGGTTGGCGCCGCGCGCGAGGGTGAACCTCAGGGCGTCCGAGCCGTACTTGTCCATCCAGTCCAGCGGGTTGACCACGTTCCCGAAGGACTTGGACATCTTCTTGCCGTTCTGGTCCCGGACCATGCCGTGCAGGGCGATGGTGTGGAACGGCGGGGTGCCGTCCATCGCGTACAGGCCGAACATCATCATCCGGGCCACCCAGAAGAAGAGGATGTCGTAGCCGGTGACCAGGACGGAGTTCGGGTAGAACTTCGCAAGCGAGTCGGTCTGCTCGGGCCAGCCCAGCGTGGAGAAGGGCCACAGGCCGGAGGAGAACCAGGTGTCCAGGACGTCGGAGTCCTGGTACCAGCCCTCGCCGGCCGGCGGCTCCTCGTCGGGGCCGACGCAGACGACCTCGCCCTCCGGGCCGTACCAGACCGGGATGCGGTGGCCCCACCACAGCTGGCGCGAGATGCACCAGTCGTGGAGGTTGTCGACCCAGTCGAAGTACCGCTTCTCCATCTCCTGGGGGTGGATCCTGACCTTGCCGTCGCGGACCGCGTCGCCGGCCGCCTGGGCCAGCGGGCCGACCTTGACCCACCATTGCATGGACAGGCGCGGCTCGATCGTGGTCTTGCAGCGCGAGCAGTGGCCGACGCTGTGGACGTACGGCCGCTTCTCGGCGACGATCCGGCCCTCGGCGCGCAGCGCGGCGACGATGGCGGACCGCGCCTCCAGCCGGTCCTGGCCCTGGAAGGGACCGTGGGCGGTGATGACGGCGTGCTCGTCCATCACGGCGATGGCGGGCAGGCCGTGGCGCTGGCCGATCTCGAAGTCGTTCGGGTCGTGGGCGGGCGTCACCTTGACGGCGCCGGTGCCGAACTCGGGGTCGACGTGCTCGTCGGCGACGACCGGGATGGAGCGGTCGGTGAGCGGCAGCTTGACGAGCTTGCCGATCAGGTGCCGGTACCGCTCGTCGTCGGGGTGGACGGCGACGGCCGTGTCACCGAGCATCGTCTCGGCACGGGTGGTGGCGACGACGATCGTCTCGTCCCCGTCCCCGTACTTCATGGAGACCAGTTCGCCGTCGTCGTCCTGGTACTCGACCTCGATGTCGGAGATCGCGGTCAGGCAGCGGGGGCACCAGTTGATGATGCGCTCGGCGCGGTAGATCAGCTCGTCGTCGTAGAGCCGCTTGAAGATGGTCTGGACGGCCTGGGACAGGCCCTCGTCCATGGTGAAGCGCTCACGCGACCACGCGACGCCGTCTCCCAGCCGCCGCATCTGGCCGCTGATCTGCCCGCCGGACTCGCCCTTCCACTGCCAGACCCGCTCGACGAAGGCCTCACGGCCGAGGTCGTGCCGGGACTTGCCCTCCTTGGCCAGCTCCCGCTCGACGACGTTCTGCGTGGCGATGCCGGCGTGGTCCATGCCGGGCTGCCACAGCGTCTCGTACCCCTGCATCCGCTTGCGGCGGGTCAGCGTGTCGATGAGCGTGTGCTCGAAGGCGTGCCCGAGGTGCAGGCTGCCCGTGACGTTCGGCGGCGGGATGACGACGGTGTACGGCGGCTTGTCGCTGTCCGCGTCCGCCTCGAAGTAGCCCCGTTCCACCCAGCGCTCGTACAGCTTCCCCTCTACCTCGGCCGGCGCGTACTGGGTCGGCAGTTCGGTGGTGGGTGCGGGCTGCGGCTGCTGAGAGTTCTCGGTCACGGGGGTCAGTTTAAGGGCGTCACGGCCCTGTCCCGAAACGCCTTTCCTCTGTAACGGTCCGGCCCCCGATGACCTGCGCACGCCATGCCTGGGTCAGGATGTCAGCACCACGTAAACATCTGGAGGGGACCCCAGCAATGAGTCACAACCAGCCGGGCCCGTACGGCGGGCAGCCCCAGCAGCCCGGACCGTACGGCCAGCCGGGCCCGTACGGCCAGCAGCCGCCGCAGGCCCCCCAGCCCGGCTACGGCTACCCCCAGCAGGCGCCTCCTCCGCAGCCGGGTTACGGCTACCCCCAGCAGGCGCCCCCTCCGCAGGGTCACGGCTACCCCCAGCAGCCCCCGCAGGGCGGAGTCCCGCCGCAGCAGCCTCCGTACGGCCAGCAGCCCTACGGCATGCCCCAGCCCCCGGCGCCGGGCGGCGGGAAGAAGAAGACGGGCCTGATCATCGGCGCGGTCGCCGTCGTGGCGGCGATCGGCGTGGGGGCGTACTTCGTGATCGGCGGGGGCGGCGGCGCCGGCGGCTCGGACATCGCCGACGACGGCCCGCACAAGCTGACGACGCCGGCGACGGTGCTCGGCGGCGAGTACAAGAAGGGCAGCAACGCGGACAGCGGCGGCTTCGACAAGAGCGACCTCGAAGAGGCCGAGAAGCACGGTGTCAAGAACGCGCAGGACGTCAACGCGGGTTACGAGGCCGGGGACGAGACCAACCCGCTCTCCATGAAGATGATCAACTTCATGGGGGTGTACGGCGAGATCGACGACCCGGAGAAGGTCGTCGACGCCATGTTCGCCGAGCTGAAGAAGAACGCCTCCAAGGACGAGGAGACCGAGGGCGAGGTCGTCGGCAGCCCCAAGGAGTACAAGCCGAGTGATCTGAACGACGCGATCCTGAAGTGCCAGGAGACCAAGATCAAGAACGCCGGCGCGACGTCGGGCTCCGCAGCCTCCGGACCGTCGGAGATCAGCATGCCGGTGTGCATCTGGGGTGACCACAGCACCCTTGGCGTCATCATCAACATCGACTTGGCCGACGCCATGGCCGGCAAGGCGGCCGACCTGGAGAGCGCCGCCGAGATCACCGCCAAGCTCCGCAAGGAGGTCCGCGTCGAGGCCTAGACGTGGACGCACGGCAACGCGGAAGGGGCCCGGTCGACCGACCGGGCCCCTTCCGCGTGCGTGCGGTGACGGCTACGCCGTCTTCTGCTCCCCCGGGCCCCGGCCCCGCGAGTCCCGCGGGATCAGCGTCGGGTTGACGTTGGAGAGGACCACGTCGGCCGTGATGACGACGCGGGCGACGTCCTTGCGGGACGGGACCTCGTACATCACGCCCTGGAGGACTTCCTCCATGATGGCGCGCAGGCCGCGCGCGCCGGTCTGGCGGAGGATCGCCTGGTCTGCGATGGCCTCCAGCGCCTCGCGCTCGAAGTCCAGCTCGACGCCGTCGAGTTCGAAGAGGCGCTCGTACTGCTTGACGAGGGCGTTGCGCGGCTCGACCAGGATCTGGAGCAGGGCCTCGCGGTCGAGGTTGTGGACCGAGGTGATGACCGGGAGACGGCCGATGAACTCGGGGATCATGCCGAACTTGACCAGGTCCTCGGGCATGACCTGCTCGAACTGGTCCTTGGACTCGATCTCCCGCTTGGAGCGGATCTGCGCGCCGAAGCCGATGCCCTTGGCGCCGGCCCGGCCCTCGATGATCTTCTCCAGGCCCGAGAAGGCCCCGCCCACGATGAACAGCACGTTCGTCGTGTCGATCTGGATGAACTCCTGGTGCGGGTGCTTGCGGCCGCCCTGGGGCGGGACCGAGGCCGTGGTGCCCTCCAGGATCTTCAGCAGGGCCTGCTGGACGCCCTCACCGCTGACGTCACGCGTGATCGACGGGTTCTCGCTCTTCCGGGCGACCTTGTCGATCTCGTCGATGTAGATGATCCCGGTCTCGGCCTTCTTGACGTCGTAGTCCGCGGCCTGGATCAGCTTCAGCAGGATGTTCTCGACGTCCTCGCCGACGTACCCCGCCTCCGTGAGCGCCGTGGCGTCGGCGATCGCGAAGGGGACGTTCAGCATGCGGGCCAGGGTCTGCGCGAGGAGGGTCTTGCCGGAGCCGGTGGGGCCCAGCAGCAGGATGTTGGACTTCGCCAGCTCGATGGCGTCCTCGCGGCCCTGGGCGCCGCCGTTCTCGCCTGCCTGGACCCGCTTGTAGTGGTTGTACACCGCGACGGAGAGGGCCTTCTTGGCCGCCTCCTGGCCGACCACGTAGCCCTCGAGGAACTCGTAGATCTCGCGGGGCTTCGGGAGCTCCTCCCAGCGCACCTCGCTGGTCTCCGCGAGTTCTTCCTCGATGATCTCGTTGCAGAGATCGATGCACTCGTCGCAGATGTAGACACCGGGCCCTGCGATGAGCTTCTTGACCTGCTTCTGGCTCTTCCCGCAGAACGAGCACTTGAGCAGATCGCCGCCGTCACCGATGCGTGCCACGGTGTGCTTCCCCTTCGCCTGGGAGACGCCCAGCCGTCGACGTGACGTCAACGGCCGGCGGACTCCTGGTGCTGCCTTATGTCCGACGGTACCTTGCCGGGCCCCCCGTCCGGGCCCCCCTTGGCACGGTTCCCTTTGACGTGGACCGCGTCAAACCATGCCAAGGAGCGGCAGACGATACAGCCTCCCGCCTAGCGGAGAGAGGAGTTGTCCATCTTCCGGGTGGTGATGATCTGGTCGATCAGGCCGTAGCCCAGCGCGTCCTCGGCCGTGAGGATCTTGTCGCGCTCGATGTCCTCGCGGATCTTCTCGACCGGCGTGGTGGAGTGCTTGGCCAGCATCTCCTCCAGCTGCGAGCGCATCCGCAGGATCTCGTTGGCGGCGATCTCCAGGTCGGAGACCTGACCGCGGCCGGTCTCGCTGTACGGCTGGTGGATCAGGACGCGGGCGTTGGGCAGCGCCATGCGCTTGCCCGGCGTGCCGGCGGCCAGCAGCACGGCCGCGGCGGAGGCCGCCTGGCCCATGCAGACCGTCTGGACGTCCGGCTTCACGTACTGCATCGTGTCGTAGATGGCCGTGAGTGCCGTGAAGGAGCCGCCGGGGCTGTTGATGTAGATCGAGATGTCCCGGTCGGGGTCCATCGACTCCAGGCACAGCAGCTGCGCCATGACGTCGTTGGCCGAGGCGTCGTCGATCTGGACGCCGAGGAAGATCACGCGCTCCTCGAAGAGCTTCGCGTAGGGGTCGTACTCGCGAACGCCCTGGGAGGTGCGCTCGACGAAGCGCGGGATCACGTAGCGGGACTCGGCCGAGGGGCCGGTGTACTCGGCGCGGGCGCGGTCGTGCAGGCCGCTGCCGGGAAAGTCGTTCACAGTGTCTCCTGGAAAGGGGCTGAGGCGGTCGGCTGAGGCTGGCTGGGGCGCGCTGGGGCCCCCGCTGGGGCCCGCAGAGGGCTCAGGCCCCGGTACCGCCACCGCCCGGCATACCGGCGGCCGTGGGGATCACGTCGTCGATGAGGCCGTACTCCTTGGCCTCGAAGGCGTCGAACCAGCGGTCGCGGTCCGAGTCACGGGTGATCTGCTCGATCGTCTGGCCGGTGTGCTGGGCCGTGAGCTCGGCCATGCGCCGCTTGGTGTGCAGCAGGCGCTCGGCGTGGATCTTGATGTCGGAGGCCGAGCCGGCCAGACCCGCGGAGGGCTGGTGGATCAGGATCTCGGCGTTCGGCAGCGCGAAGCGCTTGCCGGGGGTGCCCGCGCTGAGCAGGAACTGTCCCATCGAGGCCGCCAGACCCATCGCGATCGTCACCACGTCGTTCTTGATGAACTGCATGGTGTCGTAGATCGCCATGCCGGCCGTGATCGAACCGCCCGGGCTGTTGATGTACAGGAAGATGTCCTTGTCCGGGTCGGCGGCAAGGAGCAGCAGCTGTGCGGTGATCTTGTTGGCAATGTCGTCGTCGACCGGCTGGCCGAGGAAGATGATCCGCTCGCCGAGCAGCCGGTTGTAGACCTGGTCGCCGAGGCCGCCACCGATGGAGGGCTCGCCGGCGGCTGAGGGCATCAGATTCGTCACGTATCCACCTGCTCGTCTTACGACGGCGCCGGGCCGTCTCACGTTTCCCTGCGGGGCTGGAGCCGCTTTCAGGGACTCCCCTGCCCTCGTATTCATGGACCCTAACGCGGGGGGCCTGCGGCGCAATCCCGGTTCCGCGGGTGTTCGCCGGGGGCGTAGCGCGGAGGGCTCCGCCGGGTGAGCGGGACGCGGCTCGCCGCCGGGGTCCGGGCGCACGGGCGGTGCGGGCGGCGCGGGTACCGGTGGCTCGCCACGCCGGCCACCCGCGGCCCCGGGTGCGCTGCCGTCCGTACGCTGACGGGCTCCGGGGCGATAGCGCTCCGGAGCCCGTCGTACGTCTGTCGGAAGGTGCCGTGGGCGGGTCAGCCCTCGGTCTTCTCCTCGCTCTTGTCTTCGGCCTTCTCCTCGGCCTTCTCGTCACCGGACTCGGTGGACTCGGCGGCGGCCTCCGCGGCCTCCGTCTCCTCCTCCTCGTCGTCCAGGTCGACGACCTCGCCGTTGGTGTCCTTGACCGTGGCCTTCTCGACCACGACGGCCAGGGCCTTGCCGCGGGCGACCTCGCCGACCAGGAGCGGGACCTGGCCCTGCTCGACGACGGCCTGGGCGAACTGGTCGGGGGACATGCCGGAGGAGGCCGCGCGGCGCATGAGGTGCTCGGTGAGCTCCTCCTGGCTGACGTTGAGGTTCTCCGTCTTGACCAGCTCGTCGAGGACGAACTGGGTCTTGATGCCCTTGACCGCGGCCTCACGGGTCTCGGTGTCGAACTCCTCGGCGGTCTTGCCCTGGAGCTCCAGGTACTTGTCGAGGTCGAGACCCATCTGGCCGAGCTGGTGGTGCTGGAGGTTGTGCTTGCGGGTGTTGACCTCGTCCTCGAGGAGCTTCTCGGGGACCGGGACCTCGACCAGCTCGAGCAGCTTGTCCAGGACGCGCTCCTGGGCCTGCGTGGCCTGGTCGTACTGCTTCATGTTGGCGAGGCGCTTGCGGCTGTCGGCGCGCAGTTCCTCCAGCGTGTCGAACTCCGACGCGAGCTGCGCGAAGTCGTCGTCCAGCTCGGGCAGCTCGCGCTGGGCGACCTGGGTGACCTTGACGGTGACCGCGGCCTCCTTGCCGGCCGCCGAGCCGCCCTTGAGCTCGGAGGTGAAGGTGGTCTCGCCACCGGCCTCCAGGCCCTTCACGGCGTCGTCGATACCTTCCAGCAGCTCGCCGGAGCCGATGGTGTACGAGACACCGTCGGCCACGCCGTCCTCGAGGACCTCGCCGTCGACCTCGGCCCGCAGGTCGAGGGTGACGACGTCACCGTCCTCGGCGGCACGCTCGACCGGGGAGGTGGAGGCGAAGCGCTCGCGCAGCTGGTCGACCGACTTCTCGACGTCCTCGTCGCTGACCTCGACGGCGTCGACCTCGACCTCGATGCCGGAGTAGTCCGGGATCTCGACGGCCGGACGGACGTCGACCTCGGCGGTGAAGTTCAGCGTCTCGCCGTCCTTCAGCTCCGTGATGTCGACCTCGGGCTGGCCGAGCGGGTTCAGCTCGGCCTCGTTGACCGCGTCGGTGTAGAACTTCGGAAGCGCGTCGTTGACCGCCTCCTCCAGAACCGCACCGCGGCCGAACCGCTGGTCGATGACCCGGGCCGGGATCTTGCCCTTGCGGAAGCCCTTCACCGTGACCTGCTGGTTGATCTTCTTGTACGCCGCGTCGAGGCTGTCCTTGAGCTCCTCGAAGGGCACCTCGACAGTGAGCCGAACCCGGGTCGGGTTCAGGGTCTCCACGGCGCTCTTCACGGTTCGGTCTCCTTGGTGGCTGACTTCTTGGGTTCTGCCGGAGCCAGAACGGCATCCGGCAAATTTCGCCGCCCGGAGACTTCAGACGCTGAGACACACGGGCGTGCAGCTTGCATAGTAACGGCAGCGACTACACGGCCCAAAAGGCGATCACGCGTACTCGTCCAACTCGTCCAAGACGATCGACCGAGGTGGTCGGGGTGGCGGGATTTGAACCCACGGCCTTCCGCTCCCAAAGCGGACGCGCTACCAAGCTGCGCCACACCCCGTCTGGTGCGAGACGTAGGGTACATGCCCCCGGGCACCGGGGCCTCCGCGTTTCCCGCGCGCCCGCGAAGGCGGCACGGACCGGAAGGGGTGTGCGGCGAGGGGGGACGACCCGCTAGGATGCCTCCAGTGCCGCGGTCACCGACCCGTGGCGCGCGCTGTGCGGGCGTAGCTCAATGGTAGAGCCCTAGTCTTCCAAACTAGCTACGCGGGTTCGATTCCCGTCGCCCGCTCCAGACGGCTCGGGGCCAGGCCGGAGGATCATCCCTCCGGCCTGGCCCCGATCGCGTTCCGGGGGTCCCCGATCCGGGAGCGGGTGCGGGGCGGGGCACCCTGCCCTTCCCGAGGGTTCTTCCCTTCCTCCTGCTGGTTCTCCCGATGACCTCGGCCCTCGCGGCCTCGTCCGTGGTGCGGCAACGACGCGCGGGTCCGGGCCCCTGGGCGGGGCCGTCCGGTCGGCACGTCCGGACGGCGCACGTCCGCCCTCTTGAGCGCCGGCGGGCGAACGCCGACAGGCGCCGCGGCACGACGGCCGGCGTCCCGCCGGGGCGGGCACGCCCCGGCGGGCGGCAGGTAGCCCCGGCTAGAACTGGATCGAGTTGATCGTGTCCGCTATCGAGTTCAGGAACCGCTGGATGTCGTCGGCCATGCCGGTCGAGGCCAGGAAGAAGCCGAACAGGACCGCGACGATCGCCGGGCCCGCCTTGATGGATCCCCCTCGCAGCAACACCACCAGGATGATCGCCAACAGGAGCACCACTGACAGTGAAATGGCCACAACTGATCACGCCCTCGGTCGGTCCCTCTCCCGGCCCGGAGGTATGACCGCGCACACCCCCGCCAGGACCATCGTGCCACCAACCGGGCCCCGCCATGCGGCGGGTGACACATCGTCCGGTCGGTTCCTGGGGAGTGGCGGTTCCCCGCACAGGCGGACGCACCCCGCCATCGCACCCCGTACATGAATTCGACAGGACACTCGTGCGGGGAATTCCGGCCCCTTCGTTTCGATGTCCACACAACGCGTTCGCAGATATTTCGAATGGCCGCACAACGTACACCGATGGGTACATCACAGGGAGATCACAGGGGTGCCGACGGGTCCCGTGAGCGCTCCGAAGCGGACCTTCCGGTGGAGTCACCTCCCGCGTTCATGCGCTGCTCAGTCATGACGAGTCATGACATGTGGGGTGCTCCCAGGGCCGGTTCCGCACTCGGCGACGTGCGGGTCCGCCGCGCCGGCCACGCGGCCACAGGGGCCGAGTTCCGCGAAATGCGGGGTACTCACGAGCCGCTCAGGGGGTGAATACGGTAATGACGTCGGGGGTTTTACGGATTCCCGTGGCGAGCGCTAGGGTGCCTCAGATGTTCTACGCTGCCTCGTCCCCCACCAGAGCAGCGAGGTCCTGTGACAACTCGCCGAATTCTCGGCGGGGGGCCGCATGACGCGCTCGCTGCGACCGCGCGACGGCCGGAAGGCGCCACTCCCCTCGGACCGGCGGGCGCAGCCGGGCCGGCAGCGCGACGCCTTCTTCGACAACGCCAAGTACCTGGCGATCGTCCTGGTCGGTGTCGGTCACGCCTGGGGACAGATCCTGGACGGGAACCGGACCGTGGAGACCCTGTACCGGGTCCTGTACACGTTCCACATGCCGGCGTTCATCATCATCTCCGGCTACTTCTCGCGCAGTTTCGATCTGAGCCCCAAGCGCGTCAGACGACTGGTCACCGGTGTCGTCGTCCCCTACCTCGTCTTCGAGGTGGCCTACTCGCTGCACCGCCGCCTCAGCGAGGACCCGAGCGCCGGCATCAGCCTGCTGGACCCCACCTACCTGCTGTGGTTCCTGTGCGCGCTGTTCGTCTGGCGGCTGACCACCCCCATCTGGCAGACGGTCCGCCGGCCGCTGCCGATCGCCCTGGGCATCGCCGCGCTGGCCTCCGTGACGCCCACGATCGGCGACGACCTGAACATGCAGCGGGTGCTGCAGTTCCTGCCGTGCTTCGTGCTGGGCCTGCTGCTCCGTCCCGAGCACTTCCGCATGGTGCGGCGCCGCTCGGTGCGGATCATGTCCGTGCCGGTGGTCGCGGCGGCGGTGGTCACCGCCTGGTGGTCGGTGCCGCGCATGGAGACCGGCTGGTTCTACCGCAACGCCCCGGTGCAGGACACGGGCGCTCCCTGGTGGGCCGGCCCCGTCCTGACGCTCGCGCTCTTCGGTTGCTCGCTGGTGCTGTCCGCGTGCTTCTTCGCCTGGGTGCCCGGCCGGCGCATGTGGTTCACGGCGCTCGGCGCGGGCACGATCTTCGGCTACCTGCTGCACGGCTTCCTGGTGAAGGAGGGCACCTACGCCGGCTGGTTCTCCCACCCCGTGTTCGACCGGCCGCTCGGCGAGGTCGGCCTCACGGTTCTCGGAGCCGCCGTCATCACCGTGTTGTGCACCGGGCCCGTCCAGCGGGTCCTGCGGTGCGTGGTGGAGCCGAGGATGGACTGGGCCTTCGTCGAACGGCACCCGGGCGAGGCCGCCCGCGACCGTGGGGAGGCGGGGAAGGCCGAGGTGCGCGAGGTGCGCGAGGTGCGCGAGGCACGCGTGCCGAGCGAGGCCGGCGAAAAGGTTTCCGTCTAGCGTTCCGCAGCCGGCTCGTCGTGACCGCCATCCGGACCTGCGTCCTGTCCGGCGGCCTGCCCGGCTTCCGGACCGGCGAGCGGACCGGTGTCCAGGCCGAGAAGTGCGCGCATCCGCGTGTACTTCGCGGTCAGTCGGGTGCGGGTGGCCTCGTCGAGGACCGCGAGCCGCGCCGGGGCGGCGTTGTGCGCCAGGTCGGCCTCCTTGACCAGCCGGGCGCCGGGGGTGGCGAGGATGCGCGCGGCGTAGGCCTCGGGCGGCTCGCCGGCCCGCTTGGTGAGGGCGAGCACGATGTCCTCGGTACGGCGGCTCAGCCCGGCCTCGCGCAGCCGGCTCTCGGACAGCGCTTCGTCCTCGACGGCGTCGTGCAGCCAGGCCGCCGCGATCTGGTCCTCGTCGCCACCGCGCCGCCGTACGCCCTCGGCGACGGCCCGCAGGTGTTCGGCGTACGGTCGCCCGGCCTTGTCGGTCTGCCCGGCGTGGGCGGCACGGGCGGTCGCCTCGACGTCGGCCAGGGAGAGCGGCCGCAAGGGCTCCCCGGCGGATACGGAGGAGGGCTCCCCGGCGGGCGGCGGGGAGGGGGGCTTCCCGGTGGGTGCAGGGGTGTGGGGCACGGGTCCAGTGTGTCAGCCGGCGGCCGTCGCCGGGCTCTGGGCCGTCGGGCCCTCCCGGCAGATCAGCAGGAGCGCCCGGTCGTCGTTGACGTCCTTGGCGACCGCCTCGATCAGGTGCCAGGCGGCGCCGTGGAAACCGCCCGCGACATAGCGGTCGGCCTCGCCGGTGAGGCGGTCGATGCCCTCGGCGATGTCGCGGTCGGAGGTTTCCACCAGGCCGTCCGTGAACAGCATCAGCACGTCCCCGGGACGCAACGAGCCCTTCACGGGGTCGAACTGCGCCCCGTCGTACACGCCCAGCAGCGGTCCCTCGGCGGACTTCTCCTCCCAGCGACCGGTGCCCGCGCTCAGCTGGAGGCCCGGCGGATGCCCGGCGGAGTACAACTCGTAGTCGCCGGAGTCGAGGTCCAGGACGAGGTGGATGGAGGTGGCGAAGCCCTCGTCCCAGTCCTGGCGGAGCAGGTAGCCGTTGGCGGCCGGCAGGAAGGCGTGCGGGGGCAGGCTGCCCAGCAGTCCGCCGAAGGCGCCCGACAGCAGCAGGGCCCGCGAGCCCGCGTCCATGCCCTTGCCGGAGACGTCGGTGAGGACCGCCTCCAGGGTCCGGCCGCCGTTCGTGCGGGCCGCGACCACGAAGTCGCCGGAGAAGGACTGGCCGCCGGCCGGGCGCAGCGCCATCTCGCGGTGCCAGCCCGCCGGCAGCCCCGGCAGCTTGCTCTGGACCCGGATGCGTTCGCGCAGGTCGAAGAGCATGGTGCCGCCGCGCCGCCAGGGCACGCCGACGCGGCTGCGGAACTGGGCGACCAGCAGCCCGAAGAAGCCGCAGGCCGCGACGACCAGGACGACACCCGGGGTGACCCGGGAGGGGCCCTCGGTGTACGGGCCCAGCTGCACCGACTCGACGATCAGCGCCGTGGCCGCCGCCGCGTACAGGCCGAGCAGGCTGGCCGGGCGCAGCAGCAGGCCGCCCGCGACGATCGGCAGGACCAGCGCGGACGGTGAGCACCACACGGAGTTGGCCATCGTGGTGGCCGCGATCACGGGGATCATCAGCAGCAGTCCGGCCAGGGCGATCCAGTCCGAGCCGTCGCCGCGGAAGTAGTCGACGGCGGATCTGCGCAGGCCGACGCGGGCCCGGTGCCACTGCTTCTTCCACCGGGCCGTGAACGTCTCGGCTTCCGCACGCCGCTGCCGTCCTGCTGCCATTAGTTCGGGACCCTATCCATCGGACCGGCCGCATGGCACGGGAGGTCCCACTTGTCCCCCGTCCGGGGCCGGACTTCACAGTGAACTTCACGCACGGCCTCGGCACCGCAACCTGGCGGAAATTGCCTCGCCCGTCCCCTGCGGTCCTGATACGCATGGTGGTCCACGAGACGGACCCTGGGCGAGGACGGCGGCGATCTGATGACCGAGCTGCGGGTGCTGCGGCAGGACGAGTGGAGCGAGTGGTACGAGACGCTGATCCGCGCCTTCAGCGGGGTCCCGGAGTCGGCGGAGGAGAAGGAGCTGTACGACGAGCTGACCGAGGCCGACCGCTCCGTCGGCGCCTGGGAGGACGGCGAGTGCGTCGGTACGGCGGCGGCGTTCGGTTTCCGGCTGACCGTGCCGGGCGGGGCAGAGGTGCCCGCGGCGGGCGTGACCATGGTGAGCGTCGCCGCCACGCACCGGCGCCGGGGCGTGCTGAGGACGATGATGCGGCGCCAGCTGGACGACGTACGGTCCTGGGGCGAGCCGCTGGCCGTGCTGACGGCCTCCGAGCCGGGGATCTACGGCCGGTTCGGGTACGGTGCCGCGACCTTCCAGATCAACGCGGAGATCGACACGGACCGGGTCCGGCTGTCCGTGCCGGACGGCACGGACGACGTACGGCTGCGGTACGCGGCGCCCGCGGACGTGCTCGACGCGTGCGAGGCGGTGTACGCGCGGCTGGTGCCCCGGCGGCCCGGGATGCTGGCCCGCCGGCCCGGCTGGGAGCGGGTGGGTCTGCTGGACCCGGAGAGCAGGCGGGAGGGGGCCTCTCCCCTGCAGTGCGTGGTGGCCCGGCGGGACGGGGAGGTCACGGGGTACGCACGGTTCAGGGTGCGGCCGGCCTGGGGGGACGAGGGGCCCAGGGGCACGGTGGCGCTGGCCGACCTGGCCGGGCTGGACCCGGCGACCGAGGCGGCGCTGTGGCGCTTCCTGTTCGGCGTCGACCTGACCTCGACGCTGGCCGTGCGGGGGCGGCCGGTCGACGAGGCGTGGCAGCACCAGGTGTCGGACGTCCGACGGTGCCGGCCGGTGCTGCGGGACGCGTTGTACGTACGGCTGGTGGACGTGGGGACGGCGCTGACGGCGCGGACCTACCAGGCGCCGGTGGACGTCGTGCTGGAGGTGGAGGACGCCTTCTGCCCCTGGAACGCGGGGCGTTGGCGGCTGAGCGGGGACGCGAAGGGGGCGGCCTGCGAGCGCACGTCGGACGCGGCTGATCTCAAGCTGTCGGTGCGGGAGTTGGGGGCGGCCTACCTCGGGGGCGTGCGCCTGACCTCGCTGGGCGCGGCCGGCCGGGTGCGGGAAGTGCGGCCGGGGGCGCTGGCGGAGGCGTCGGTGGGGTTCGGTTCGGACGTCGCGCCGTGGCTGCCGCACGGGTTCTGACGGCGGGTGGCCGGCTCCGATCCAGCCCCAGCCCCAGCCCCGGCCCCTGCCCTCTCGCCCACTCCTGCCTCTGCCCCTGCCGCTAGTGCTGCCGGCCCTGGCTCCGGCTCCGCTGGCAGGTCGGGCACCAGAAGAGGTTGCGGGCGGCCAGGTCCGCGGTGCGGACCGGGTCGCCGCAGAGGTGGCAGGGCTGGTGGGCCCGGCGGTAGACGTAGACCTCGCCGCCGTGGTCGTCGACGCGGGGCGGGCGGCCCATGGCCTCGGGGGTGTGCTCCGGGCGGACGGTGTCGATGCGGTTGTTCCTGACGCCCTCGCGCATGAGGCCGGTCAGGTCCCGCCAGATCGCGTCCCACTCGGCGGGGGCGATGTCCCTGCCCGGGCGGTACGGGTCGATGCCGTGCCGGAAGAGGACCTCGGCGCGGTAGACGTTGCCGACGCCGGCGATGACCTTCTGGTCCATGAGCAGCGCGGCGATGGTGGTGCGACTGCGGGAGACGCGGCGGTACGCGGCACCGGGGTCGGCGTCCGGACGCAGGGGGTCGGGGCCGAGGCGGTCGTGTATCGCCTTCTTCTCCGGATCGGTGATCAGGGCGCAGGTGGTGGGGCCGCGGAGGTCCACGTAGGCGGTGTCGTCGGCGAGGCGCAGGCGGACGGTGTCCGTGGGCGGGGGCGCCGGGGCCCCTCCGAAGGTGACCTTGCCGAAGAGGCCGAGGTGGATGTGGATCCACTCGGCGTCCCGGAAGCCCAGGAAGAGGTGCTTGCCGTGGGCTTCGGTGCGGGTGAGGGGGGTGCCGGTGACCAGGGCGGCGGCGTCGGAGAACTTGCCCTGGGGGCTGGTGGCCCGCACCGGCGTGCCCGCGAAGGCGGCGGCGTAGTCCTCGGCCAGCCTGTGGATCGTGTGGCCTTCCGGCACGGGGGTCGTCCTTCCTGCGTCTGCCCGCCCGCCTGCCCGGCGCGGCGGCCTCGAAGCCGGCCTGCTCCGGGGCGCCGCCCCAGGGCCTGGCGGGGCTCCCCTCCTGTGGCCGCCGAGGGCCGGCACCCGTCGGGGCCTGCGCGCGTCGGAGCCCGCATCTGTGGGAGGGGGCGCCCTTCACCCGTCGGGCCTGCGCGCGTCGGAGCCCGCATCTGTGGGAGGGGGCGCACCCGTCGGGACCCGCTCCCCTCCTCCGATGCCCGCGCACCGGGGGGAGTGCGAGGCGGTGGCCTACTGCTGCGGGTGGTGGGGCGGGATGGGCGGGAGGTCGCCGGTCGCCTCGTAGGACGTGAGCATGTCGATGCGACGGATGTGGCGTTCGTCGCCGGAGAACGGCGTGGCGAGGAAGGTCTCGACGAACTTCGTCGCCTCCTCCCGGGTGTGCATGCGGGCGCCGACGGCCACGACGTTGGCGTCGTTGTGCTGACGGCCCAGGGCCGCCGTCTCCTCGCTCCAGGCCAGCGCCGCGCGCACGCCCTTCACCTTGTTCGCCGCGATCTGCTCGCCGTTGCCGGAGCCGCCGATCACGATGCCGAGGGCGTCGGGGTCGGCGGCCGTCCGCTCGGCGGCGCGGAGGCAGAAGGGCGGGTAGTCGTCCTGGGCGTCGTAGAGGTGCGGGCCGCAGTCGACGGGCTCGTGACCCGCCGTTGTGAGCCACTCGACGAGGTGGTTCTTGAGTTCGTAGCCCGCATGGTCGGAGCCGAGATACACGCGCATGGGTCGAGTGTGTCACGCGCCGCGCGGGGCGACAGCTCCGGGTGCCGGCTCGGAAAAGACCCAGTGAACCCGTAGAAGCACGTCCCGGACTGCGTGTTCCTCTTCCTCCTCAACAGGCCACCGCCTCGGGGAAGGAGCCGACGGCCGCCGGGGACACGGAAGGGCCGTCGCGGTCCTACCGCCGGCCGGCCAGCTTCCACGCCGTGGGCATCACGCCCATCGCCAGGGCGGCCTTCAGCGCGTCGCCGAGCAGGAAGGGGGTGAGGCCGGCCGCGACCGCGGCGGTCAGGGACATGTCCGCGGCGAGGGCCAGGTACGGGACACCGACGGCGTAGATGACCGCCTCGCCGACCAGCATCGTGCCGGCCATGCGCAGTACCGAGCGGTCGGCGCCGCGGCGGGCCAGGGCACCCACGACGGTGACGGCGAGCAGCATGCCGAAGACGTAGCCGAGGGACGGGGCGCCGGTGCCGGAGCCGCCCTCCGCGAACCACGGCACGCCCGCCATGCCGACCAGCGCGTACAGCGCGAGCGAGAGGAGGCCGCGGCGCGCGCCGAGCGAGGTGCCGACGAGCAGCGCGGCGAAGGTCTGGCCGGTCACCGGGACCGGGGAGCCCGGAACGGGCACCGCGATCTGGGCCGCGAGGCCGGTGAGCACGGCGCCGCCGGCCACGAGTGCGGCATCCCGGACTCGGGAGGAGGGGACCAGGTCGGCGAGGACCTGCCCGGAGCGGGCGGGGACGGCAGCGGTGCTCATGGGGACTCCGCGGTGGTGTGGACATGTCGGGACACCGCGACGCTATCCCAGCGGGGCGGGCCGATCACCAGCAGTGCTCGACAAAGGCCCGGTCGGGGGCTTGGTGGGCTCCCGACAAAGGGCGCGGGATACACCTCGTTCCGGGTGACACCGGTCACCGCGGCGGGGAGGCGGGGGTCACCCGCGCCATCCGGAAGCGGAACTGCGCATTCGGACGATCACGTTCCGTATCGACACCGTCCACATCATGGGCAACCGGTGTCGCCGGCCGGCGCCGCGCCGGAGACTGTGGGGGTTTTTGCCCTGCCCCGTTATCTTTTTCGCGGTCCTGCAAGAGGGCCGCTGGCCTCCGGGCCCGGCATGACTTTTGCCCCCTGTCGAACGGATGACCTGGGGGGTGGTGTCACCGGGTCCGGGAGGTGCCGTCGGAGACGCTGATGAGAGGTCCGACCACCGCCCGGTCCGGCGCAATGCCGGGCAGCTTGCGGGCGGCAGGTCTGCATAACGTGGATGCGCGAGCACGACACCCGAGCCGAGGCCGGCACCGTCAACACCCCTTGGGGAGGGGCGCGATGTTCGACATTGAAGACGTGGGCGTGTTCCTGGGCCTGGACGTCGGCAAGACCGCTCATCACGGCCACGGGCTCACCCCGGCCGGGAAGAAGGTCTTCGACAAGCAGCTGCCCAACAGCGAGCCGAAACTGCGGGCCGTCTTCGACAAGCTGACCGCGAAGTTCGGCACCGTCCTGGTGATCGTGGACCAGCCCGCCTCCATCGGCGCCCTCCCTTTGACCGTGGCCCGGGACGCGGGCTGCCAGGTGGCCTACCTGCCCGGACTGGCTATGCGCCGGATCGCCGACCTCTACCCGGGCGAGGCCAAAACCGACGCCAAGGACGCCGCGGTCATCGCCGACGCGGCCCGCACCATGCCGCACACCCTGCGCACCCTGGAACTCACCGACGAGATCACCTCCGAGCTCACCGTGCTCGTCGGCTTCGACCAGGACCTCGCCGCCGAGGCCACCCGCACTTCCAACCGGATACGCGGCCTGCTCACCCAGTTCCACCCCAGCCTGGAACGCGTCCTGGGCCCCCGCCTCGACCACCAGGCCGTCACCTGGCTCCTGGAGCGCTACGGATCCCCGCAAGCTCTGCGCAAGGCCGGCCGCCGCCGGCTCGTCGAACTGATCCGGCCCAAGGCGCCGCGCATGGCCCAGCGGCTGATCGACGACGTCTTCGACGCCCTCGACGAGCAGACCGTCGTCGTTCCCGGCACGGGCACCCTCGACATCGTCGTACCGTCCCTGGCCGCCTCGCTCGCCGCCGTGCACACCCAGCGCCGGGCTCTGGAAGCCCAGATCAACACTCTGCTGGAGGCCCACCCTCTTTCCCCGGTCCTGACGTCGATGCCCGGCGTCGGCGTCAGGACC
>NZ_JBSICH010000023.1:0-28549 GCF_053613315.1 Streptomyces sp. JK94 | reverse complement strand
CCCCCCCCCCCCCGCGGCCATGTGTGCGGGTGGTGCCCCGAACTGGCGTGTACGCGGCGCATATCGACCGTTTCCCAGCGGTGGAAAGCACCTTGGTGGCAGTCTGCTCAGCAGCAGATACGCAAAGTGGCAGATGTGAGTCACGCAGCCGGAGGTGCACGTCCCGTGGCGTCCAATGTCAATCCCACCGTCAGGCGGCGCCGGCTGGGCCAGGAGCTGCGTCGGCTCCGCGAGCTCAAGGGCATGACGGCCGAGGAGGTGGCGGAGCGACTGCTGGTCTCGCAGTCGAAGATCAGCCGCCTGGAGAACGGCCGGCGCAGCATCAGCCAGCGGGACGTCCGCGACCTGTGCGGGGTCTACGAGGTCGAGGACCAGCGGATCGTCGACTCGCTGATGCAGATGGCGAAGGACTCGCGCCAGCAGGGCTGGTGGCACGCCTTCGGTGACATCCCGTACAGCGTCTACATCGGCCTGGAGACCGACGCGGAGTCGCTGCGGACCTACGAACCGCAGATCATCACCGGCCTGCTGCAGACCCGGCCGTACGCCGAGGCGCTCATCCAGGGCGCGCTGCCCGAGACGTCCGTCGCCGACATCGAGAAACGGGTCCAGGTCCGCATACGACGGCAGGAGCGCATCTCCGCCGAGAACAACCCGCTGCGGCTGTGGGTGGTCCTCGACGAGGCCTGCCTGCGCCGGGTGGTGGGCAGCCGGCAGGTGATGCGCGAGCAGCTGGAGCACGTCGCCGAGATGTCGCAGCTCCCGCACATCACCGTGCAGGTGCTGCCGTACGACGTCGGGGCGCACCCCGGCATCAACGGCCAGTACTCCATCCTGGAGTTCGCCGACGCCGCCGACTCCAGCGTCGTGTACATCGAGGGCGTGACCAGCGACCTCTACCTGGAGAAGGCGCAGGACGTGCAGAAGTACACGGTGATGTACGAGCACCTGCGGGCGCAGGCACTGAACGTGGAGCAGTCGCGGCAGCGCGTCGAGGACGTGGCGAAGGAGTACGCGCGCTGAGCGTCGCGAGGCTCCGACCGATGAGGGCGGGATGTTACACCCCGGGCCCGCCCCACTGGAAGACTCACCTGGAATATGCCATCCGGTCGAGTGAACGACGCCTCCGGGCGGGCGGGTCAGCGAGTAGCGTCGATCACGCCAAAGATCAAGCGTCATTGGTGTAAACCGCGGCGCGGTCAAGTGGGTTCGCGGCGCGGCGACAGAACTCGGCAACTCGCCATCGGAGCAGACATGGCAATTCTTCAGGGCACCCAGGAATCGTGGACCAAGTCCTCCCACTCCGGAGGAAACGGCGCGTGCGTCGAGGTCAAGTCGCCGGTCACGGCGGCCCTCGCCGTCCGCGACTCGAAGGTCGTCGAGGGTCCGGTCCTGGCGTTCCCCGCCGACGCGTGGAACGCCTTCGTGACCTCGGTCAAGGAGTAACGGCTCCACGCGCCGCCCGTCGGCGGCGCCGACGGAGCCCTCTCGACCAGTCCGCCGACCTTGCCGAGAGGGCTCTGTTCAGTTCCGGACCCCGCGTCGGCTCACGGCACGGTTCCGCCACCGTCAGCCCGCAGCCGGCGTTCCACTCCTGCCGCGGGGGCAAGGCCAACCGGCCCGCCCGGTCAGCCCGGTCAGCCCGGTCAGCCCGGTCAGCCCGGTCAGTCCGGTCAGTCCGGTCCGCCCGGTCCGCCCGGTCCGCCCGGTCCGCCCGGTCAGTCCGCGAGGTGGGACTCCACCGCCGCCACGACCTCGGCCGCCTCCGGCTCGGTCTGCGGCGAGAAACGGGCGACGACCTCGCCGTCCCGCCCGATCAGGAACTTCTCGAAGTTCCAGCGGACGTCACCACGGTGCCCCTCGGCATCGGCGAAGCCGGTCAGCCGGTCGTACAGCGGATG
Organism: Streptomyces sp. JK94; assembly: GCF_053613315.1. Lineage (NCBI taxonomy): Bacteria > Bacillati > Actinomycetota > Actinomycetes > Kitasatosporales > Streptomycetaceae > Streptomyces > Streptomyces sp. JK94. The sequence continues at coordinate 26,648 of NZ_JBSICH010000023.1, read as the reverse complement.
CCGGCCCTCGCCGTTGACCTCGACCTTCTCGGTCATCGGGAAGGTGACGCCGTACGTCGCCGAACAGAACTCGGCGATCTCGTCGGCGTTGCCCGGCTCCTGTCCCATGAACTGGTTGCACGGGACGCCGAGGACGGTGAGGCCCTGCTCCGCGTACCGCTCGTGCAGCCGCTCCAGGCCGGAGTACTGCGGGGTGAGCCCGCACTTGGAGGCCACGTTGACCACCAGTACGACCCGGCCCGCGTACTGGGAGAGGTCGGCGGACCCGCCCTGCAGGGATCCGATCTCGACGTCGAGGGGGAGGCTGTCGTTGTTGCGCGCGTTCTGCGAGGTCGTCATGGACGGATGCTAGCCCCGCGACGCACCCCGCCCGCCGGCGCCCGCCGCGACGGCGGCTTCCCCGCCCGCTGCCACCCGCGTCGCCGGGAGCTTCCGTGGCCGCCGGCGCCCGCCCCGACGAGCACTCACGGGTGCCGCCACCGGTCTCGACCAGTATCTCGGCGGTGCCGCCACCGGTTTCGACCAGCGCCTCACCGGTGACCGCCGCCCGCCTCGACGAGCACGTCCCCGGCCGCCGACCGTGCGTACAGCACCGACCGGCCCGCCCGCCGCCGCTCCACCAGCCCCGCGTCCAGCAGCACCCGCAGATGCCGCCCCACCGAACCGAGGCCCTGCCCGGTCACACCGACGAGCTGGCTGGTGCTCATGGGCGAGCCGAGCAGCACCAGTACGCCCGCACGGGCCGGTCCGAGCAACGCCCCCAGGGCCGTCGGCACGGTCCGTGCGCCGTCGTCGGCGAGGACACCGGCGCACGGGTAGACCACCGCGTACCGCTCGGGCTCCTCCCAGGACACCCAGCCGTGCCGCTGCGCGGTGATCGGCACGAGGACCAGTTCGGCACCGGAGAGTTCGCGCGGCGGGTTGGCGTGCGCGTTGATCTGGAGGCGGCTGTCCCCGAGCCAGCGCGTGCCGGGCCGCAGGGTGTCCAGCACGGTCGCCCAGCCGCCCCGGCTCACCTGCGCCGTCCGTGCGGCGACATCCGCCTCCAGGACACGACGGCGCCGGCTCCAGTCCGGCCGTACGGCCTCGGACCAGACGTACTCCAGCAGCGCGGCGGCCCGCTCGGGCAGGTCGTCACGGTCCAGGGCGGCGGGGAGCGGTCCGGTGAGGGAGCGACGGAGATGGGCCCGCGCCTCCTCGGGGCGGAACGCGCGGATCCGCGCGACACCCTCCTCGAAGGACTCGCCCTCGCGCGGGGCGGGCGTGAGGAAGTCGGCGATCCACTCCCGTCCGAGCCCGGAGCGGACGAGCAGCGCGGTCACCGGGTCGTTCGTCAGCCGGTGCCGGAATCCGGGCAGGTGGGTGTCGAGCCAGGCCTGCTCACCCGGGTGCGCGGCCCTCCCGGCGTACAGCAGTTTCAGGCAGGCGAAGGCCTCGGAGAGCGGCGAGAGCACGAACCGGCTGCGAGCGAGCGTGTCGGCGCTGATCTGCCACCAGCCCATGCGCCCCCGCCCTGTCACCGTCGCCGTAGCCGTCCTGTCGGGGACCCCGCCCCGGCCCCTGGCCGTCCCGCCCCCGAGCCGTAGCCGCCCCCTGGCCGCCGCCGACCCCGCCCCGCCGCCGTCCCCGCCGCCGCCGTCCCCGCCCCCGCCCGGTCTCCCGCCCGCCCCGTCCTCGGCCGCTGTTTCGCCGGCACGCGAAACATTAACGGCCGTGCGCCGGACCGCCTCAGACTCCCCGCATGCCAGAGACCCGCCGCAGGAGCTACGCGGACCTGTTCCGCACCCCGGAGTTCACCCCTCTCTTCCTCTCCTCCTCCGCCAACATCGCCGCCCAGACGGTGAGCGGCCTGGCGCTCGCCACGCTGGTGTTCCGGGCGACGGACTCGCCGCTGCTGTCCGCCGTGAGCATGTTCGGCCCGTCGCTGGCCCAGGTGCTGGGCGCCACGCTCTTCCTCTCCGGCGCGGACCGTCTGGCGCCGCGCGCGACGCTGGCCGGCCTCTCACTCGCCTTCGCCGCCGCCACCGCCGTCCTCGCGCTGCCCGGCCTGCCCCTGTGGGCGGTGTTCGCCATCGTCCTCGCCGAGGGCCTGATTGCCTCGCTCGGCGGCGGGGTGCGCTGGGGCCTGCTGACCGAGATCCTCTCCAAGGACGGCTACCTGACGGGGCGTTCGCTCTTCAACATGATGAGCGGCATCATGCAGATCGCCGGCTACGCGGCCGGCGGCGTCCTGGTGACCCTGCTGTCCCCGCGCCCGTGCCTGCTGCTCGCGGCCGGCCTGTACGGCGCGGCCGCCGGCCTCGCCCTCCTGCTGACCCGCCGTCCGCCGCGCGCCGCCGGCCGCCCCTCCGTGGCCGCCACCTGGCGGGCCAACGCCCTGTTGTGGTCCTCCGCACCCCGCCGCCACGTCTACCTGGCGCTGTGGATCCCCAACGGCCTCGTCGTCGGCTGCGAGTCCCTGTACGTCTCCTACGACCCCCGCGCCGCGGGCACGCTGTTCGCCTGCGCCGCGCTGGGCATGCTGGCCGGGGACGTGGTCGTCGGCCGCCTGCTGCCGGCCCGGCTGCGCCCGTACCTCGGCATCCCGCTGCTGGTGCTGCTGGCCGCCCCGTACCTCGTCCTCTTCCTGCGCCCGCCGCTGCCGCTGACGGCCGTACTGGTCGCCCTGGCCTCCGTCGGCTTCGGCGCGACCCTGGTGCAGCAGGAGCGCCTGGTCGCCCTCACCCCGGACGAGCTGACCGGGCACGCCCTCGGCCTGCACTCCGCCGGGATGCTCACCCTGCAGGGCGTCGCCGCGACCCTCGCGGGCACCGTGGCCCAGTTCAGCTCCCCGGCGACGGCGATGACCGCGATGGCCCTCGTCTCCCTCGCGGTGACGCTCACCCTGACGGTGGCGAGCCGGCGGCACGCGGGGGCGGACGGCGGGCTGCTGCCGAGACGGACGCCGGCGACGGCGTGACGGGCGGGAACGGCGTGAACCGGACGGCGACGGTGTGAACCGGACGCGGTGACGGCGTGAACCGGGCCCACCGGCGTGCCCCCGTCCGGCCTCCCCGGCCTCGAACGCGTCGAGGTCCGCTCGGCGGCCCCCGCGCGATCAGACCCTTGCATAGGCTAAGAGACTGGGGGAGGACGCCTGAGAACGGGACGGGGCGACTCCTGAGCGCTGCGACACCGGAGTAGTCATGACCGTGGAGAAGCCGCCGTCCAGTACCACGCTACTGGCCTGGACGCCCGTGGCGGCCATGGCCGTGGTCGCCGTCGTCGACCTCACGGCCGGGCCGGACGTGGGGCTGCTGCCGCTGGTGTCGCTGGGGCCGGCCTTCGCCGGGCTGGTCGGCGGCTGGCGGCGCACGGCGGTGATCGGGCTGGCCGCGCTGCTGCTGTGCTGGGGACTCGGCCTGTACAACGGGCTCTTCGACCAGCCCCGCGGCTACACCGCCCTGGTGTCGGTGGCCGGCGTCACCGGCGTCGGCATCGCGGCGGCCGTGATGCGCACGCGCCGGGAGGCGGAACTGGCCAGCGTGCGGTCGATCGCGGAGGTGGCCCAGCGGGTTCTGCTGCGCCCGGTGCCGCTGACCGCGGGCCCGCTGCACGCGGCCGTCTCGTACACCTCGGCGCTCGCCGAGGCCCGGATCGGCGGCGACCTGTACGAGGTGGTGGCCTCGCCGCACGGCGTCCGGGTGATCGTGGGCGACGTCCAGGGCAAGGGCCTGGGGGCGGTGGAGACGGCGGCACGGGTCCTCGGTGCCTTCCGGGAGGCGGCGTACGACGAGCAGGACCTGGTCCAGCTCGGCGGGCGGCTCGAACGCAGCGTCGCCCGGGAGCTGGAGGACGAGAAGTTCGTGACCGCGATCCTCGCCGAGATCGGCCACGACCACCAGGTGCTCCTCCTCAACTACGGCCACCCGGCCCCGATGGTCGTCCACCACGACGGCACCGCCGACTTCCCCGAGCCGCCCGCCTACGCCCTCCCGCTGGGCCTGTCCGCCCCCGGCGACCTCGGCCCGGAGCCCTTCCCGGTGCCCTTCACCCCCGGTGACCAGCTGCTCCTCTACACCGACGGCGTCACCGAGACCCGGGACGAGGAGGGCGGCTTCTACCCGCTCGCCGAGCGCGCCCACCTCCTCGGGGACCCCGACGTCCACCGCGCCCTGGAGGCCCTGCGCGAGGACCTGGTCCGGCACGCGGCCGGACCCCACCACGACGACGCGGCGATGCTGCTGCTGCGCTACCAGGGCCGGGACGGCGGCGGCCCGCCCGCGCCCGGCCCGGCCGCTGCCGCCCCGGCCGGGTGAGCGGGCGGACGCGTCTCAGGCGTGGCGGGCGCCCGCGGACGCCACGCCGAGCCCGGTGAGCGTCCTGACCTGCCGGTCGAACCCGGCGCCGGCGTCGAAGCCGGGGGAGCCGGGGGAGCCGGGGGAGGCGAGGGGCCCGGTGGAGGCGGAGGTGCAGTTCTGCCGGCCGGTCAGACGAGGTTCTCCTGCGCCGCGATGGACTCGATGTCGGCCGGGCTGCCGGACATGATCGTGCGGACGTGCCGGGTGACCAGCTCCACGGGCCAGTCCCACCACGCGGCCCGCTGGAGCCGGGCGACGTCGTCGGCGTCGTACCGGGTGCGCAGGGGCCGGGCCGGGTTGCCACCGACGACGGTGTACGGCGGGACGTCGCCGGTGACCACCGCGCCCGCGGCGACGATCGCCCCGTCCCCGATGCGCACGCCGGGCAGGACGGTGGCGCCGTAGCCGAACCACACGTCGTTGCCGACGACCGTGTCGCCGCGACCGGGCATGCCGGTGACGAGGTCGAGCGTGGCCTCCGCCCAGGCCCCGCCGAACATGGTGAACGGGAACGTCGACACGCCCATGGTGGGGTGCTCGGCGCCGGCCATCAGGAACCGGGTGCCGGAGGCGATCGCGCAGTACTTGCCGATGACCAGCCTCTCCGGGCCGTAGGCGTAGAGCACGTTGCGCGTCTCGAAGGCGGTGGCGTCGTCGGGATCGTCGAAGTAGGTGAAGTCGCCGACCTGGATGCGTTCGTCGGTGACGAGCGGCTTGAGGAGGACGACTCGGGGGTGCTGGGCGAGCGGGTGCAGGACGCCGGGGTCGGGAGCGGTCATGCGGTGACCTCGATTCTGGCGAGGGAGCCGGTTTCCAGGGCGCACCACAGGGCGCCGTCGTGCGCGGTGATGCCGTGCGGTTCGCTGTCGGGGCGGGACAGTGCGTACGAGGTGATGCTCCCGTCGACGGTGATCCGGCCGACCCGGCCGCTGCCCCACTCGGTGAACCACAGCGCGCCGTCGGGCCCGGCCGTGACCGCGTGCGGCCGGGCCGCCGGGTCGGGCAGCGGGTACTCGGTGATCCCGCCGTCCACGGTGATCCTGCCGATCCGCCCCGCCCCGATCTCGGTGAACCACAGCGCGCCGTCCGGGCCCGCGGCGATACCCACCGGCGCGGCCCCCTCGGCCGGCAGGGGGTAGGAGGTGCCGCGGCCGTCGGTGGTGAGCCGTCCCACGGCGTGCTGCTGGTTGAGGGTGCACCACAGCGCGCCGTCCGGGCCGGCCGCGATGGCGGACGGGAAGGTGCCCGGTGCCGGGTACTCGGTGACCTCGCCGTCCATGGTGACGCGGCCGACGCGGTCGGCCGAGGAGAGCGTGAACCACATCGCTCCGTCCGGCCCGGCGACGATCCCGAACGGCCCGCCCTCGGGGGTCGGGGGCGTGTAGGAGGAGTAGGAGCCGTCGGGGGTGAGGCGGCCGATGCGGTGCGCCCGGTACTCGGTGAACCACATCGCCCCGTCCGGCCCCCGCGCGATGACGGTCGGTCCGGCTCCGACCGGGTGGACGGTGACGCTCCCGTCCCCCGGGTCCCTGCGGGCGACGGCGTCCTGGTGGACGAGGGTGAACCAGAGGGCGCCGTCCGGCCCTTCGGCGAGGGCGTAGGGGCCGGCGTCGGGGCCGCTGACGGTGAACTCCCGCACGGGGCAGGAGCCGACGGCGTGAGCGGTGCCGGTGGCGGTGCCGGTGCCGGCTCTGGGCGGGGTGCCGGTCCCGGCGCCGGCTCCGGGCTCGGTGCCTGGCCCGGCCCCGCGCTCAGCATCGGGGTCGGCGTCGGCGTCGGCGTCGGCATCGTCGTCGGGCTCGGTGCCGGAACCGGTGCCTGTATTGCCGTCGGGTGCGGAGTCGGACCCTGCCCAGGGGCCGGTGCCGGTGCCGGTGCCGGTGCCGGAGTCCGGCCCGGTGCCGAGGCCCGCGAGCCGGCGTCCGACCTCCTCGAACAGCGCCCCGCCGTCCTCCTCGGAGAGATGGAAGGCGTGCTTCATGCCCTCGTGGACGTGCAGCCGTACGCTCACCCCGGCGTCCTGCGCGGCCCGGGCGAACCGCCGGGCGTCGTCCAGCAGCACCTCGTCCCCGCCGACCGCGACCAGCAGCGGCGGAAGCCCGCGCAGATCGCCGTACAGGGGCGACTGCGGCGCCTCGGCGGGGTCCGCGCCGGCGAGGTACTGGGCGCAGAGGGAGGCGAGGACGCTCCGGTCGATGACGTCCTTGCCGTCGTTGGCCGTCAGGGAGTCGCCGGTGAGCGCCAGGTCGGTGACGGGCGAGACGACGACCGCGGCGCCGGGCCGGGGCCCACCGGCCCGCTCGATCTCCAGCAGGGCGGACAGGACGAGCGTCGCCCCGGCCGACTCGCCGAAGAACGCCACGCGCGCGGCGGGAACGCCCTGGGCCAGCACCTCGCGCCAGGCGGCGAGGACGTCCGTGAGGGCCGCCGGGTACGGGTGGGCGGGTGCCCGCCGGTAGTCCACCCGCAGTACGAGGCGGCCGGTGGCCCGGGACAGCCGGCGCGCGAGGGCCCGCTCGGCCTCCGGTGCGGTGTGCGCGAACCCGCCGCCGTGTACGTAGACGACGACGCCGTCGCCGTCGTTGATGTCGGTCCCCTCAATGTATTCGTTCATCACGAGGAACGTATGCAGGGCGGAAGGTGACCGTCAACGTAATATTACTACCGGGGTAACATTCTCGCCATGGGACCGACCACACCGGCGCTGGGCCTCCGCGAGGCCAAGAAGCGTGAGACGCGGCAGCTGATCTCCGACCGGGCGACCGCGCTCTTCGTCGCGCAGGGCTTCGAGCGCACGACGATCGCCGAGATCGCCGACGCCGCCCGCGTCGCCAAGAAGACGGTGACGAACTACTTCCCGCGCAAGGAGGACCTGGCCCTCGACCACCAGGACCAGTTCGTCGCCTCCCTGGCCGGCACCGTGGCCGCGCGTGAACCGGGCGAGACCCCGCTGGCGGCCCTGCGCCGTGCCTTCCTGGCGGCGGTGGCGGCCCAGGACCCCGTCGCGGGCTTCGCCGGCCCGGTCCTCGCCCGCATGATCGCCGACAGCCCCACCCTCACCTCGTGCCTGCGCGGCCTGCACGACCGGCGGGAGGAGGCGCTGGCCGAGGCGCTGGCCGAGGCGACGGCCACCTCGGCCGGGGACATCACGCCCCGCACGGCCGCGGCGCTGCTGGGCGGGGTCCACCGCGTCCTGTTCACCCGCATCCGGGAACTGACGCTGGCGGGCCGCGCCAACCCGGAGATCGCACAGGTGCTGACACGTGAGGCCCGGCAGGCCTTCGACCTGCTGGCACCGTCGCTGGCGGAGTACGGCCGCGGCTGAACCCCCGGCCGACCCGCGCCGCTGGGACCCGGACGGCGCCGTCCGACCCGTGCGGCCGAGTCCCGGACGGCGCTGGCCGACCCGTGCGGCCGAGTCCCGGACGCGCCGCCGTACCGAGGCGGCCGGGCGCGTCCGTCTCGCGGGTGGCACACCGTCGGGGAAACCCCGGCGGGCCGGGGCATAGAATGTGGTTCCATGCCGAAGCCTGACGAGCTGATCGTTGACATCGCCGCCCTTGTGGAGTCCGGGCAGAGCAACCAGATGTCCCTGACCGTGGTCACCGGTGGTGCTGTCATCACCGGTCGCCTGGCTCCCGAAGCCGTGTGGCGGCAGAGGGTGTCCGAGGTGCTGGCGGACTCCGCCCGCCTGGCCGACTTCGCCGCCGTCTTCGACGGCCCCGCGAAGAAGGACGGGCCGCCCACGCACCTGCACTTCCACGTCGCCCGCATCCTGCAGGGCACGGTGGGCATCCCGGAGACGGGCGGGATGTACCGCATCGCGATCGAGGACGTCAGCGCCTGGACCGTGGGCGACTTCAGTTACTCCTACTCCCACCGCTGACCCGCGTGCCGCACCGAAAGCGGCACGGCACGAGACGAGGGCCCTGCCGGCACGTGCCGGCAGGGCCCTCGTCGCTCCGTCTCGCCGGAGCCCGTCCCGCGGGTCAGGCGGGCAGGGGGGAGCCGAGCAACGCGGAGGCCCGCTGCAACGGGCTCTCGACGCGCGCGGGTGCCGCCTCGGATGGCGTACGGCAGGTGAAGCCGAGCCGGGCCATGGCCCGCAGCACTTCGGCGGCACTGAAATCCCGGCGGTCCTGGCGGGTGAGGACCTGGCCGACCTGCTTGGCGGGGTAGTGGCGCCTTCCGATGATCACGGACTCGCCGGTGACCGGTTCGGGCTTGACGCCCTTCATGGACTCCAGCACGCCGCTCCGGGTCAGGTCGAACGGGAAACGGGCGATGACACAGCGCACGATGCCTCACAGGGAGAAGGAAAGACGTGGCCGACCGCCGTACGGCGGTTCAGCGGGAGAGGGCGAGAACGCCCGGAGTGGTGCCGTGTCCGTCGGCGACGGACACGGCGACGGTGTCGGCGACGTCCCGCAGGCGGATCCGGTCCGTGTACGCGGAACTGTCGCGGACGGCCGTGAGCCCCGCCCGGGTGACGAGGCCGGTGCGCAGACCGTCCCCGTCGGAGACGACCAGGTGGCCCGTACGGGCGGCGGCCATCACGGACAGCGCCACCTCCACGGTCATGTCCTCCCAGACCTGCGGCCCGGCCGCGTCCGTGGTGTCGGCCACCGTGCCGTGCACGGGGCGGTCACTCGCCGGGCGGAACGGCGACTGGAGCAGCGTCAAAGAGTGCCTCCTGCGGAGATGGGCCGGCTGACTGAGCACCGCGCGTCTACGCCGCCGTGGCGGTGGACTGCCGCGGGAAGGCGCGCCGGGCCGCCGAGGCGGGGCGGCGCCGGCCGCGTGAGGTGGCGCCGCGCTTCTTGGGGCGGTCGGTCACCGGTGCGGTGATGACGACCGGGACCCCGGTCGGCGGCTGGGCGCCGGTGATGCGGTGCAGGGCCTCGTCGCCCACCCGGACCTGGGTGGTCCGCGGGACGATGCCGGCCGCTGCCATGAGGCGGGTCATACCGCGCCGCTGGTTCGGGGTGACCAGGGTGACGACGCTGCCGGACTCGCCGGCGCGGGCGGTGCGGCCGCCGCGGTGCAGGTAGTCCTTGTGGTCGGTCGGCGGGTCCACGTTGACGACCAGGTCGAGGTTGTCGACGTGGATGCCGCGGGCCGCGACGTTGGTCGCCACCAGCACGTTGACGTGCCCGGACTTGAACTGATCCAGCGTGCGGGTGCGCTGCGGCTGCGACTTCCCGCCGTGCAGGGCGGCGGCCCGCACCCCGCTGTTCAGGAGATGGGCGGTGAGGCCGTCGACCGCGTGCTTGGTGTCCAGGAACATGATCACGCGGCCGTCGCGTGCGGCGATCTGGGTGGTGGCCGTGTGCTTGTCGGCGCCGTGGACGTGCAGCACGTGGTGTTCCATCGTCGTGACCGCGCCGGCCGAGGGGTCGACGGAGTGCACGACGGGGTCGGTCAGGTAGCGGCGGACGAGCAGGTCGACGTTGCGGTCGAGGGTGGCGGAGAACAGCATCCGCTGGCCCTCGGGGCGCACCTGGTCGAGCAGGGCGGTGACCTGCGGCATGAAGCCCATGTCGGCCATCTGGTCGGCCTCGTCGAGGACGGTGATGGCGACCTGGTTCAGCCGGCAGGCACCGCGGTCGATGAGGTCCTTGAGACGTCCCGGCGTGGCGACGACGACCTCGGCACCGCCCCGCAGCGCGCTCATCTGCCTGCCGATCGGCATGCCGCCCACCATCGTCGCCATCCGCAGCTTCACGGAGCGGGCGTACGGGGCGAGCGCGTCGGTGACCTGCTGCGCCAGCTCACGCGTCGGTACGAGGATCAGCCCCAGCGGCTGCCCGGCCTCGGCGCGCTGCCCGGCCGTACGGGCCAGCAGCGCCAGCCCGAAGGCGAGGGTCTTGCCGGACCCGGTGCGGCCACGGCCGAGGACGTCCCGGCCGGCCAGGGAGTTCGGCAGGGTCGCGGCCTGGATCGGGAACGGCACGGTCACGCCCTGCGTCCCGAGCGCGGTCAGCAGTTCCCGGGACATGTCGAGATCGGCGAAGCCCTCCACGGCCGGAAGCGCGGGAGTGATCGTCTTGGGGAGGGCGAACTCACCCTGGAGCGCGGCGGGCCGACGGCTGTGACCGCCGGATCGGCTCGGTCCGCCGGATCGGCTCGGCCCGTCGGAGCGGCGCGAGGCCGACGAACCGAAGCGGCTGCCGCCCCTCCCGGAATCGGCACCGCCGTTACGGGTGCGGGCGTAGCGGTCGTTGGAACGTGTGCGGTTCATGCGGAACCTTCCTCGATGCGGCACATATCAAGGAATTCCCGCAGCGTCGAGCAGCACGGTGAATTGCAAGAATGGGCCGGTGGTCGCGACAGTGAATGCGGCCGCGGAAATACGGGCGGGCGCAGGTGCTGTCAGGGGCGATGCGATGGGGGTGTCATGCTCGGGTGCCCGCGATGATGGAGACACGAAGAGGTGTGCCTGCACCCTTGAAGGGCGGTCCCTTTTCGTCCGCAGGTCAGGTCACTGCGAAAAATGCGAGCAGCTGGGGCCCGCACCCCGAAGGATGCGGGCCCCAGCTGCACGTGCGTGTCGGCGTCAGGCGAGAACGATGTTCTCAGCCGTCGGGCCCTTCTGGCCCTGCGCGATGTCGAAGGTCACCTTCTGGCCCTCGAGCAGCTCGCGGAAGCCCTGGGCGGCGATGTTCGAGTAGTGGGCGAACACGTCAGCGCCGCCACCGTCCTGCTCGATGAAGCCGAAGCCCTTTTCCGCGTTGAACCACTTAACGGTACCAGCAGCCATGTCATTCTCCTTTGGGGCTGTGCGTCGGCGTCCGTAGCTCGGACACCGAGTCGCCGCGATGATCACCCCGCCCGGAAAAGACCGGACACACAAAAGCGCTTCCAGCGGCACAGAAACCGGCCGGAGAGAATTTGAATTTTCGGGAACCACAACTGCAACTGAGATCGACAGTAGCACGCCGCGGCGGTCCGTGTGCGGTGAAGAACCGCACGCCGATAATTCCGGCAGAAAATCTGTCAGCTTCCGGCAGAGAATCTGTCAGCGCCTTCCGTCCAAAACTCAGCTCGCGGACACAGCTATTGATTCACCCGCGCCCCAACGTTTCGCGACCCGAAGAAGAGCACCCGTCCCGCGAGGACCACCTCACCGACACGGCGGACACGGACGGCCGGCACGCGAAGGGCGGAGCGGGCGGAGCGGGCGGAGCGGGCGGCGACGGCCGGCGGAGGAGCACCGGACGGTCGAAGTCACTCCAGGAGCACGGCAGTTGCCGTACCGGCCTCCCTCCATGTTCCCGGACCCCGCGTGCTTGTCGCTCCTCGTCCGCACGTCAGCCGGGGCGACGTGCTCCCGGTGAGCCGGATGCGGGTGGCCGACAGGGAAAGGCGCGACTGCTGCGGAGCCGCCCCGACGGCGTACGCGCGCCGTCAGCGGAGGCCGCTTCGGCGGCGCGGCGGAACGCCCCGGCCTCCGGACTGCCAGGGCAGGTGGCGGCGGACCAACGCCTGAGCGAACGGTTCCCCGCCGGCCCGGGCGTAGGCCATCCGCTCCCGTACCTCGCGGAGGGTGCGGGGACGGTACCCGGGACCACCGCAGCAGCTCTGGTGAAAGCCCACACCGGCGTGCAGCAGTACGGAGAGGGTGCGCCAGGCGGCGGTGTCCCGCCTCCTGGGTGCCGCGAAGGCGGAGCCGACGTGGATCAGCGGTTCGGCGCAGCCCGGACAGACCCGGTCGTGGTCGTGGCGGCCGGGATGGGGCTGCTTGTACGCATCCAGGAGATGCTCGGCCACTCCTCGATCACCATCACGGCCGACACGTACACGAGCCTGCTCCCCGAGGCCGACCTCGCCATCGCCGAGGCCGCAGCCCGGCTCGTACCGCGTGCCCGCGTCAACCCCGAGAACACCGCTCCCCAGCCGGAGCCAGAGCCTGATGACGCGGAGCATCCCGGCCCGGAACCCGTGCCGGATGATGCTGATCCATTGGGAGAAATTTCGGAGATCAACTCTCCGTCCGCTCACGCACCGCTCACGCAAACGGCCCCGGACGAGGAGTCCGAGGCCGAATAGGAGCCCTCCCCGGGGAAGAAATCCCAGGTCAGAGCGATAATGCGTTGTGCCCCCGGCAGGATTCGAACCTGCGACACCCGCTTTAGGAGAGCGGTGCTCTATCCCCTGAGCTACGAAGGCGGGGCTGATTGCCCTGAGCGTCCTGGCCGACGGCTGCGGCGTGTGCCAGGTGGGACCGGGCGGCATGCCGCAGCGCCCGTCAGGGCGCTCGGTCCACAGGGTACCGGATCGGGGCCCGGTCCCGGGGCGGCGGTCAGTCGTGCCCCGGTCCTCGGGAAAGGTCCGGGTCGGTGCGCCGCGCCCCGTTCGCCTCGAAGGGGGCGTCCGCGACCGCGGCGGGCGGCGTGACGCGTAGGCGCGCGAGCACGTCCGGGGCGGCGATGCCCGGCAGGAGCAGCCGCCACATGGTCCGCACGCGCTGCACGAGGTCCCGGCGCCGGCTGTACACCTGTGACATCAACTGGACGCCGATGAACGCGCCCACGATGAACTGGGTGACCTCCTCCAGGTCCACACCGGGCAGTACCTCGCCCTGCCGCGCGGCGACCTCGAGCAGGCCGAGGATGGTAATGGCCGACTGCTGGTGCGGCGTCACGCCGGGGTGGCCGAACGAACTCTGCTCGACGGTCAGCCGCACGCTCGCGCGCAGGACCGGATCGGTTTGCAGCCGACGGGCGTACTCCAGGGTGAGGTCCACCACCGCCTGCAGTTTCACCGGCTGTTCGGGGACCACGAGGGCCTCGCTCCGCGCCGCCACCAGGGCCGCGGCGACGGCCTCCTTGGAGGGGAAGTGGTGGTAGAGCGCGCCGCGTGTCAGCCCGCTGCGCGCCAGGATCTCGTTGGTACTCGCCGCGTCGTAGCCGCGTTCGTCGAAGACTCGCGCAGCCGCCTCCAGGATCGAGCGCCGCGACCGCTCCCCCCGCTCCTGCACTGCCATCTCGTCCTCGAGTTCCTCTTCACGACATGTTCTGTCTGGCAGACCAAACCGACCTGTCTGTATTTTAGCGGGCAGCAAGGTCATGGTGACCAGCGCAGAGAGCTTTGCGCCGGTGTGGTCGTTCGCCCTGCCCGCAGAGAGACAAGGTGTCTGGCATGTCGCGCACGCTTAGTACCGTTGTTCCTGATCAGCGCACCAACACAGGGGCCCGGCCCACGGCCGCGGCGCCCCGCGAGCACGTTCACCGCGCCGCCGTCCCCGGAGAGTTCCTCACCCGCTGGGAAGCGGACGGCAACGACCGGAACGGCGAGACGGTCCTCACCGCCACCGTGGTCCTGCGCCCGAACGGTTCCCGGTGACGGGGCGGTCGGTGCCCACCCTCGTGGTCACCGGAGCCGGCGGTTTCATCGGCGGCCACGTGGTCCGGGAGGCCGCACGCCTCGGTGTCACCCTGCGGCTGACGGCTCACGACGCGCGAGTGCGCGCGGACACGCCCCGCACCACGGTCGTCCCCGCGAACCTCGCCGGCCCGGACACGCTGCGCGGCCTGTGCGACGGTGCCGACGCCGTGCTGCACTGCGCCTCCCTGATCGGTGGCCCGGACGCCCTGTGCGAAGCGGTCAACGCCCGTGGCACGGCCGCGCTCGTCGCCGAGGCCGGCCGGGCGGGCGTCGGCCGGTTCGTCCAGCTCAGTACCGCCGCGGTGTACGGCAGGGGCACGTTCCGGTGCGCCCGGCCGCAGGACCTGGACCGGGCGCCGGTGTCGGTCACCTCGCGCACCCGGGCGGCCGGCGAGGACGCCGTACTGGCCGCGGGCGGCACGGTCGTCCGCCCCCACATGGTGTACGGCCGGGGGGACACCCGGGTGGTGCCCGCGCTGGTCCGGCTGCTGCGGGTCCTGCCCGGCACCGTGGAGGGCTGGCGCGCACGGGTCTCCGTCATCGCCGCCGAGGACCTCGCGCGGGCCCTGGTCGCCGTGGCCCTCGCGCCCGCCGAGCGGCTCACCGCGCCCGTGTACCACGCCTGCCATCCGCAGCCCGTGCCCTGGCACACGCTGCTGCCTACGGTGGCCGGCGTCGCGTCCGTTCCGTGGCCCGAGCGCGACCTGTCCCTCGACCAGGCGTACGACGTGCTGCGGGCGCGCGGGGGGTCCCGGCACGACCTCGACATGCTGGTCAGCGACCACTGGTTCGACGCCGACCCGCTGTGGAAGGACGTGGACGAGCTGCCGGGACCGGCATTCGGGGAGAGCTTCGCCCGGCACGCGGACTGGTACCGCCGGTCACTGGCCCCGTCGGACGGACGCTGACCGGTCGGCGGGCCCGTCTCGTGCGGGCGAGGGGCTGCCCGAGCCCGACGTCGATCCCTTCTCCTTGGCCGTGGCCAAGCCCGGGGCCGACTGAGGACGCCGCCGTCCGCCTCGGTCAGCCGCCGCAGGACGGCGATGCCGCGCAGCAGCGCCGCGACGGCCTCGGCCGGTACCCCCGCGTCCGGCACGGCGGTGTCCCCGCCCGGCACGGCGGTGTCCCCGCCCGGCGCGGCGGAGTCCCCGTCCGGGTACGGCGGTCTCCCCGCCCGGGAGGGCGGCTGCCCCGCACTCGGTGGCTGCCGGTCACTCGCGGCTGCCCCGCACTCGGTGGCTGCCGGTCACTCGCGGCTGCCCCGCACTCGGTGGCTGCCGGTCACTCGCGGCTGCCCCGCACCCGGTGGCCGCCGTCATCCGCGGGTGACCCGTACCCGGTGGTCGCCCTCGGCGTCAGCGCCCGACACCGCGATCGTGATGCCGTGGCGCGGGTCCTCGAAGGTCTCGCCCGGGGTGAAGGCGGCGTCCGAGAGTTCGGCGTGGACGTTGGGGCTGCGGGTGCAGCCGCCGCTGTCCCGGCGGGAGTCGTAGACCGTCACCGGGCCCATCCCGGTGTCCACGTCCGCGTCGATCTTGTAGATCAGCACGCCCGGCCGGCACACCGTCTCGTCGTTGCCCTCGCGGGTGCGCAGCTCGACCGCGTACCCGGTCCTGCCGTCCAGCGGGACGACGACCACCTTGTCGCCGCCCTTGCGGGCCAGCGGTGTCAGCGTGTACTCCGCCGTCCCCGGCGCCGACGCGCAGTGCACCTGGGAGGGGTCCAGCCAGCCCAGTTTCCACTTGTGCCAGCCGAGGAGGTCGTTGTTGGAGCCCCAGTCCTCGCTCATGATGTCCCAGTGCCCGACCGCGCCCCCGCCCTCCTGGGTGTAGAGGTCGGGGAGGCCGAAGACGTGGCCGTTCTCGTGGGGCAGGACGCGGTAGCCCGTCTCGTCGTAGGAGCCGGAGCCGTCGTCCTGCCGGGAGTAGACGAAGGAGGCGTTGGCCACCGGGACGCCGTCGGCGACCGGGGCCTCCTCGTTGCCGGCGAAGGTGACGGACAGGACCGTGTCCAGGGCGGACGGGCCCGCGTTCGGGGTGACCAGCACGTTCAGGAGGTCGTACGCCTGGAAGTCCACCTTCGCGTCGGCTTCCGCGACCAGGTCCTGGACCAGGTGCCGGTAGCCGGGTTCGAAGGGGGCGCCGCGCTCTATCCCGTACTCGGCGAACGACTTCGGCATGCGCAGCCAGTCGCGGACCGGGGTCTCGGGGCGGTAGTCGAGCCGGCCGTAGGAGCTGGTGCGGAACCATTCCTCGGTCTGCGGGAAGAACTCCGCGTACCGGTCGGTCGCCTTGCCCTCGCCGGGCGCGTCGGAGAAGTCGATCATCAGGGTGAGGGCGCGGACGGTGCCGGTGGAGCGGGCGTAGCCGGCGGAGGTGGGGACGCCCTCGGACATCTGGATCTCGGGACCGCCGCTGATCATGCAGGGGCCGTGCGCGGAGGAGCGGGAGAGGGCGGCCGGGCCGGGGCCCGCCGCGGTGGTGTCCGGCGCGGGTCCGCCGGTGCCGGCCGAGGTGCTGACCGCGAAGGTCACGACGGTGACGGTGGCGATCGCGGCGAGCCGGCGCGGGCGTATCCGGCTGCTCGGCGGCTGCACCTGCGGCGGCTGCATGCAGACCTCCCGGACCACGGCAGCCGCCGGACACCGGCTGCACCCTTGCGATCACCCTGTGCCGAGGGGTGGGCGGGCGCGCGCTGGAGGAGCCGATCGTGGGTTTCTCGCCGGTAGCCGCCGACCGGGGGACGGAAGGACCGGGGAGGCGGAGGTGTGTGACGCAGGTCACGGTGTTCTTCCCGGAAGCAGGGAAATAACCGGGGACCGTTTCCCCGTTCAGCTCTGTGTCCGAGCGAAACGGGGACTCCCTCCCCGGATCGCCCATCGCCAGCCGACTCGTCCGAGGAGTACGCCGTGCAGACCGCAACCCCCGAGCAGCGCAAGGTGACCCGGCCGCGCGCCGACGCCCTGCGCAACCGGGAGCGGATCACCGCCGCCG
This sequence comes from Streptomyces sp. JK94, assembly GCF_053613315.1. Classification (NCBI taxonomy): domain Bacteria; kingdom Bacillati; phylum Actinomycetota; class Actinomycetes; order Kitasatosporales; family Streptomycetaceae; genus Streptomyces; species Streptomyces sp. JK94. The sequence continues at coordinate 9,928 of NZ_JBSICH010000023.1, read as the reverse complement.
CCCGTGAGATGTTCGTCGAGCACGGCCCCGACGTGCCGCTCGACGACATCGCCCGCCGGGCCGGCGTCGGCAACGCCACGGTGTACCGCAACTTCCCCGACCGCGACGCCCTCGTCCGCGAGGTCGTCTGCTCGGTCATGGACCGTACGGCACGGGCCGCCGAACTCGCGCTCGCGGAGACCGGCGACGCCTTCGGGGCGCTGGAGCGCTTCGTGCACGTCGCCGCCGACGAGCGGATCAGCGCCCTGTGCCCCATGGTCTCCAGCACGTTCGACCAGCACCACCCCGACCTGGAGGCGGCACGCGAACGGGTCGAGCGACTCGTCGCCGAGGTCATGGACCGGGCGAAGAAGGCCGGTCAGCTCCGTACCGATGTGGGCGTGGGCGACCTGATGATCACCGCCGCCCAGCTCAGCCGGCCCCCGGCCGGCACGGGGTGCCTGAACGCCGACCGGTACGTCCACCGCCACCTGCAGCTGTTCCTGGACGGGCTGCGGGCCCCGGCCCGCTCCGCCCTGCCGGGCGCCGCCGTGACCATGGAGGAGCTGCGCCGGCCCCGCGACCAGTAGTTCCGCCGTTTCCACGCGACGCGTGACCCGACCCGCCTGAGCAGCGGACGGCGGCCCCCGCGGCCGTCGCCGTGGGCCCGGTCGTCCCTTTGCCCGTCCTACTCGTCCTGCCCTTCTTGCCCGTATTTTTCCGTCACGAAGTCCCGAAGTGGGTATCCCCATGTCTGACACAGCCGTCAAGGCTCCCGGCGTCCCGGACGCCGGACGCTGGAAAGCGCTCGTCTTCATCGCGCTCGCCCAGCTGATGGTCGTCCTCGACGCCACCATCGTGAACATCGCCCTGCCCTCCGCGCAGCAGGACCTCGGCATCTCCGACGGCAACCGGCAGTGGGTCGTCACGGCCTACGCCCTCGCCTTCGGCGGTCTGCTGCTGTTCGGCGGCCGGATAGCCGACCTGTGGGGCCGCAAGCGCACCTTCGTCGTGGGGCTGGCCGGTTTCGCCGTCGCCTCGGCGCTCGGCGGCGCGGCCACCAACGAGGCGATGATGTTCGGCTCCCGCGCCCTCCAGGGCGTCTTCGGCGCCCTGCTCGCGCCCGCCGCGCTCTCCCTGCTCGCCGTGATGTTCACGGACGCCAAGGAGCGGGCCAAGGCCTTCGGCATCTACGGGGCGATCGCCGGCGGCGGTGGCGCCGTGGGCCTGATCCTCGGCGGTTTCCTCACCGAGTACCTGAACTGGCGCTGGACGTTCTTCGTGAACATCCCGTTCGCGGTCGTCGCCGCGGCCGGTGCGTACCTCGTCATCCGCGAGCCGCAGGGCAGCCGCAACCGCTCGCCGCTCGACATCCCCGGTGTGATCCTCTCCACCCTGGGTCTGGTCGCGCTCGTCTACGGCTTCACCCGTGCCGAGTCCGAGGGCTGGAGCGACGCGGTGACGGTCGGCATGTTCGTCGGTTCCGCGGTGCTGCTGCTCGCCTTCGTACTCGTCGAGGCGAGGGTCAAGAGCCCGCTGCTGCCCCTGCGCGTGATCACCGAGCGCAACCGGGGCGGGATCTATCTCTCGCTGGGCCTGGCGATCATCGCCATGTTCGGCCTGTTCCTCTTCCTGACCTACTACCTGCAGATCGTGAAGGGCTACACGCCGGTGAAGACCGGCTTCGCCTTCCTGCCGATGATCGCGGGCATGATCACGGGCTCCACGCAGATCGGCACCCGCCTGATGACCCGGGTCGCGCCCCGGCTGCTGATGGGCCCGGGCTTCCTGGTCGCCGCCCTCGGCATGCTGCTGCTGACCCGGCTGGAGGTCGACACCTCCTACGCCGCGGTGCTGCTGCCCGGCATGCTGCTGCTCGGCCTCGGCATGGGTACGGCCTTCATGCCGGCCATGTCCCTGGCCACCATGGGGGTGGAGCCGCGGGACGCCGGTGTCGCCTCGGCGATGGTCAACACCTCGCAGCAGGTGGGCGGTGCGATCGGTACGGCGCTGCTGAACACGATCGCCGCCTCGGCCACCACGTCCTACATCACCGACCACATCGGCGGCGCCACCTCCCCCGCCCAGCAGCGGCTGGTCCAGCTCGAGGGCCAGGTGCAGGGCTACACCAGTGCGATCTGGTTCGCCGTCGGCATCCTGGTCGTGGCCGCCGCGATCGCCCTGACCTTCGTCAACGCCGGGCGTCCGGGCGGCGCCGCCGTCACGGGTTCCGGTTCGGACGACGTGGTCGAGGGCGAGCTGCCGGTGCCGGTCGTCGCCCACTGACGCCGGACGCCGTACCCCTTCGGGTCCTCTGATCCATCCGTGCGCAGGGGGAGGGGACGCCCCCGGCGCACGGCTCCCAGGACCTGCCCCGGCCGCGTGTTCAGCGCAGCCAGGGCAGGTCCGCACCCGCTCCACTGGGCTGAAGTCCCTCGGCGACGATCCGCATGATCTCGCCGAGGGACTTCTGCTGTGCGGGGGTGAGCCGGTCGAACACGGCCTGGCGTACGGCGTCCACGTGGCCCGGCGCGGTCCGGCTCAGCACTTCGTACCCCTCGTCCGTGAGGATCGCGAACTGGCCGCGCTTGTCGGAGGGGCAGTCCTCGCGGCGCACCCAGCCGTTCTTCTCCAGGCGGGCGACCGCGTGCGAGAGGCGGGAGCGGGTGATCTTCGCGTACCGGGCCAGCTCCGTCATCCGCAGCCGCCGGCGCGGCGACTCGGCGAGTTTGACCAGCAGGCCGTAGTAGACGTGCGGCATGCCCGCGTCGCGCTGGAGCTGACGGTCGAGGTGGTCCTCGAGGAGGGTGGCGGCCTCGATGTAGGAGCGCCAGACGCGCTGTTCCTCGTCGGTGAGCCAGCGGGGCTCGTCGGCGGGGGCCGGGTTGGGTGCCGTGTTCATGTATCCCATCGTACGGAACCACTTCTTGAAAATTAAACAAAGGGGGCGTAGATTCGCGGCGAAGGACGTTTGAGAGTTCAAGTACCTCGGGAGCCGCCTCCATGTCCGCCGCCCCTCAGGAGCGCATGCCCGCCCTCTACCTCAGTCACGGCGCCCCGCCGCTCGCCGACGACCCCGTCTGGCCCGGCGAACTCGCCGCGTGGGCCGCCGCCCTGCCGCGCCCCACGGCCGTCCTCGTCGTCTCCGCCCACTGGGAGGAGGCCCCGCTCGCCCTCGGCGCCACCAGGACCGTCCCCCTGGTCCACGACTTCTGGGGCTTCCCGGAGCACTACTACCGGGTGCGGTACGGGGCCCCCGGCGCCCCCGCGCTCGCCGAGTCCGTACGCAAGCTGCTGCGCGCCCCCGGCACGCCCGTGCAGGACGTCCCCGACCGAGGCCTCGACCACGGCGCGTACGTCCCCCTGGTCGAGATGTATCCCGGCGCCGACATCCCGGTCCTCCAGGTGTCCCTGCCGACCCTCGATCCGGCACGGCTCATGGAGACCGGCCGCAGGCTCGCGCCGCTGCGCGACGAGGGTGTGCTGATCATCGGCTCCGGCTTCTTCACCCACAACCTGGCCGCGCTGCGCCAGGCCGGTGTCCCCGCCTGGTCCGCGGAGTTCGACGACTGGGGCCGGCGGGCGCTGGACGCCGGTGACGTGGACGGGCTGCTCGACTTCACCCGCAAGTCCCCGGCGGGCCTGCTCGCCCACCCGCGTACCGAGCACTTCGCCCCGCTGTTCGTGGCGATGGGGGCGGCGGACGCGGCCGGCGAGCTGGACCTGCGCCGCTCCGTGATCGACGGGTTCTGGATGGGGCTGGCCAAGCGGTCGGTGCAGTTCGGCTGACCGCGGGGGATGGGGGTGGGAGGGAGCGGGGGCGGGGGAGGGACCCCGCCGGGGTGGAACGGAGGAGTCCAGAGCGGCTTCTCGTACCAGGCCACGTCCCAGTGGCGGCCGAACTTGCGGCCCACCTCACGGTACGTGCCGACGTACCGGAAGCCGAAGCGCTCGTGCAGCCGGGTGGAGGCGTCGTTCGGCTGGGCGATGCCGGCGTAGGCGCGGTGCAGGTCCTCCTCGGCCGGCGCCTCGAAGAGGGACGTGTGGAGGAGCGTGCCGACGCCGCGCCCGGCGGCCCGCGGGGCGACGTGGACGGTGGTCTCCACCGAGGTCCCGTACGCCGGCTTTGCGCGGTAGGGGCTGGATGTGGCCTACCCCAGAATCTCCTGTGAGTCCGCGTCCGCGGCAACCCTCAGCCGGTACGGGCCGTCTTCAGGGTGGGAGAGCAGCCAGGGGCGGCGCTCCTGCGGAGTGAAGGGCTCGGTGTCGAACGTGATGGGCGTCTCACGCACGTAGTGGTTGCAGAGGTCGGTGAGGGCCTCGAGGTCACCCCCGATCCCCGGCCTGACCTGGACCTCCGCGCGCCCCATCGGCACCGTCCCTCCCCTTGCGGCGGCACAGGGTACTGCATGATCAGAAAAATCGAGGGGTGGGTGGGGAATTCTGTCCGGATTCCAGTCGTTGTTTCCATCGGATGCAGGGCACCCGAGGAGAGTCCCGAAAGAGACCGGAGCGTTCCGGGAATGGATCCGGGACCGGAGACAACCCCACATGGTGACCGACGTCCGCAGGACCACCCGCTGAACCACCATCGCAAGGGAGCACGCATGGCAACCCGTGCCGTCGCCCGTCGTAAGTCCGCCACCGGCGAGACGAGCGACGCGGCAACCAGCGTCCGCGCCAACGGCGGCGAGCTCGCCGACCGCGATCTGGTCGGCATGTACCTCGACGAGATCGCACGGACCCCGCTGCTCGACGCCGCCAAGGAGGTCGAGCTGTCCCAGGCCATCGAGGCGGGTGTGTTCGCGCGGCAGGTCCTCGAAGGCTACGAGGAGACCGGGGCGGACGCCACCCGGGAGGAGCTCGAGGCCCTGATCGAGGAGAGCGAGCGGGCGAAGGACGTCTTCATCCGTTCCAACCTCCGCCTCGTCGTCGCGGTGGCCCGCCGTTACCCGCGCAGCGGCCTGCCCCTCCTCGACCTGATCCAGGAGGGCAACGCCGGCCTGGTCCGCGCGGTCGAGAAGTTCGACTACCGCAAGGGCTTCAAGTTCTCCACGTACGCGACCTGGTGGATCCGTCAGGCCATCACCCGGTCCATCGCCGACCAGTCCCGCACCATCCGGCTGCCCGTCCACCTGGTGGAGGAGCTGGGCCGCATACGCCGGGTGCAGCGCGAGTTCAACCGCGAGCACGGGCGCGACCCGGAGCCCGCGGAGATCGCCGCCGAGCTGGGCTCGAAGCCGGAGCGCGTCACCGACGTCCTCGACTGGGCCCGCGACCCCGTCTCGCTGAACATGTCGGTGGACGACGAGGGCGAGACCCAGTTCGGCGACCTGCTGGAGGACACCTCCGCCGTGTCGCCCGAGCAGTCGGTGATGACGCTGCTGCGCAGCGAGGAGCTGGACGACCTCATCGGCCGCCTCGACCCGCGCACGGCCTCCATCATCAAGATGCGGTACGGCATCGACGACGGCCGCGAGCGCACCCTGACCGAGGTCGGCAAGGAGCACGGGCTCACGCGTGAGCGCATCCGCCAGATCGAGAAGCACGCGCTGCTGGAGCTGAAGAAGCTGGCCCGCGACACCGGCTTCGAGGCGGCGGCGTAGGCCGAGCGCAGGCCAGGCGGTGATACGGCCCGCCCGGGCGGTGACACGGCCCGTCCGGGTCGTCGCCGACGGCCGTGATGGAGGGGCGTGGCGTGATGCGTGGGGCGTACGCCGGTGGCCGAACCCCGCGCAAAGATGGCCGTACAACGCTGCTTCAACCGGCGGGGGCCCGGGAAAAACAACTCCGGGCCCAGCAGACCGGCCCGGGGCACTGCTCCCGGACCCGCCCTCGGGCACCTTCGGACCACAGTCCCGCCGCAATCCCCCCGGCGCCGGGACTCTCCCGGCCGGGCCCGGCGCCTCTCCCCCCGGGGCGCCGGGCCCGGCTTCTCTCGTGCGGGAGTGCGGACGGCCGCGCGCCGGGGGCGTGGCGGGGTGGCGGGACACCCCGGACCTGAACCCCGGGGTGGCCCGCCGGATGGCAGATTCTGCCACAGCGGCATAGCCTGCCGAAGTGAGCAGCACCGCCCCGGCATCGTCCGGTACCTCGGTCCCAGCAGCGTCCGGTACCTCGTCCTCGGCCTCGGCCTCGGCCTCGGCCTCGTCCGGCGGCCCCGCGTCGCCCGCCGGCGCGGCTCCGTCCGGCACCCCGGCCCCCTTCGGCGGCCCCGCGTCCCCTGCCGGTCAGGCCCCGTCCGGCATCTCGGCCTCGGCTGGCGGTCCGGCTTCGTCCGGTGACTCCGTACCGCCCACCGCTGCGCCCGGTGGCCCCGCGTCGTCCGGTGGCCCGGTGGCCGGTTCCGGGGCGCTCTCCCTGACCGAGCGGCGCAAGGCCGAGACCCGGATGGCCATCGCCCGCGCGGCGGCCCGCCTCTTCGTCGCCCAGGGGCTGCGGGCCACCAGGGCCGAGGACATCGCCCGCGCCGCCGGTGTCGCCCCGCGCACCTTCTACCGCTACTTCGCGACCAAGGAGGAGGCCGTCGCCCCGCTCTACGCGCTGGGCGCCGACCGCTGGGCGGCGGCGGTGCGCGAGGCCCCCGCCGCGCTGTCCCCGTCCGAGGCCCTGGAACACGCCGCGCGCCACACGCTGACGCCGGGTGCCGGCGTCTCGGCGTCGTCCTGGGAGTCGGCCCGCACGCTCATCCGGCTGGCCGGGAGCAGCCCGGCACTGCGCAAGGTGTGGGCCGAGGTCTGCCAGACGACGGAGCGGCGTCTCGTGGAGGTGCTGGCCGCCCGGCTGTCCGGCGGTGACGACAACGTTGCCGCCCGACTGAGGGCCGCGCCCGATCTGCACTTCGGCGCCGCCGTGGCGGGGGCGGCCGTGCGGGTGGCCGTGGAGCACTGGGCTCGCGCCCCCGAGGCGGCACGCGGCCCTCTCGAGCCGGCACTGCGGAACCTGGAGAGGATGCGGGGATTCGCCTGGGAGGCCGGGCCCACGGGGTAGGGGCGGCGACCGGGAGGGCACCGGTGGCCGCGACCCGGCAGGGTGGTGATCGCGTGGGGCTTCCGTTCCGTGGCCCGGCAGGGTGGTGAATCGCGTGGGGCTTTCGCCCCGCGGCCCGCCCGGCAGGGTGGTGATCGCCTGGGGCCTCCGTGCTCGCGGTCCGGCAGGGGCGGTGCTCGCGTCGGACGTCCCTGCCCGCGGGACCGAGGTCATCGCGCCTCGGCCGCCCTCGTCAGTCGCGCCCCCAGCCCCCGTACGCACTCCACGAGTTCCGCCGGCTCCCGGACCCGGAAGTCCACGTCCAGCATCACCAGACGTACGGCCATCCACTCCACGGCGTCGGACACGGTCGCCCGCAGGACGCACGACGCACCCCCGTCCGTCGCTTCCGGCGCCCCCACCCACCGCGGCAGGCGAGCCGCGACGACCTCGGCCGGCGCGTCGAAGGCGACCACGATCTCGTACGACTCGCCGTGCCGCTGCATCGAGCGCCGCAGGTACTCCGCCGCGCTGCCGGTCGGCAACTCGCGCGGAGCGAAGCGCGCCCCGGTCGCGAACGGTTCGCTCACCCGGTCCACCCGGAAGGTCCGCCAGTCCTCCCGGCCGAGGTCGTAGGCGACCACGTACCAGCGGCGCCCCGTCGACACCAGCCGGTACGGCTCCGTCACGCGTCGCGACTCGGTGCCGTCCCCCGCGCGGTAGGCGAACCGCAGCCGCTCCCGCCCGGCCACCGTCGAGGCCATGACGGTCAGCGTCTCGGGCGCGATGTTCGGGCCGTCCCCGCTGGTCAGCGGTGTCGTCGCGGCCTGGAGCGTGGCGACGCGGTGGCGCAGCCGCGCCGGCAGCACCTGTTCCAGCTTGGCCAGTGCCCGTACCGACGCCTCGTCCAGGCCCTCCACCGCGTGCCCGGCCCCGGCGCGCAGCCCGACCGCGATCGCCACCGCCTCCTCGTCGTCGAGGACGAGCGGTGGCATCGCCTTGCCGGCCACCAGCCGGTAGCCGCCGTCGGAGCCCATGGTCGCCTGCACCGGGTAGCCCAGCTCGCGCAGCCGGTCGATGTCCCGCCGGACCGTGCGCCGGGAGACCCCGAGCCGGTCGGCGAGCTCGCCCCCGGGCCATTCGCGGGGCGTCTGGAGGAGGGAGAGGAGCGTCAGGAGCCGGGCCGGAGTGTCCGTCGTCATGCGTCCGAGGATGCCGCACATCTAGGACGCGATCCGTCCTATTGGAGCCATGGCTTTCCGCCATGACCTCCACGCACACCCCCGACCGTCCGTCACCGGCGTCACCGGCGTCACCGGCGTCACCGGCCCGGCCCGCCGCGGGCGACCGGCGCCGCTGGTTCGCCCTCGCGATCGTGATGACCGCCGCCCTCATGGACCTGGTCGACGTCACCATCGTCAACATCGCCATCCCGTCCATCCGGCGGGACGAGGGCGCCTCCTTCAGCCAGATCCAGTGGATCGCCGCCGGGTACGCCCTCGCCTTCGCCGCCGGCCTGATCACCGGAGGGCGGCTCGGTGACATCCACGGCCGCAAGCGGGTGTTCCTCGTCGGTATCGGCGGCTTCACCGTGGCGTCCGCGCTGTGCGGCCTCGCCGTGAACCCGGAGATGCTGGTCGCCTCCCGCATCCTGCAGGGCGCCATGGCGGCGCTGATGGTGCCGCAGGTGTTGTCGATCGTGCACGCCACCTTCCCGGCACACGAACGAGGCAAGGTGTTCGGGCTGTTCGGCGCGGTCGTCGGACTGGGGGCCGTCTCCGGTCCGCTGCTGGGGGCCCTGCTCACCGAGTGGAACCTCTTTGGGCTCGAATGGCGGCCCATCTTCCTCATCAACCTGCCGGTCGGCATCGCGGGGCTCGTCCTGGGCAGCCGCTTCATCACGGAGTCCAGGGCGCCGCGCGCGCTCAGGCTGGACCTGGTCGGCGTCGCCCTGGTCACCCTCGGGCTGCTGATGCTGGTCTACCCGCTCACCCGGGGCCGTGAGCTGGGCTGGCCGCTGTGGGGGCACCTCTCGATGGCCGGGGCGTTCGTCGTCCTCGCGGTGCTGGTGGCGTACGAGCGGCGCAAGACGGCGCGGGACGGGTCGCCGCTGGTGGAGCTGTCGCTGTTCAGGGTGAAGAGCTTCGCGGCGGGCATCGCCGTGCAGACCGTCTTCGGCGTCGCGCTCGGCATCTTCTTCCTGGTGTGGACCCTGTACATGCAGGACGGGCTCGGCTGGAGCCCGTTGCGGGCCGGCCTGACCGGCGTGCCGTTCTCGATCGCCGTCTCCGTGGCGGCCGGTGTGTCGGTCCAGAAGCTGGTCCCGCGCTTCGGACGCAAGGTGCTCCAGGCGGGCGCGCTGGTGATGACGGCCGGAGTACTGCTCTACATCTGGGAGTCCGAGCGGTACGGGCTCGGCATCACCTCCTGGCAGATGGCGCTGCCGCTCGTCGTCATGGGCGTCGGCATGGGCCTGATCGTCGCCCCGCTGACGGACGCGGTGCTGTCCCAGGTGCCGCGTGAGCACGCCGGGGCGGCGTCCGGGCTCATCAACACCGTGCAGCAGATGGGCAACGCGCTGGGACTGGGCCTGGTGTCGGTGGTCTTCTTCGGCACGATGAGCGACCACCTGGCCCCGCCCCGGACAGGCCCCGCCTACGCGGACGCCTTCCAGCACGCGCTGGGCTGGGTGGCCGCCGTGATGGCCGTCATCTTCCTGCTGATGTTCGCGCTGCCCAGGCGTCCGGCCCAGCACGTGGAGGGGGCCCCGGAGGAGGAGCCGGCGGAGCAGCAGGAGCCCGCGCTGGTCTGAGCGCCGCTCCGGGCGACGGGGTGCTGCGCTCCGGGCAAACGGAGCGGGGCCGCTCCGGGCAAACGGGGCGGGGCCGCTCCGGTCAAACGGGACGGGGCGGGCCCGGATGAACGAGGTGGGGCGGGGGGGGGGGCCCCAAGTCAGAGCAACCACACCCCCCCCCCCCCA
>NZ_JBSICH010000022.1:0-114087 GCF_053613315.1 Streptomyces sp. JK94 | reverse complement strand
GGAAGAGAATGGAGTGGGATAGGAGGAGGTGGGTGGTTTTGTCCTCCCCCCCCCCCCCTCCCCCCCCCCCCCCCCACCTCCCGCGCGCAGCACCCCTCACACGTTCCGCGTGTCCCGCTCCCCACTCCACATGTCCGTTCATGCCCGATCAAGTCTGCTTGCTTCCGTTCCCTGTTTACAATCCGGAAAACCGGGCGTAGCCTCCGTGTGAAACCACAGGTTCGGGCACGGTTCGGAGGTGGACGGTCATGTACGCACCGGAGCGGCAGCAGGAGATCCTCCGGCTCGCCCGGGACGGCGGCCGGGTGGACGTGGTGTCGTTGGCCGAGGGGTTCCAGGTGACGGCGGAGACCATCCGCCGCGACCTCAAGGCCCTCGACCGCGCCGGTCTGCTCCGCCGGGTGCACGGCGGCGCGATCCCGGCCGGCCGGCTCGACTTCGAGCCCGACCTCGCCGAGCGCGAGTCCACGGCCGCCGACGAGAAGGACCGCATCGCCAGGGCGGCCCTGGCGGAACTGCCGTACGACGGCACGATGATCCTCGACGCCGGTTCGACGGTGGCCCTGCTGGCCGCGGCGATCCCGCCGGAGTCCTCGCTGACCGTCGTCACCCACAGCCTGCCCATCGCCGCCCGTCTCGCCGACCACCCCGGCATCCAGCTCCACCTGGTCGGAGGACGCGTGCGGCACCGTACGCGCGCCGCCGTGGACGCCTGGGCGCTGCGCGCCTACGGCGAGATCCGCGCCGACGTGGTCCTGGTGGCCGCCAACGGCTTCTCCGCCGTGCACGGGCTGACCACCCCCGACCTCGCCGAGGCCGCGGTCAAGCGGGCCGCCGTCGCCGCCGCCCGGCGCGTGGTGTTGCTCGCCGACTCCTCCAAGCACGGCCAGGAGCACTTCGCCCGCTTCGGCTCCCTCGGCGACGTGGACCTGCTGATCACCGACAGCGGGCTGAGCCCCGACGACGCCACCGCCATCGAGCGCGCCGGCACGGAAGTGGTACGCGCATGATCCTCACCGTCACCCCCAACCCCTCCCTGGACCGCACCTACGAGGTGCCCTCCCTCGACCGCGGCGAGGTCGTCCGCGCCACGGGCGAGCGCGTGGACCCGGGCGGCAAGGGCGTCAACGTCTCGCGCGCGGTGACCGCGGCCGGCCGGCGCACCGTCGCGGTACTGCCGCTCGGCGGCGCTCCGGGGTCCCTCGTCGCCGACCTGCTCGACGCCCAGGGCATCGAGGTCGCGCCGGTGCCGGTCGCCGGGGCCACCCGCTCCAACATCGCGCTCGCCGAGGCCGACGGTGTCCTGACGAAGATCAACGCACCCGGCCCCGAACTGTCGTCGGCCGAACGGGAACTGCTGCTGGAGACCGTACGGCGGCAGTCCCGCGGCGCCGACTGGATCGCCTGCTGCGGCAGCCTCCCCCGCGGACTGGCCCCCTCCTGGTACGCGGACCTGGTCGCCCGGGCGCACGCCGCCGGGGTCCGCATCGCCCTGGACACCTCCGGCCCCGCCCTGCTCCACGCGCTGCGCGAGCGGCCCGACGTCGTCAAACCGAACGCCGAGGAGCTCGCGGAGGCCGTCGGGCGGCCCCTGGCCACCGTTGGCGACGCCCTGAAGGCCGCCGAGGAGCTGCGGGAGCTGGGCGCCCGGTCCGTGCTCGCCAGCCTGGGCGCCGACGGCCAGCTGCTCGTGGACGACGCGGGCACCTGGTTCGGCAGCGCCCGCGTGGCCGCCGTGCGCAGCAACGTCGGTGCCGGTGACTCCTCCCTCGCGGGGTTCCTCGTCGCCGGGGGCGCGGGGCCGAGTGCCCTCGCCTCCGCCGTCGCGCACGGCGCCGCCGCCGTACGGCTTCCCGGCAGTGTGATGCCGACGCCGGCCGACCTGGAGCCGGCCGCGGTGACGGTCACGGCCGAGGTGCCGGCGGACCGCGCCCTGAGGGAGCCGGTGTCATGACCACCCGCCGCGTCCCCGGACGCCGTGGGCCGGGTGCCCGTCCTCAGGGGGCCGGTGTCGTGGCCGCCCGTCGGGTTCCTGGTCGTCGTGGGCCGGGTGCCCGTCCTCCCGCGGCCGGCGCCATGACCGCCCGCCCGGCCCCCGGTCACCGTGCACCGGGCCCGTTTCCCCACCGCAGTACCCCCGTCCCCCTCCCCGTCCTCGCCCACCACCTCACGTCCCGGGCGATACGCGAGCTAAGGAGCCCGCGATGAGCGACATGATCACCGCGGACCTGGTCGATCTCGACCTGTCCGCCGACACCAAGGAAGCGGCGGCACGCGCCCTCGCCGGGCGGATGGCGGCCCTCGGCCGGGTGACCGACCTGGAGGGCTTCCTCGCCGACGTGGCCGCCCGCGAGGCGCAGATGCCGACCGGTCTCGACGGCGGCATCGGCATCCCCCACTGCCGCAGCGAACACGTCACCGAGCCGACGCTCGCCTTCGGGCGCAGCGCGGACGGCATCGACTTCGGGGCGGCGGACGGCCCGGCCGACCTGATCTTCCTGATCGCCGCACCGGCGGGCGCCGACGACGCCCACCTGACGATCCTCTCCTCCCTCGCCCGGCAGCTCATGAACGCCGAGTTCACCACCGCGCTGCGGTCGGCGGGCGACGCGACGGCCGCCGTCGCGCTGATCCGCGGCGAGGAGCCGGCTCCGGCGGAGGCGGACACAGAAAGCGCCGGGGACACCGCAGGCACCGCAGGCACCGCAAGCACCGCAGGTACCGCGGACACGGCGAGTGCCGACGACTCCGGGGCGGTCTCGGCGGCGGCCTCCGCCGAAGCCGCCCCGGGCAGCACCGACGAGGGGCCCGGCGGGTCCGGGCGCCCCTTCCGGATCGTCGCCGTCACCTCCTGCCCCACCGGCATCGCGCACACCTACATGGCCGCCGAGTCGCTGGAGAACGCGGGCCGCGAGGCGGGCGTCGAGATCGTCGTCGAGACGCAGGGCTCGGCCGGGTTCAGCCGGCTCGACCCGGCGGTGATCGCGGCGGCGGACGGCGTGATCTTCGCGCACGACGTGCCCGTACGCGACAAGGACCGCTTCGCCGGGAAGCCCACCGTCGACACCGGTGTCAAGGCGGCCGTCAACCGGCCCGGCGAGCTGATCGGCGAGGTCCGCGCGAAGGCGGCCCGCGGCGAGGTCACGGCCACCGGGCCCGCCGGTGCGACGCCCGTCGAACGTGGCGGCGAGTCCGGCGAGGGGTACGGCACCAAGCTGCGCAAGTGGCTCATGAGCGGCGTCAGTTACATGGTGCCGTTCGTCGCCGCCGGAGGCCTGCTCATCGCCCTCGGCTTCGCGATCGGCGGCTACGAGATCAACGAGGCGCCGTCGGTGATGGACCACTTCGTCTGGTCCCAGGCCGACAGCTGGGCGGCGCTGCTCTTCCAGATCGGCGGCGTGGCCTTCGCCTTCCTCGTCCCGGTGCTGGCCGGCTACATCGCCTACGGCATGGCCGACCGCCCCGGTCTGGTGCCCGGCTTCGTCGGCGGCTCGATCGCGCTGACCATCAACGCCGGCTTCCTCGGCGGTCTGGCGGCCGGTCTGATCTCCGGTGCGGTGGTGATGGCGATCCAGCGGATCCGCGTCCCCGCGGCCCTGCGCGGCATCATGCCGGTGGTGGTGATCCCGTTGGTCTCCGCGACGATCGTCGGGTTCCTGATGTTCGTGGTGATCGGCAAGCCCATCGCGTCCGCGCAGAAGGCGATGACCGACTGGCTGGGCGACCTGTCCGGCGCCAACGCCGTGCTGCTCGGCGCCCTGCTCGGCCTGATGATGTGCTTCGACCTCGGCGGCCCGGTCAACAAGGTCGCCTACGCCTTCGCCACCGCCGGCATCGCCGTGTCGGACCCGAGCGACTCCGCGATGAAGATCATGGCGGCCGTCATGGCGGCGGGCATGGTCCCGCCGCTGGCGATGGCCCTGGCCACGACCGTCCGCTCCCGCCTCTTCAACGCCGCCGAGCGCGAGAACGGCAAGGCCGCCTGGGTGCTGGGCGCCTCCTTCATCTCCGAGGGCGCGATCCCGTTCGCGGCGGCCGACCCGCTGCGGGTCATCCCGGCGTCCATGGCGGGCGGCGCGGTCACCGGCGCCCTGTCGATGGCCTTCGGCGCCACACTGCGCGCTCCGCACGGCGGCATCTTCGTGGTCCCGCTGATCGGGAACCCGCTGCTCTACCTGGTCGCGATCGCGGCGGGCGTCTGCGTCACCACGGCCCTGGTGATCATCCTCAAGGGCCTGCGCAAGCAGGCGCCGGGAGCGGCGGCTCAGGGACCCGGCGGCGCGGACCCGTCGGCCGCGACGCCGGGGACGAGGCAGCCGGTGGCCGCGTAGGGGCCGGCCGGCCGGCAACACCCCCGACGCCCCGGCACCCCCCGACCATCCGGCACCCCCCGACGACCCGACCATGACCCCGACGCCCTCCGGGCCGGACCCCCACGGGACCGGCCCGGTCGCGTCGCTCCGCGTCCCCTGCCGGCCGCACTCCCGGGGCACCCGCGGGCCGCACTCCCGGGAGACCTGTCGACGCGTCCGCCTCTAGGGAACCTGTGCGGCGCGTCGCTCCATCGCCCGGCGGGCGGCGTCCTCGCTGTCGTACACCTCGCACATGTGCCGCCCGTCGGGCGTGGCCGTGTGCTCGACCTCCCAGAGGGAGACCTCGGCGCCGTCCCGCAGCAGGAAGGCGTGCTCGTAGAGCGAGAAGCCGATCCGGGCACGGCCCGCGCGGCCGGGGCCGCCGAAGGCCTGGCTGATCCGGTGCCCGGACGCCGTCGCCAGCCGGGCGGCGAGGCCGGCGCCGGGCCGGTCCGGGTTCTCCGCACGCCGCAGCAGCCGGCGGGCGTGGTCCGCCGAGGCCTCGGAGACGTACGCGTGCCGTGGGGCGGGGACCGGGGGCGACTGCACCTGGACGGGCAGCTCGAAGTCGGGCGCGTCCGGCGGCAGGGCCAGCCGGGCGGTGGCGGCGCGCAGCTCCTCCTCGTCGACGTACACCTCGTGCTGCGGATCGCTGCCCGGGGCGGTGTTGTGGACGAGTTCCCACAGGGTGAGCGCCGAGCCGTCGGCGAGCAGCCAGGTGTGGCGGTACGTCTCGCGGTGCAGGCCCGCGCTGTGGTGCGCGGAGTGCAGTGAACCGTCGTGCGCCAGCGCGCAGTCGAGCTGACGTATCGTCTCGTCGGGCAGCTCGAACGAGTTCAGGGTGCGCCCCAGCAGTCGCATGAGGTGCTCCTCCGGAGACTCGGGCGACTCGGGTGGTTCGTACGCTGCCGTCTCGTACGGAACGCTCAAGGTTTCTCCCGGCGTTGCTGCATGTCACCTGGTGGGTGCATACCGTAGCCTCTCGGTCGGACATCATGCCCGGGAACCGGGAAAACGTACGCACGAAAAACGCGCGGGTCGCGCGAGATGTTCCCGCGCGACCCGGCTCCTGCCCGAAATCCGCTGCTCGGACGGCCGGACGACGGATCAGACCGCGCTCGCGGCGACCCACTCGCTCCACGCCATGTTCCAGCCGTTGAGTCCGTTGTCCGGCGCGATCGTGCCGTCCGGGGAGTTCTCGACGGTCACCACGTCCCCGATGAGCGAGTTGTCGAAGAACCACTTGCCGTCGGTGGCGCCCTGCGCTCCCTGGACGTCCCGCAGGCCGACGCAGCCGTGGCTGGTGCCCTGGACGCCGAAGGGCGGATTGCCCTGGTCGTACCAGTAGTTGCCGTGGATGAAGGTGCCGGACCGGCTCAGCCGCATCGCGTGCGGCACGTCCGGGATGTCGTACTCGCCGCCGAACCCGACCGTCGACCCGTCCATGTGCGTCTCCTCGGACTTCTCCGAGATCACCATCTGCCCGTTGTACGTCGGGTTCTCGGCGCTGCCCGCCGAGACGGGGAGCGACTTGAGGGTCTTGCCGTCGCGCACGACCGTCATGGTCTGGGTGCCCGCGTCCACCGTGGAGACCTGCGAGCGGCCCACCGTGAAGGAGACGGTCTTCTTCTGCACGCCGTAGACGCCGTTCGCTCCCTCCACGCCGTCCAGGTCGATCTTCAGGGTGACCTTCGAGCCGGCCTTCCAGTACTCCTGGGGCCGGAAGTCGAGCCGCCGGGCGTCGAACCAGTGCCCGACCACTTCCTGGCCGCTGCTCGAGGTGACACTGATGCGCGACTGCACGCTCTTCCGGTCGCTGATGGCCTTGTCGAAGGTGAAGGACACCGGCATCCCCACGCCCACCGTGGTGCCGCCGTCCGGCGTGTACGTGCCGATGAAACTGTCGGCGGGGGAGACGGTGGTGAAGACCGAGTCGGCGGCTGCCGTGCGGCCGTTCGCGTCCTTCGCCTTCGCCGTGATCCGGTACTTGGTGCCCCGCTCCAGCTGCTCCTTCGGTTTCCAGCTGCCGCCGTCGGCCGAGACCGCACCCGGCACGGCCGCGCCCGTCTCCGCCACCGTCATCCTCACGTCGGTCAGCCGGCCGTCGCCGACCGTCACGCCCGTCGCGTTGATCGAGGCGCCGCTCGACCCGTCCTTCGCCGAGATCACGAGGTTCGCGACCGAGGTCCTCGCCGCGTCCGTGCCGCCCCCGCCGTCCTTCTCGTCGTCGGCGCTGGCGCTCCCGCCGCAGGCGGTGAGGGTGAGGGCGCCGGCCATCAGGGCGGCAACGGCCCCCAGTGCGCGCCGCGATGCTATGTCCGGCGTTGTCACGGGCTGCTCCAGGTTCGGTGGTGTGCGGTGTCCGCTTCAGCCCCGTAGAGGCGGGCGGCGGCCGACGGGGTTCCCGCCGGCCGCCCGGAACGGCGACACGTGACAGAACCGGGACAATCACCCTGCCCGTTCCGGTCGGCCTGCCCCGGCGGGACGCCCGTACAGCTCCTCGTACGAAGGCCAGGCACCGCCCGGCCCGTCCACCGGACCGGCGGCGCGTACGGCACGCACGATCGCGCGCGTCACCACGTCCGCGCCCGCCGCCAGCACCTCGTTCAACGCGAGCGGCTGCCGCGCGTCGAGCGGGCGCTCCCCGGTCGCCAGGGCGAACACCGTGTCCCCGTCGCTGAGCAGGTGCACCGGCCGCACGGCACGCGCGATGCCGTCGTGCGAGGTGCCGGCCAGCTTCTGCGCCTGCGCCTTGGACAGGTCCGCGTCGGTGGCGACCACGGCGAGCGTGGTGTTCAGCGGCGGCGGCGCGTTCCTCGCCGCGACCTCGGCGAGACGCCGCTCAGCGACCGCGTGGACGTCGGGTGCCGGATACCGAACCCGTCCGCCCCCGAACAACTCCCCGTACAGCACCCCCGTCTCCGGGTCCGTCACCGACCCCGCCGCGTTGGCCACCACCAGCGCCGCCACCGTGATCCCCGAGTCCAGCACGGTGCTCGCGGTGCCGACCCCGCCCTTCAGCGTGCCGACCACGGCGCCGGTGCCCGCCCCCACACACCCTTCGGCCACCCTCGCGCCCGGTGCGCTCGCGTGGGCCGCCCCGGCCGCCGCCCGTCCGGTGGCCGCATCCGGCCTGGCCCGGAAGTCGCCCCCGCGTGCCAGGTCGAAGACGCAGGCCGCGGGCACCACCGGCACCACGTGCGCGGGGTCCGGGCCGACGCGCACCCCGCGCCGTCGCTCCTCCAGCCAGGCCATCACTCCCGACGCCGCGTCGAGCCCGTAGGCGCTGCCGCCGGTGAGCACCACCGCGTGGACCTTCTGCACCAGGTTGCGCGGATCGAGCGCGTCGGTCTCCTTGGTGCCGGGGCCGCCTCCGCGTACGTCCACCCCGGCGACCGCCCCGCCCTCCGGCGCGAGCACCACCGTCGTGCCCGTGAGCCACCCGTCGCCGGTGCGCGTCGCGTGCCCCACCAACAGCCCGGCGACGTCCGTCAATGCGTCAACTGTCATGCCGCCAGTCTCGACCAGGCACGGACACCGTCACGGGAACCGGCGTCTGCGGCGGTGTCCGGCGGCGGGCGCGGCCGGCCCCCGCTTCGGCGCGCCCCGCCGCGCGGGCGGCACGACCCCCACCGCCACGGACGGCGCCGGGACGGCCCGCCACGAGCACCGCCGTGCCGCCGGGGGAGGGACGGAGAACCCGGGGAAGGGACGGAGAACACCGGCGACACCGGCCGCTCGGCGTGGCCCGACTTCACCGTGGCGGGGGCCGAGGCCGGTAGCGGGACCGTGGCCGTGGCCGTGGCCACGGCGATGGTCCCGGCCGCCGGAATGAACGGGGGAGGCCGCCGGGACGAGACGAGCGGGGAAGGCCGCCGGGACGAGGAGGGAAGGCGGAACACCTCCCGCGGGGCGGGCCGTACCCTGGAGCCATGAGCACCGCCCCCGCCCCCGACCCCGAGCCCCGCGCGCCCCGGCCCGCGCTGGTCTTCGACGACCCGTTGGACCAGCAGACCTCGGACGACACCGACCGCGGATGGGGCGAGCGGCCCGAGGGCGGCGGCGCGGCCGACCTGAAGCGCTTCCTCGACGAGAAGCCGCCCCACCACCTGTGATCCGCGCGGGCACCCCCCCGCGGCAGGGCCGCTCCGGCGCGCGGCGCTACGGGCGGTCGTGCCCCGGGCCGCGCTGCGCGATCAGCGCGTCGCGGATCTCCTTGAGCACCTCCAGCTCGGAGACCTCGACGATCTCCCGTGTGCTCTCCTTCGCCCTGCGGCGGGCCTCCTGCCGGGCCAGGTACTTCGACATGGGCAGCACCATCAGGAAGTAGACGACGGCCGCGGTGATCAGGAAGGTGAGGGTGGCGCCGAGCACCGAGCCCCAGAGGATCCGCACGCCCGTCGCGCTGTCGCCGGTGCCGGTGCAGGGGCCTTTGAGACAGGAGCTGTAGCTGTCCAGGCTCTGGGTGCCGAACGCTCCGACCAGGGGATTGATGACCCCCTTCACCACCGAGTTGACGATGTTGGTGAAGGCGGCACCGATGACCACCGCCACCGCCAGGTCGATGACGTTTCCGCGCATCAGGAAGGCCTTGAAGCCCTGCCAGACGCTCGGGTCGTTCTTCTCGCTCACCTCGGGGGCTCTCCTCGCATAAACAGGTCTCGCATGAACGAGCCCCGCACGAACGGACTCCGCGCGAACGGGTCTCGCGCGAACCGCGTGCGGAGCAAAACGCTCCGCAACCTACGTCAGCGTTGGGCCGTCCTGTCCAATCAGCCCCCTCGATCGAGCGACCCGACGGAGTGCCGGGGGTGGAGGTGCTCAGCACAGCGTCACCGCCAGCCGCGTCGTGGCTCCCGCGCCGACCAGCCGGTGAGCGGTGGCGCGCGGCACGGAGACCACGACCAGCGCCCCGCCGGCCGCCGTCCCCTCCAGGGGCTCCGGCACCTTCGTCACGCGCGCCCCGCGCGCGATCACGGAGGCGTCGCCCGCGCCGCCGTCTCCGGCCGCGACGACATCGACCCGGTCGCCCGGCCTGAGCAGCCGCACGGTGGCCGCGTCGGCGATTCGCAGCGGAGCCGCCACCAGCTCGGTGCCGTGCCGCTTGCGCACGGGCTCGGTCACCGGATGCCCGCGTGCCCGCTGGGCGTCCTGCGCGCCGGCACCGGAACGCGGGCCGGCCGCCACCAGCGCCGCGGCGGTGACGGCGAGCCCGGCGGCCACGGCCCGCCGCCGGTGGCGCAGGAGCCGGTGCAACTGCCGCCGTCCGCCGCGCACCCGCACGGGGGCGAACTGCGGAACCTCGCAGGTGGGGGGTGCGTCGGTGCCGAGCGGCAGCGGAGCGGAATGGGCGGAACGGGACAGGGACATGGTGACCACCACCTGTGACGAGGGAACGGCTTGCGCACCCACGATGAGGCTTTTCGCCGCCGCCCGCCGGAGCCCGTGGACCACCGACCGGTTGTGGACAACTCCCTCACCCGAACAGCACGCTCCGGCCCCCGCCCGGCAGCGCACCGCACCGCCCCGCCCGGCAGCGCACCGCCCCCCACCCCCGTCACCGCACCCGCTACGGCAGCGCGATCCCCGGATCCATCCCACCGAGCGCCGCCCCGCACCGGCAGTCCCGGTCCCGCTCCGCGGCCGCCGGCAGCGCGGCCACCGTGTCGAACAGGACGCCCCGCAGCCGGTCCACGTTCGCCGCGAACACCCGCAGGACCTCCTCGTGGGAGACGCCCTCGCCGCTCTCCGCGCCGGCGTCGAGATCGGTGACGAGGGTCAGCGAGGTGTAGCAGAGCTCCAGTTCGCGGGCGAGCGCCGCCTCCGGGTGGCCGGTCATGCCCACCACCGACCAGCCCTGCGCCCGGTGCCACAGTGATTCCGCGCGGGTTCCGAAGCGCGGCCCCTCGACCACGACCAGGGTGCCGCCGTCCACCGGCTCCCAGTCGCGTCCCCGGGCCGCCTTCAGCGCGGCGGCCCGTCCGGCGGGGCAGTACGGGTCGGCCAGCGAGACGTGCACGACCTTGGGCACCGTGCCGTCGGGCATCGGCAGCCCGTCGAAGTAGGTCGACGGCCGGGTCCTCGTACGGTCGACGAACTGGTCCGGCACCAGCAGGGTCCCCGGCCCGTACTCGGGGCGCAGACCGCCGACGGCGCACGGCCCGAGGACCTGGCGCACGCCGGCCGAGCGCAGGGCCCACAGGTTGGCGCGGTAGTTGATCCGGTGCGGCGGCAGATGGTGGCCGCGCCCGTGCCGGGGGAGGAAGGCGACCCGCCGGCCGGCAACCTCGCCGAGGAAGAGGGAGTCGCTGGGCGGCCCGTACGGGGTGTCCACCTCGACCTCGCTCACGTCGTCGAGGAACGAGTAGAGACCGGAGCCGCCGATCACGCCGATCTCGGCATTCACCTTGTTCGCCATGCCCCGACCCTAGCCGTACCGCGCAACGCCGAGGACCCCGTCGTCGGGCGACGACAGGGTCCCGTAAGAAGCCGTGGGAAGTCCTAGGCGGCGGTGGTGCCGGCGGAGCTGCCGGAGCTCGACGACGAGCCCGAGCCCGAGGACGAGCCCGAGGACGAGCCGGAGCCCGACGATGAACCCGAGCCCGACGACGAACCCGAGTCCGACGAGGACGTCGAGGAGGAGGCCGGCTTCGAGGACGACGGCGAGCTGCTCGACGAGCTGCCGCGGCTGTCGTTGCGGTAGAAGCCGGAGCCCTTGAAGACGATGCCGACCGCGGAGAAGACCTTCTTCAGGCGGCCCTGGCAGTTCGGGCACTCGGTCAGGGCGTCGTCGGTGAACTTCTGCACCGCCTCGAGGCCCTCGCCGCACTCGGTGCACTGGTACTGGTACGTCGGCACTTGTCTTCCTCCTGGCACTCTCACTCGATGAGTGCTAACGACGGTCCATAGTGACGCATTCCCCGGGATCAGTCCACTGCGGCAGGCTCGCGGTGACCGACGCCACGTGTGACCGTACGCTCGCGCGGCCGGGTCGCCAGCCGGGAGCGCAGCGCCAGCAGCGTCGCCAGCGCGAGCAGCGTGCCGCCCATCGGCACCAGGAACCCGGCGCCGTCCCAGAGCCGGTCCTCCAGCTGGCCGGAGACGGTCACGGCCGCCGCCTGGCCGAGTGCCACGGCGCCGGTCAGCCAGGTGAAGGCCTCGGTGCGGGCGCCGGCCGGGACCAGGCCGTCGACCAGGGTGTAACCGGTGATGAGGGCGGGCGCGATGCAGACGCCGACGAGCAGGCCGAGGCCGGCCAGGACGAGCACCGAGTGCGCGGCCCACAGACCGGACGCGGTCAGCGCGAGGGCGGTGTAGCCGACCAGGAGGCGCCGCTGCGGGGCGGCCTTCCAGGCGATGGCGCCGCAGGCCAGGCCGGAGACCATGTTGCCCGCGGCGAAGACGCCGTACAGGACGCCGTTCAGTCCGGGCTCGCCGATGGACTCGGTGAACGCGGCCAGCGAGACCTGCATGCCGCCGAAGACGGAACCGATGCCCAGGAAGACCACGATCAGGACGCGCACCCCGGGGACGCGCAGCGCCGGAACGTGCTCCCCGCGCGCGTGGTCGCCGTCGGAGCGGCCGGCCGCCGGCTGGGTGCTCCTCTGCGCCGCGAACAGCAGACCGCCCACCAGGGTGAGCGCGGCCTCCGTGACCAGCCCCGCGGCCGGGTTCACGGCCGTGCACAGGGCGGTCGCCAGCAGCGGGCCGAGGACGAAGGTCAGCTCGTCGGTGACGGACTCGAAGGCGGCCGCCGTGCTCATCAGGGGGGAGCCCTTGAGCTTCACCCCCCAGCGGGCCCGCACCATGGGCCCGACCTGCGGCACCGAGGCGCCGGTGGGTACGGCCGCCGCGAACAGCGCCCACAGGGGTGCGTCCGCGAGCGCGAGAACGGTCAGGGTCAGGCCGGACGCGGTGTGCACGAGCACGCCGGGGAGCAGGACGGCACGCTGTCCGTGGCGGTCGGCGAGCCGGCCGCTGTAGGGGGCGAACAGGGCCATGGAGACGCCGGTGGCGGCCGCGACGGCGCCGGCGACGCCGTAGGAGCCGGTGGTGTGCTGCACGAGCAGCACGATGGAGAGCGTCAGCATGGCGAACGGCTGGCGTGCCGCGAAGCCCGGGAGCAGGAACGTCCAGGCGCCGCGGGTGCGCAGCAGCTGCCCGTATCCGGGGCGGGCGGAGGCGGGAGGGGTGTGCGGGTCCCTCTCCTGCGACTTCTCCGACGGGGTGACCGTGGATGCCACGGCCCGTGCCTTTCTGCCGCCTGGTAGCGCCGTCCCGTCCATGGTGCGTGACCGTGCGGGAGCGCCGAGAGCTGTCCTCTTGCGCGGACTGCGGTAGATGCCGGAGCCCGAGGGGGAGGGGGCGTGCCGGCCGCCATACGGTCGCGCCAGCTCTGCGTCAGGCAGAGTTGGTTCGATCAGGTGCCGCCTTCATCGTACAGGGATCAAGAGGGGCACACCCTGTGAAAGCGAGCACCCCGGGTGACGTCACCGGTGATTGCCGCTCGTCTCCCCGGTGCCCAGCCAGCCGGCCAGCTTGCCGCCGTGGCCGACCGCGCGCAGCCGTGTCTCGGCCGCGTCCCGGACCGGGTCCGTGGCGACCACGAGGAGTTCGTCCCCGCGCCGCAGCCCCGTCGTCGGCAGCGGAACGAACGACCTGCCGTCGCGGACGACGAGGGTGACGGCCGCCCCGGCGGGCAGCCGCAGTTCGCTGACCTCGACGCCGTGCATCCTGGAACCCTCGGGGATCGTGACGGACAGCAGGTGCCCGCGCAGCCGCTCCAGGGGCGCCGACTCGATGCCGAGGTCGGCGGCCTCGTCGCCCTGGCCCAGCCGCAGCTTGCGGGCCAGCCAGGGCAGGGTCGGTCCCTGGACCAGGGTGTAGACGCAGACCAGGACGAAGACGAGGTTGAAGATCCGGCGGCTGCCGTCGACGCCCTCCACCATGGGGATGGTGGCCAGGACGATGGGCACGGCGCCGCGCAGCCCCGCCCAGGACATCAGGGCCTTCTCCTGCCACGGCACCCGGAACGGCAGCAGGCACAGCACCACGCTCAGCGGACGCGCCACCATGGTCAGCACCAGCCCGATGACCAGGGCGGGCAGGATGTCGTCGCCCAGTTCGTGCGGGGTGACCAGCAGGCCGAGCAGCACGAACATGCCGATCTGGGCGAGCCAGCCGAGCCCGTCGGCGAAGCCGCGGGTGGCGGGCCAGTGCGGCAGCCGGGCGTTGCCCATGACCATCGCGGCGAGGTAGACGGCCAGGAAGCCGCTGCCGTGGGTCATGGCACCGGCCGCGTAGGCGGCGACGGCGATCGACATGACGGCGATGGGGTAGAGGCCGGAGGCGGGCAGCGCGACGTGCCTCAGCCCCCACGACCCCAGCCAGCCGACCGCGAGTCCGATGGCCGCGCCGATGGCCAGCTCCAGGGCGATCTCGCCCAGCAGCACGTACCAGTGCTCGATCGGGCCGGCCGTGGAGAAGGCGACGACGAGGATGACCACCGGGGCGTCGTTGAAACCCGACTCCGCCTCGAGCGTGCCCGTGATGCGCGGCGGGAGCGGGATCCTGCGCAGGACCGAGAAGACGGCCGCCGCGTCCGTGGAGGACACCACCGCCCCGACGATCAGTGCCTGCCGCCATTCCAGCCCGGTCAGGTAGTGCGCGCCCGCCGCCGTGACGCCGACACTGACCGCGACGCCGGCCAGGGCCAGCGCGGAGGCGGCCGGCAGGGCCGGTTTCGCCTCCTTCCACTTCGTGCCGAGACCGCCTTCGGCCAGGATCACGACCAGGGCCGCGTATCCGATGACCTGGACCAGCTCGGCGTTGTCGAACTGGATGTCGCCGATGCCGTCCTGGCCCATGGCGATGCCGATGGCCAGGTAGACGAGCAGGCTGGGGAGCCCGCTGCGCGAGGAGATCCGGACCGCCGCCACGGCGATGAGCAGGACGAGCGAGCAGACGAGCAGGAGCTGGTTGAGGTGGTGGACAGTCAGCGGCCGTTCCCTTCCCTGGCGCACAGCACGGAGCACGGCGCGGCCCACGGCGGACGAGTGCCCGCGCGGTGAGCGGACGCGCACTCCCATGGCACACGAAACCGCGGTGCTCTGCGGGTAACTACTTCGTTACCTTACCTAACTCTTGACGATTTCTTGACGCTCGGCTTGGCAAGATCGAACGCCCGTGCGTGCCGCTACCCGACTCCGCGTCAAGGGGGAGCGGGGCCTGCGCCTACAGTTGCTCCAGCGCTCAGTACAAAGCACAGCCCGCCCCTGCCGCTCGTGTTAGGACAGCAAGGACAGCGATGCCCCCCACCAACACCGCCTCCACGGGTCAGCAGCCCGGCAAGTCCGGCAGGAAGAAGGGGCGCAAAGCGCGCCTGTTCGTCCTCGTGCTGGTCCTGGCCGTCATCGGCGGCCTCGTCTACGGGGCGTACTGGTCCGTCAGCACCGTCCGCGCGTCCTTCCCGCAGACCAAGGGGTCGATCACGCTCGAGGGCCTGTCGGGGCCGGTCGACGTCAAGCGCGACGGCTACGGCATCCCGCAGGTCTACGCCTCCTCCGACGAGGACCTGTTCATGGCGCAGGGCTACGTCCAGGCCCAGGACCGGTTCTACGAGATGGACGTGCGCCGCCACATGACCGCCGGGCGCCTGTCGGAGATGTTCGGCAAGAGCCAGGTCGACAACGACGAGTTCCTGCGCACCCTGGGCTGGCACCGGGTGGCGAAGAAGGAGTACGACGAGAAGCTGTCGGACTCCACGAAGAAGTACCTCCAGGCCTACGCCAAGGGGGTCAACGCCTACCTGAAGGGCAAGGACGGCGCGGACATCTCCCTGGAGTACGCCGCCCTCGGGTTCACCAACGACTACAAGCCCCAGGAGTGGACCCCGGTCGACTCGGTGGCGTGGCTGAAGGCGATGGCCTGGGACCTGCGCGGCAACATGCAGGACGAGGTCGACCGCGCCCTGATGACCAGCCGCCTGGGCCCCGAGCAGATCGCCGACCTGTACCCGGCGTACCCGTACGACCGGAACAAGGCGATCGTCCAGGAGGGCCAGTACGACGAGCTGACCCAGACCTTCGACGGCGGCGCGTCCGACGGTGACGACTCCACCGACGGCTCCGGTACGGGCACCGGGACCGGCACGGGCACCGGGACCGGGACTGGCACGGGCACTGGGACCGGCACCGGCACCGGTTTCGGCAGTGCCCTGGAGAGCCAGCTGTCCGCCCTCCAGACCGTCCTGGACGACGTCCCCACCGCCGTCGGCGTGAACGGCGACGGCATCGGCTCCAACTCCTGGGTCGTCTCCGGCGAGCACACCATCACCGGCAAGCCGCTGCTGGCCAACGACCCGCACCTGTCGCCGTCGCTGCCGTCCGTCTGGTACCAGATGGGCCTGCACTGCCGCAGCGTCTCGGCGAAGTGCCAGTACGACGTCGCCGGCTACACCTTCGCGGGCATGCCCGGCGTGGTCATCGGCCACAACCAGGACGTCGCCTGGGGCCTGACCAACTCCGGTGTCGACGTCACCGACCTCTACCTGGAGAAGATCACCGGCGCCGGCTACCAGTACGACGGCAAGGTGGTCCCCTTCGAGACGCGCGAGGAGACCATCGAGGTCGCCGGCGGCGAGTCCAAGAAGATCGTCGTCCGGGAGACCAACAACGGCCCCCTGCTCTCCGACCGCGACGACGAGCTGGTGAAGGCCGGCAAGAAGGCCACCGTCGACACCGCCGCCCCCGACCGCGGCGACGGCTACGGCGTCGCGCTGCGCTGGACCGCGCTGGACCCGGGCACCACCATGGACGCCGTCTTCGCGATGGACCGGGCGAAGGACTGGGACGACTTCCGCGAGGCCGCCGAACTGTTCGAGGTCCCCTCGCAGAACCTGGTCTACGCCGACAGCGAGCACATCGGCTACACGCTGCCCGGCAGGATCCCGGTGCGCGCCGAGGGCCACGACGGCTCGGTCCCGGCACCGGGCTGGGACGCCGGGTACCGCTGGACCGGCGAGTACATCGACCAGGACGAGCTGCCGTACGAGTACGACCCGGACCGCGGCTACATCGTGACCGCCAACCAGGCCGTCGTCGACGAGGACGCGTACCCGTACACGCTGACCACGGACTGGGGCTACGGCACCCGCAGCCAGCGGATCACCTCCCT
The DNA here is from genome assembly GCF_053613315.1 of Streptomyces sp. JK94. Taxonomy (NCBI): domain Bacteria; kingdom Bacillati; phylum Actinomycetota; class Actinomycetes; order Kitasatosporales; family Streptomycetaceae; genus Streptomyces; species Streptomyces sp. JK94. The sequence goes on along the minus strand of NZ_JBSICH010000022.1, from coordinate 97,561 downwards.
GATCGAGCAGAAGATCAAGGACGGCGGCAAGATCTCCACCGACGACATGCGCCAGATGCAGCTGGACAACAGCAGCGAGATGGCCAAGCTGATCGTGCCCCAGCTGCTGAAGATCGACGTCGGCGACAAGGACGTCCGCGAGGCGCAGAAGCTGCTGGAGGGCTGGGACTACACCCAGGACGCCGACTCGGCGGCCGCCGCCTACTTCAACGCGGTCTGGCGCAACCTGCTCAAGCTCGCCTTCGGCAACAAGCTGCCCAAGGAACTGCGGGTCGAGGGCCAGTGCCTGTGGGTCGACCCGGTCAACACCACCGGGCCCGTGGACGAGACCAACAAGGTCCGCGAGTGCGGCCAGCGCGACGCCGGCCAGGCGCAGCCGGACGGGGGGGACCGCTGGTTCGAGGTCGTGCGCAGCCTGATGGACGAGCCGAAGAGCGACTGGTGGACGACGCCCGCCTCCGGCACCCGCAAGGGCGCCGACCACAACCGGGACGATTTGTTCAAGCGCGCCATGGTCGACGCCCGCTGGGAGCTGACCGCCAAGCTCGGCAAGGACATCGACACCTGGAACTGGGGCCGGCTGCACCGCCTGTTCCTGGAGAACCAGACCCTGGGCACCGAGGGCCCCGGTTTCCTGAAGTACGCCCTCAACCGCGGGCCGTGGAAGCTCAGCGGCGGCGAGGCGGCGGTCAACGCCTCCGGCTGGAACGCGGCCGGCGGCTACGGGGTGATCTGGGTGCCGTCCATGCGGATGGTGGTCAACCTGGACGACCTCGACAAGTCCCGCTGGATCAACCTCACCGGCGCCTCCGGCCACGCCTACAGCGCCCACTACACCGACCAGACGGACAAGTGGGCCGAAGGGGAGCTGCTGACGTGGGCCTTCTCGAAGAAGGCGGTCGACGAGAGCACGAGCGACACACTGGTGCTCAAGCCCTGAGCAGGCGCCCCTGACCCGGGACCGACGGGAAACGGCCTCCACACGCGCGTGGAGGCCGTTTCTGCGTCGGCGCGTCGGCGCGTCGGCGCGTCGGTGCGGCCCGTGCGGCCCGTGCCGTCCGTCGTCCGCGTCAGCGGAACCGCCGCGTCCCCGACGGCGTCACCACCGCGTCCACCGGCCGGTCGTGCGGCTCGCCGGGGACGTGCGCGACGACCTCCCCGTCGTAGAGCAGCACCAGCAGCGCGGGACGCGTGCCCGCCCGTTCCAGACGCGCGAGGACCCGGTCGTACGATCCGCCGCCGCGCCCCAGCCGCAGGCCGCGCCCGTCGACCGCCAGGCCCGGCAGCAGCACCACGTCGGCCCCCGTCACCGCGTCCGGCCCCAGCCGCTCGCCGGCGGGCTCGGACAGGGCCGTCCGCCCCCCGTGCCGCACGCGCGCGAGGGAGCCCTCCCCGGCGTACTCGCCCCAGTCCAGGTCGTTGTCCGGCAGCAGGGCGGGCAGCAGCACGCGCACGCCCCGCGCGCGCAGCGCGTCGAGCAGCGCGAGGGTGCCCGGCTCGGCGCCCACCGAGACGTACGCCGCCACGGTGCGCGCCCCCGCGACCTCCGGCAGCGCGAGGGTCCGGGCGGCCAGCGCGACCGCCGATTCCCGCACGTCGTCCGCGGTCAAGCCGTTCCTCGTCGCGAGCAGGGCCCGCCGCAACGTCCGCTTGCCGGCTGCGCTTTCGGGGCCGATGTCACTCACCACTCACTCCCCAGCCACTCTCATGTGCTCATATGAGCACCACTGATCTCGCGTCACAGATTCTCCCTATAGGCACCGGATAGGGTGTCGCGCATGACTCAGTCCCACCCCAGGATCAGCAAGGCTGTCATCCCCGCGGCCGGGCTCGGTACCCGGTTCCTGCCGGCAACCAAAGCCACTCCCAAGGAGATGCTGCCGGTCGTCGACAAGCCGGCGATCCAGTACGTGGTCGAAGAGGCCGTGTCCGCCGGCCTCGGAGACGTCCTCATGGTCACGGGCCGCAACAAGCGCCCCCTGGAGGACCACTTCGACCGCAACTACGAACTGGAGTCCGCCCTCCAGAAGAAGGGCGACGCGGGCCGGCTGGCCAAGGTCCAGGAGTCCAGCGACCTCGCGATGATCCACTACGTCCGCCAGGGCGACCCCAAGGGCCTCGGCCACGCCGTGCTGTGCGCCGCCCCGCACGTCGGCAACGAGCCCTTCGCGGTCCTGCTCGGCGACGACCTGATCGACCCCCGCGACCCGCTGCTGCAGCGCATGATCGACGTCCAGGAGCAGTACGGCGGCAGCGTCGTCGCCCTCATGGAGGTCGCGCCGGAGCAGATCCACCTCTACGGCTGCGCGGCCGTCGAGGCCACCGAGGACGGCGACGTCGTCAAGGTCGCCGGGCTGATCGAGAAGCCCGACCCGGCCGACGCCCCGTCCAACTACGCCATCATCGGCCGCTACGTCCTCGACCCGCACATCTTCGGCATACTCCGCAGGACCGAGCCCGGCCGGGGCGGCGAGATCCAGCTGACCGACGCCCTCCAGCAGCTCGCGGAGGACGAGAAGGTGGGCGGCCCGGTGCACGGCGTCGTCTTCAAGGGCCGCCGCTATGACACCGGCGACCGCGGCGACTACCTGCGTGCCATTGTCAGACTCGCATGCGAACGTGAGGATCTGGGGCCGGACTTCCGGACCTGGCTCCGCAGTTACGTAGCCGAGGAGATGTAACGACGTTGAGCAGCACCGCGCACCGTGCCACCGGCCACGGCCACGCCACCGAGGACTTCGGTCCGGACCGGCTGTGGTCGGTGCAGGACCACCTGGACGACATCCTCGCCACCGTCCGACCCCTGGAACCGATCGAGTTGAACCTGCTCGACGCCCAGGGCTGCGTCCTGGTCGACGACATCACGGTGCCGCTCTCCCTGCCGCCCTTCGACAACAGCTCCATGGACGGGTACGCGGTGCGGGTCGCGGACGTCGCGGGCGCGAGCGAGGAGTTCCCCGCCGTCCTGGAGGTCGTCGGGGACGTCGCAGCGGGCCAGGCCGACCCGCTGCCCGTGGGGCCCGGCCAGGCCGCCCGCATCATGACGGGCGCCCCGCTCCCGCCCGGCGCCGAGACCGTCGTCCCCGTGGAGTGGACCGACGGCGGACTAGGCGAGGGCCCGGTGGCCGGCATGCGGGCCCGCAGCCTCGCCCCGGAGGGCGCCGAGGGGCAGGTGCACGTCCACCGCCCGGCCGCGGCACGCGCGCACGTGCGCGCGAAGGGCAGCGACGTCAGGTCCGGCGCCCGCGCCCTGGAGGCCGGCACGATCCTCGGCCCGCCGCAGATCGCCCTGCTCGCCGCGATCGGCCGCGGCAGGGTCCGCGTCCGCCCGCGTCCGCGCGTGGTGGTGCTCTCCACCGGCAGCGAACTCGTCCAGCCCGACGAGGAACTGGCCCCCGGCCAGATCTACGACTCCAACAGCTTCGCCCTCACCGCGGCCGCCCGGGACGCCGGCGCCATCGCCTACCGGGTGGGCGCCGTCGCCGACGACGCCGAGACCCTGCGGTCCACCATCGAGGACCAGCTGGTCCGCGCCGACCTGATGGTCACCACCGGCGGGGTGAGCGTCGGGGCGTACGACGTGGTCAAGGAGGCGCTGGCGCACGTCGCCGACGAGGACGAGCCGGGCAGCGGCGTGGACTTCCGCAAGCTCGCCATGCAGCCCGGCAAGCCCCAGGGCTTCGGCTCCGTCGGCCCCGACCACACCCCGCTCCTCGCCCTGCCCGGCAACCCGGTGTCGTCGTACGTCTCCTTCGAACTCTTCGTCCGCCCGGCGATCCGCACCCTCATGGGGCTGCCCGACGTCCACCGTCCGACGACCACCGCGACGCTGGCCGCGGACGAGGCGCTGACCTCGCCGAAGGGGCGCCGGCAGTTCCTGCGCGGCACCTGGGCCGACGGTGCGGTCACCCCGGTCGGCGGCGCCGGGTCCCATCTCGTGGCCGCCCTCGCGCACGCCGACGCGCTGATCGTCGTGCCCGAGGACACCGAGTCCGTCGAGCCCGGCGCCGAGGTCGAGGTGGTCCTGCTCGGCTGACCCGGCCCGCCGGGCGGTACCGTGTCGCGCACAGCAGGCCCACGCGCCGCACCGCGCCGGGCCCGGACCGGGAGCGCCACACGAGCATGAGTACGCAGGACCGACCCCCGCACCACGGCCAGGACGCACACGCACCACAGGACCGGCTGACGCACATCGACGCGGCGGGCGCCGCCCGCATGGTCGACGTGTCCGCCAAGGACGTGACGGCCCGCACGGCGCGCGCGAGCGGGCGCGTCCTGGTCTCCGCCCGCGTGGTGGAGCTGCTGCGCGGTGAGGGCGTCCCCAAGGGCGACGCCCTGGCCACCGCGCGCATCGCGGGCATCATGGGCGCCAAGCGCACCCCCGACCTGATCCCGCTGTGCCACCCCTTGGCGGTCTCCGGTGTGAAACTGGACCTGTCGGTCGCGGACGACGCCGTGGAGATCACCGCCACGGTGAGGACGACGGACCGCACGGGCGTGGAGATGGAGGCGCTCACCGCGGTCACCGTCGCCGCGCTCACCGTGATCGACATGGTCAAGGCGGTCGACAAGGGAGCGGTCATCACGGACGTGCGCGTGGAGGAGAAGACGGGCGGCAAGTCGGGCGACTGGAGCCGGGCATGACAGGGGACGCGTCGGACGGGGGCGCCCTGCTCGCGCCCCGCAGCGCGCTGGTGGTCACCGCCTCCAACCGGGCCGCCGCCGGGGTCTACGAGGACCGGGGCGGCCCGCTGATCGCCGAGGGCCTGCGCCGCTTCGGGTTCGCCGTCGACGGCCCCCGGGTCGTCCCCGACGGCGACCCGGTCGAGGCCGCCCTGCGGGCCGGCGCCGAAGCGGGCTACGACGTGATCGTCACCACCGGCGGCACCGGCATCTCGCCCACCGACCGCACCCCCGAGGCGACGCGGGCGGTGATCGACTACGAGGTACCGGGCATCGCGGAGGCCGTCCGGGCGTACGGACGGGAGAAGGTGCCGACCGCGGTGCTCTCCAGGGGCCTGGCCGGGGTGGCGGGCGGCACGCTGATCGTGAACCTCCCCGGCTCCTCCGGCGGGGTGAAGGACGGCCTCGCCGTGCTGGAGCCGCTGCTGAAGCACGCCGTGGACCAGCTCCGCGGCGGTGACCACCCCGGGTCCGCCAGTGGTGGGGGTGCGAGCTGAACAGCCCATCGTGGCCCGCGGAGCTGGTGGACGGCGACATCGTCCTCAGGCCGATAAAGCTGCGCGACCAGCGGGCCTGGCGCGAGGTCAACCGGCGCAACCGGGACTGGCTGCGACCGTGGGAGGCGACCATCCCGCCGCCCACGCCCGGGGGTTCGCCGACGCACCGGCCGACCTATCGCCAGATGGTGCGGCACCTCAGGTCGGAGGCGCACGCCGGCCGGATGCTGCCCTTCGTCATCGAGTACCAGGGGCGCCTGGTCGGGCAGTTGACGGTGGCGGGCATCACCTGGGGCTCGATGTGCTCCGGGCACGTCGGCTACTGGGTGGACCAGGCGGTGGCGGGCCGCGGGGTGATGCCGACGGCCGTCGCGATGGTGGTGGACCACTGTTTCCGCACGGTCGGACTGCACCGGGTCGAGGTCTGCATTCGCCCCGAGAACGCGCCCAGTCGCCGGGTCGTGGAGAAACTCGGATTCCGCGAGGAGGGCCTCCGGCCCCGTTATCTCCACATCGACGGAGCCTGGCGCGACCACCTGGTCTTCGCGCTCACCGCGGAGGAAGCCCCCGAGGGGCTGCTGCGACGCTGGCACCGGTCGCGGGGCCGGAGCGCACGAAACACCGGTAATTGAATACATGTTCGAAATTGGCGGGGCTGCGACCGCATCGAAACGGATAATTCAGTAGCTCCGACCGTGTGCTGATCACATCGATCACAAAAAAAGTTCGAAATATCAGCCAGATCGTGCGACACACCGGCTCAATTGGCGGATGGCCCCGCGCAAACCCCTCTACCGTGTGAGGCGTGAGCAGCAGTGGCCTCATCTACGCAGTCATCGTCGGGGCCTGGGCCGCCTACTTGGTGCCGATGTGGCTCCGTAGGCAGGACGAGCTGAACGAGGCCCGTCCGACGGAACGCTTCAGTACCGCCATCCGGCTGCTGTCCGGACGGGCGGGCATGGAGCGCCGGTACGCCAAGGACCTGCAGTCCCGTCCCGCCGACGAGGCGGAGCCCGGCGCGGACGCCCCGGACGCCGTCACCGACTCGGTGGACGTCCGGGCCTTCGCCGTGTCCAGAACCCGCCGGTACGCCAGGCCGGAGACGGGCGGACACGCGCACGGCCGCAGACCCGGGCCGTCCACCGAATCCGCACGGTCCACCGAACCGGCACGGTCCACCGAATCCACACGGTCCCCGCAACCTGCACGGTCCCCGGAACCCGAGCGGTCCCGGGCTCCCGAGCGGTCGCAGGACTCCGGGCGGCTCCTGGACTCGCAGCCGTCCCGGGACACCGGGCGCTCTCCGGAACCCGGGCAGACGCCACGGGCCGGTGCGGCAGCGGCGCGCAAGCGCGTTCCGCAGGCCCGGCGGGCCCCCGAATCGGCGGCGGCCGCAGCCCGCGCCCGGCGCACCAAGGTGCTCGCGCGCCGACGGCGTACGACCGTGATGCTGTTCCTCGCCTTCACACTCGGCTCGGTCGTCGCGGCGGTCGGCGGGCTCGCGTTCCTGTGGGCCCCCGGGGTGCCCGCGGTCCTGCTCAGCGCCTACATCGCCTACCTGCGTGCGCAGGAACGCCGCCGGTTCGCCTTCCAGATGGACCGCCGCCAGGCCGAGGTGGCCGCTCAGCGCCTGCGCGACCGCCGGCCGCGGCGGCGCACGCCCGCCGACGCCGCCGGCCCCGTCGACGACCCGGACGCCGAGGAACCGGACGAGGGGCCCGAGGCGGAGCCCGACCCCGGCCTGTCGGCCCTCGCCGCGGACCGGCGTGCGCTGGTCGAGCAGACCGACCACGCCGAGTGGGTCGACCAGCAGCGCGAACGGCAGCGCCGGCCGCAGGGCGACAGCTGGGACCCGGTGCCGGTCCCCCTGCCCACCTACGTGACCGCGCCGGTCGCCCCCCGCGCCACACCGGACGTGGACCTCGCGGCGCCGGACGCGTGGAGCTCGGCACGCTCCAGCACCGTCGCCCCCGAAGAGCGGGACGCGGAGGCCGACCCCGACCCGGGCCGCCCGGCCGCCCAGGGCGGGGAGCGGGCGGAGACCCCCGGGCGCAGCGACCGGCGCGCCGCGTCCGCCCGCCGGGCCCGGGAGCGGGGCCGGACGCCCCTCTTCGACCAGTACGACGACGGCGACCGCCCCCGCGCGGCCAACGAGTAGGCCTCGCCGGGGGCCGTCCCTCGCGGCTCCGGAAGCGATTTTTGAGCAGGCCGGTCGGGGTGCTAAAGTTTCACTCGTTGCAAGGGCCTGTGGCGCAGTCCGGTAGCGCACCTCGTTCGCATCGAGGGGGCCAGGGGTTCAAATCCCCTCAGGTCCACGCACATGGGCGGAGATCCCGTTCGATCATCACGATCGAACGGGATCTTCGTCGTTTCCGGATCATCCGCAGGGCGCCGTGGACGCCTCGTCGCGTCCACGGCGCCCTGAGCGTCCGCGTCCTACGGGACCCGCAGCGCCTTCGCGTAGCAGAGGCTCTCCTCGTGGAAGCGGTAGTAGCCGAACCGCGCGCACGGCTCGTAGCCGCTGGAGGTGTACAGGGCCACGGCCTCCGGCTGCTTGGTGCCGGTCTCCAGCACCATGCGGGTCCGCCCGGCCGCGCGGGCGTCCTCCTCCAGGACCGCCAGGATGCGGCGGGCCAGCCCGCGGCCGCGCACCTGCTCGATCACGAACATCCGCTTGAGCTCCGCGTCCCCGTCGAGATTGCCCTCGTCGTTGGCGTCCTGGCTGCGCCAGCCGCCGGAGGCGACCGGGACGTCGTCCTCGTCGTACGCGATCAGGTACAGGCCGTTCGGCGGCGCGAAGTCGGACGGGTCCAGGTGTGTGGCGTCGCCGCCGTCGCCGTAGCGGACGTCGTACTCGGCCTGGACCTCGTCGTTCAGCTTCACGGCGTCGGGGTGGTCGAAGGGGACCCGGCGTATGTTCATGCTGCCTACCGTATATGAATGCGTATCCGGAGCGGTTCGTCGTCCAGTGTGCCGGTATCGTGCCCTGGTGCTCACCGTGACCTCCGTGAATGTGAACGGTCTGCGCGCCGCCGCGAAGAAGGGCTTCGTGGAGTGGCTCGCCGACACCTCCGCCGACGTGCTGTGCCTCCAGGAGGTGCGGGCCGAGCCCCAGCAGCTCCCCGAGCACGTCCGTACGCCCGACGGCTGGCACGTCACGCACGCCCCCGCCGCCGCCAAGGGCCGGGCCGGCGTCTCCCTCTACACCCGCCGCGAGCCCGACCGCGTCCAGGTCGGCTTCGGTTCGACGGAGTTCGACACCAGCGGCCGCTACGTCGAGGCCGACCTGCCCGGTGTGACGGTCGCCTCCCTCTACCTCCCCTCCGGCGAGGTCGGCACCGAACGCCAGGACGAGAAGGTCCGCTTCATGGGCGAGTTCCTCGCCTACCTCAAGGAACTGCGCGAGCGCGCCGCCGCCGACGGCCGCGAGGTCGTGGTCTGCGGCGACTGGAACATCGCCCACCGCGAGGCCGACCTCAAGAACTGGCGCGCCAACAGGAAGAACTCCGGCTTCCTCCCGGAGGAGCGGGAATGGCTCGGCCGCGTCCTCGCCCCGGCCGAGGGCGGTTACGTCGACGTGGTGCGCGCCCTGCACCCGGACGCCGAGGGGCCGTACTCGTGGTGGTCGTACCGGGGGCGGGCCTTCGACAACGACTCGGGGTGGAGGATCGACTACCACCTGGCCACGCCCGGACTCGCCGCCCGGGCGGTCAAGGGGTACGTCGAGCGGGCCGCCACGCACGCCGAGCGCTGGTCCGACCACGCGCCCGTGACAGTCGTCTACGACCGCTAGGCGCAGCCGGTGGGTGCGGCCGCGGGGCAGAGCCGCCGCGCGACCGCCGGAGACGAAGACCGGTCGTGACCGCTGAAGATGACGGCCGGAGGTGACCGCCGGAGACGAAGGCCGGGCGTGACCGCTGGAGGCGACGGCCGGTCGTGAGCGTCGGGGCGGGGCGCTCACTTCTCTCCGGTCCGCTTCCGTGTCCGCCGGTCCAGTGCGAGGGACAGTTCGGCCTCCACCACGCTGCGGGCGAGCGGGCGCAGGCGGTCGAACTCCTCCTCGGGGGCGTGGCGCAGGATCAGGCCGGCGAAGAGGTCCGCGAGGGCGTCGGCGTGTTCGCGGACGCGGGCGCCGGCCCGGAGGACCTCGCCGAGCGGGATGCCCTCGCGGACCAGGGCGGAGGAGACCTCGAGCAGGCGGTGGCTGATGTGGACGAGTTCGTCGCCGTCGGTGCCGAGGTAGCCGAGGTCCATCGCGGCGGCCAGGTTCTCCGGGGTGACCTCGCCCTCGAAGCGGGCGGCGAGTTCCTCGGGGGTGAGGCGGACCGGGGTCTCCTCGGTGGGCTCGCCGAGGCCGAGCAGGTCGCCGACGTCGCGGCCGTGGTCGAAGGCGTCGGCGAGTTCCGCGATGCCGTTGAGGGTGTGGCCGCGGTCCAGGAGGGCGGCGACGGTGCGCAGGCGGGCCAGGTGGTGGTCGTCGTACCAGGCGATGCGGCCCTGGCGGCGGGGCGGCGGGAGCAGTTTGCGTTCGCGGTAGAAGCGCAGGGTGCGCACCGTGATGCCGGCCAGCCGGGCCAGTTCCTCCATGCGGTATTCACGCTTCTCGGTCACGCCCCCGACCTTAAGTCGTACCGGCGGTAACTTTCCTCGGCCCGCCCCCTACCCATGAGTACGGAGCTGTTCTACTCTCCCATTGCGCCAGTGTTCACTGGCAGAGTTCTAGGCGATGCGTGGAGGCTTCGGGATGGCCGAGCACGAGCAGGTTCACGAACACGTGCGGGTGGCGGTGATCGGGTCCGGCTTCGGCGGGCTAGGGGCCGCCGTGCGGCTGCGGCGTGAGGGGATCACCGACTTCGTCGTCCTCGAACGGTCGGACAGCGTCGGGGGCACCTGGCGGGACAACAGCTACCCCGGGTGCGCCTGTGACGTGCCGTCCCACCTGTACTCGTTCTCCTTCGCACCCAACCCCGAGTGGCCCCGCACCTTCTCGGGGCAGCAGCACATCCGCGCCTACCTGGAGCACGTGACCGACACCTTCGGGCTCCGTCCCCACCTCCGCTTCGACTCGGAGGTCAAGCGGATGGAGTGGGACGGGGAGCGGCTGCGGTGGGAGATCGAGACCGCGCGCGGCCGGCTGAGCGCCGACGTCGTCGTGTCCGCGACCGGGCCGCTGTCCGACCCGAAGATCCCGGACATCCCGGGGCTGGACTCCTTCCCCGGCAAGGTCTTCCACTCGGCCCGCTGGGACCACGACTACGACCTCACCGGCAAGCGGGTCGCCATGATCGGCACGGGCGCCTCCGCCATCCAGATCGTGCCGTCCATCCAGCCGCAGGTCGGCCGCCTCACGCTCTTCCAGCGCACCCCGGCCTGGGTGATGCCCCGCATGGACCGGGCGATCAGCGGCGCCGAGCGGGCCCTGCACCGGGCGCTGCCCGTCACCACCAAGCTGCGCCGCGGGCTGCTGTGGGGCATCCGCGAACTGCAGGTGCAGGCCTTCACCAAGCACCCCGACGAGCTGGGCTTCGTCGAGCGGATCGCCAAGCGCAACATGGGCGCCGCGATCAAGGACCCGGCCCTGCGCGCCAAGCTCACCCCCGACTACCGCATCGGCTGCAAGCGGATCCTGCTGTCGAGCACGTACTATCCGGCGCTCGCCGAGCCCAACGTGGACGTCGTCGCCAGCGGGCTCGGCGAGGTGCGCGGGTCGACCCTCGTCGCCGCCGACGGCACCGAGACCGAGGTCGACGCGATCATCTTCGGCACGGGCTTCCACGTCACCGACATGCCCATCGCCGAGCGCGTCGTGGGCGCGGACGGGCGGACCCTCGCCGAGACCTGGAAGGGCAGCATGGAGGCCCTGCGCGGCGCCTCGGCGGCCGGCTTCCCGAACTGGATGACGATCATCGGGCCCAACACCGGCCTCGGGAACTCCTCGATGATCCTCATGATCGAGTCCCAGCTGAACTACATGGCCGACTACCTGCGCCAGTTGAACGTCCTCGGCGGGAAGGCCGCCCTCGACGCCCGGCCCGCCGCCGTGCGGAACTGGAACCACCGGGTGCAGGAGCGCATGAAGCGCACGGTGTGGAACACCGGCGGCTGCACCAGCTGGTACCTGGACGCCGGCGGCCGCAACACCACCGTCTGGCCCGGCACGACCGCCGAGTTCCGGCGGATGACGCGGCGCGTGGACCTCGCGGAGTACGAGGTGCTGCGGGCCCCGGCCTCCGGCGGGGCTGCCGTGGGACCGGGCGCCGGGACGAGCGCGGGGGCCGGTGCAGGGAAGAGCGCCGGAGGTGGCACCGGGGACGGCACTGGGAAGAGTGCCGAGGTGAGCGCGTGAGCCGCCTCCTGCACGTCACCGCCGGGCCCTACGCCCCGCCCGTCCCCGTCCGCGAGACGACCGTCGTCGCGGCCGACGGCGCCCGCGTGCACGTCGAGGTGCACGGACCCGAGGACGCGCCCGCGGTCGTCCTGGTGCACGGCTGGACCTGCTCGACCGCGTTCTGGGCGGCGCAGATCCGCGAACTCGCCGCCGACCACCGGGTCGTCGCCTACGACCAGCGCGGCCACGGCCGCAGCCCGGCGAACCCGGCGTGCGGCACCGAGGCCCTCGCCGACGACCTCGAAGCCGTACTGGAGGCCACGCTCGCGCCGGACGAGCAGGCGGTGATCGCCGGGCACTCCATGGGCGGCATGACGGTGATGGCCGCCGCGACCCGGCCCAGGGTGCGGGCGCACGCGGCGGCCGTCCTGCTGTGCAGCACGGGCAGTTCGCGGCTGGTGGCGTCCTCGACCGTGGTGCCGCTGGGGGAGGGCCGGGTGCGGACCTGGCTGACCCGGCGGATCCTCGGCTCCCGGGCGCCGCTCGGGCCGGTCACGCCACTCGCGCGGCGCATCCTCAAGTACGGCACGCTGGGCCCCGGTTCGGCACCCGACGTGGTGGAGGCCTGCGCCCGCATCGTGCACGCCTGCCCGCGCACGGTGCGGCACGCCTGGTCGCAGGTGCTGGACCTGCTCGACCTCGACCACGGCGTACGGGAGTTGCGGATGCCGGTCGAGATCGTGGTCGGCACCGCCGACCGGCTGACCCCGCCCGTGCACGGCCGCTCGCTGGCCGCCACCCTGCCGAACTGCGTGGGCCTGACGGAACTTCCGGGCGTCGGCCACATGACGCCGCTGGAGGCGCCGGAGCTGGTCACCGGGAAGATCCGCGCCCTCGCCGCCACCTACGTCACCGCCGGACGCACCGAGCACGCCGGACGCACCGAGCACGCCGGACGCACCGAGCGCGCCGGACGTATCAATCGCGCCGGACGTGCCGAGCACGCCGGGAACGCCGTACACGCCGTTCCCGCCGAGCCTGCCGTACCCGCCGTACCCGCCGAGAACGCCGTACACGCCATACACGCAGAGAGCGCCGTACACGCCGAGGAGAGCGCATGAGCAGGGTGAGCCTGGAAGGGCGGGTCGCCGTCGTCACCGGAGCGGCGCGGGGCGTCGGGGAGCTGCTGGCCCGCAAGTTGTCCGCACGCGGGGTGAAGGTCGCCCTGGTCGGCCTGGAGCCGGACGCGCTCAAGCAGGTCTCGGCCAGGCTGCACAGCGAGAGCGACCACTGGCACGCCGACGTGACCGACCACGAGGCGATGGCCCGGGTCGCCCGGGAGGTCAAGGAGCGCTTCGGCAGGATCGACATCGTCGTCGCCAACGCGGGCGTCGCCACCGGCGGGCCCTTCGTCGACTCCGACCCGGAGTCCTGGCGGCGGGTGGTCGAGGTCAACCTGATCGGCTCGGCGGTGACGGCCCGCGCCTTCCTGCCGGCACTGCTGGAGAGCCGCGGCTACCTGCTCCAGGTCGCATCCCTCGCCGCCATCACGCCCGCGCCGATGATGAGTGCCTACTGCGCCTCCAAGTCCGGCGTCGAGGCGTTCGCGCACTGCCTGCGCGGCGAGGTCGGCCACCGGGGCGTGAAGGTCGGCGTCGGCTATCTGTCCTGGACCGACACCGACATGGTGCGGGGCGCCGACCAGGACGACGTGATGCGCGAACTGCGGCAGCGGCTGCCCTGGCCGTCGAACAAGACCTACCCGCTGGGCCCGGCGGTCGACCGGCTCGTGGAGGGCATCGAGCGCCGCTCCGCCCACGTCTACGGGCAGTGGTGGCTGCGCGGCATGCAGGGTGTGCGCGGGCACCTGCCGGTGGTCGTCGGCACCGTCGGGCAGCGCGAGATGCGGCGCTTCGGAGACCGGCTGGACCGCGTGCGCGTGGGGCTGGTCGGCGCGGGCGGAAGCGCCGACGAACAGCATCGATCCAGCGCGGCTACGGACCGTAAGTGATCGACATGCGCACGGTCACCGCTCGTGTGAATCTGATCGGACCCGGCCGATCCGGCCGGGCCCGGACCTCACAGGAGTGAACCCACATGGGTATGAAGGACCAGTTCCAGGACAAGGCCGAGCGCATGCAGCAGCAGGGCAAGCAGCGTGCCGAGCAGGCCAAGGAGCAGTTCCAGAACCGCGACCGCCGGCGCGACGAGGACGAGACGGACCCGTCGGTCTCGCGCCGCCGCGACGCGGACGAGCGCTTCGAGGAGAGCTACGACGCCTGACGCGCCGACGCCGGCCTGAAGGGGTGCCCCCCACGGGGCGCCCCTTCTTCATGCCCGCGGGGGCAGCGGCGGGCGGGAGCGGTCGGGTACGTCGTCGTCACCGGGCGGCGTGGCGGGCGGCTCGGTCTCCAGCAGCTCCAGCGCCAGCCGGACCGCCTCGTCCAGCACCGGGTAGCGGCCCTCGGCCCAGTCCAGCGGGGTGCGCAGGGCCTCGACGTCGGGGGCGACGCCGTGGTTCTCCACGGACCAGCCGTAGGCGTCGAACCAGGCCGCGTTCATCGGGACCGTGATCACCGTGTCGTCGCCGAGGACGTGCCGGCCGGTCATGCCGACCACGCCGCCCCAGGTGCGCTGGCCGACCACCGGGCCGAGCCGCAGCAGCTTGAACGCGGCCGTGATCATGTCGCCGTCGGAGGAGGTCGCCTCGTCCGCGACCGCCACCACCGGCCCGCGCGGCGCGTTGGAGGTGTACGACACCGGCTGCGCGTCACGGGTCAGGTCCCAGCCGAGGATGGTGCGGGTCAGCTTCTCGATGACGAGTTCGCTGATGTGCCCGCCCGCGTTGCCGCGCACGTCCACGATCAGCGCGGGCCGGGACACCTCCATGCGCAGATCGCGGTTGAACTGCGCCCAGCCGGAGCCGCCCATGTCGGGGATGTGCAGGTAGCCGCAGCGCCCACCGCTCAACTCCCGTACCACCTGCCGGCGTTTGGCCACCCAGTCCTGGTAGCGCAGCGGTCGTTCGTCGACGAGCGGGACGACGGCGACCCGCCGGGCCGGGCCGGTGCCGCCCCGGGCCGGCGCGAAGGTCAGCTCCACCGTCGTCCCGCCCGCACCCGCCAGCAGCGGGTAGGGCCCCGCCACCGGGTCCACCGGGCGGCCGTCCACGTGGGTCAGCGCCGCCCCCTCGCGGATGCCCGTACCGGCCAGCGGGGAGCGGGCCTTGGAGTCGGAGGAGTCACCGGGCAGGATGCGCTTGACCAGCCACCGCCCGTCCCGGCACACGAGGTTGGCGCCGAGCAGGCCCTGCCGGCGCTGGTAGTGCGCCGGGCCCTCGTTGCGCCGGGCGGCGGCGACGTAGGCGTGCGAGGTGCCCAGCTCGCCGAGGACCTCGCGCAGCAGGTCGGCGAACTCGTCGGGGGAGGCGACCCGTTCGACCAGCGGGCGGTACTGGTCCAGTACCGCGTCCCAGTCGACGCCGCACAGGCCGGGGTCCCAGAAGAAGGCGCGGATCAGGCGGCCGGCCTCGTCGTACGCCTGGCGCCACTCGGCGGCCGGGTCGACCTCGTGCAGGACGCGGCGCAGGTCGATCCAGGTGGTCGAGTCGCCGTCGCCCGCCTCGGTCGCCGGTACGGCGCGCAGGTCGCCCTCGTCGAGCACGACCAGGCGGGTGCCGTCGCCGCTGACCCCGAACCAGTCGAGGTGGTCGACCAGTTCGGACTTCCCGGCCCTGGCGAGGCTGAAGTGCTCCAGGGTGGGGCGCTCGCTCGGGTCGGCGGGGTTGGCGAAGGTCTCGCCGAGCGCGCCCGAGATCGGCCAGCGCAGCCAGACCAGGCCGCCGCCCGCGACCGGGTGCAGCGCCGAGTACTTGGAGGCGGTGACCGGGAAGGGCGTCACGCGGCTCTCCACTCCCTCCACCTCGACGGTCACCGTGCCGCCCTCGCCGGGTTCGTCGTCCAGCGGGTCCAGGCCGCCGGCGGCGGGGCGGCCCTCGGGGTTCAGCGCGAAGGGGGAGGGGGTCGCGGAGGACAGCGGCACCAGGTAGGGGCGGCAGCCCAGCGGGAAGGACAGGTCGCCGGTGTGCACGTCGTACACCGGGTCGAAGCCGCGCCAGGACAGGAAGGCGAGGTAGCGGCCGTCCCGGGTGAACACCGGATTCTCGTCCTCGAAGCGGCCGTTGGTGACGTCGACGACGAGCGGGCCCTCGGGCCCGTCGATCCGGGCCATCCTGATCTGCCGCAGCGAGCGGCCGATGCCGGGGTGCGACCAGGTGAGCCAGGCCCCGTCCGGGGAGAAGGCGAGGTCGCGCACGGGGCCGTTGTCGGACCGGACCAGCTCGGTGAGGTGGCCGCCGGCGGTATCGGCGGTGCCGGCGGTATCGGGGGTGGTGGCTGGGGCGGCAGTGGTGGAGTCGGCGGCGGTGGTTGCGGCGGCACGGGTGGAGTCGGTGTCGCCCGGCGTGCCGCTGTCCTCGGCGCCCTCTGCCGGGCCGGGCGCGAGCGCGTCGCCGTCCGCGGCATCGTCGCCGTCGGGTACGGGTCCGGGTCCGGGTCCCGTGGCGGTGCCCACCGTGCCCCTTGCCTCCGTCGGGCTCCCTGTGTCCTCCGCGTCCTCCGGGGCCCCCTCCGTCGGGCTTCCTGTGTCCTCCGCGTCCTCCGGGACCTCCGTGTCTCCCGCGTCCAGCGTCCGGGAGACCTCCGCGTCCCCCTCCGAGACGTCGAGCAGCAGCAGCCGGCCGTCGTGCGAGGCGAGGGCGAGTCGCTCGCCCGCCGGGTCCGAGACCAGCTCCAGGACCCGGCCCAGTGCCCCGGAGGCCAGCCGCCGGGGCGCGCGGCCCCCGGTCACCCGTGGCAGGTGGGCGATCTCGACGGCGTCCTCGCCCGCCGCGTCCGTCACGTACGCGATCCGCCCGCTCGCGCCGAGCATCTCCGGCAGCCGCACCCGCACTCCGGGGGTGTCGGCGAGGGTGCGGGCCGGGCCGTCGCGGTGGGTGAGCCAGTACAGGCTGCCCCTGACGACCACGGCGCTGGCCCGGCCCGTCTCGTCCACGGAGAAGCCGCCCACGTACTGGGCGGCGGGCACCTGGTACGTACGCCGTCCGGCGCGCGGCCCGCTCAGCCGGACGTCGAGCCGGCGCGGCACCGAGCCGGGCGACAGATCGTCGACGATCCACAGGTCGCCGGCGCACTGGTACACCACGCGGCTGCCGTCACTCGCGGCGTGCCGGGCGTAGAAGGCGTCGTGGTCGGTGTGACGGCGCAGGTCGGAGCCGTCGTGGGCGCACGAGTAGAGGTTGCCGACGCCCTCGTGGTCGGAGAGGAAGGCGATCCGGCCGCCGACGAACAGAGGGGAGTGCAGATGGCCGCCCAGGGCGGGCAGGAGCCGTCGGCCGTGCAGCCAGAGCCGGCCCGTGGCACCGCCCCGGTAGCGCTTCCAGGCGGCGGGTTCGTGCGGGGGAGTGCCGGTGAGCAGGAGGGTCCGGCGCTCCCCGTCGAGGTCGGCGGCCTGGATGTCGGTGACCGGGCCCCAGGGCAGTTTGCGGCCGGGGTCGCCCTCGGTGCCGACCTTGTAGGCCCAGGTGAGGTGCGAGAAGGGCTCGCCGTGCGAGGCGACGGCGAGGATGGCGGCGCTGCCGTCGGGGTCGGGGGGCGACCAGCCGCAGACCCGCGTGTCGAGGCCGCCCCAGTGGGTGAGCCGCCGTCCGGGGCCGCCGTCCACCGCCACGAGGTGGACCTCGGGCACCAGCGTGCGCCAGCTGGTGTACGCGATGTGGCGGCCGTCCGGGGAGAAGCGCGGGTGGCCGACCTTGGCGCGGTCGACGGTGAGCCGCCAGGCGCGGCCCGGACCGTCGAGGTCCGCGAGCCAGAGGTCGTCCTCGGCCACGAAGCACAGCTGGTCGCCACTGAGGTGGGGAAGGCGCAGATAACTCACCCACCCCATGCTTTTCCGGGCTCGGGGTACCGGCAACTTATGGGGAGCTGACAACCGTGACCCAGAACACGAACGAAACCGTTTCGTTTCGATAGGGGGTGGGGTACCTTCGAGGTGTACGAAACGGTGTCGTATTGAGCACCGCTCCGGGAAATCGTTCCGAGCCGAATCGAATCGAATCGAGTCGTCCTGACGGCGTCTGACGGCGTCCTGACGTTGTCCCGGAGGTTCCGGAGCCGTTCCGGACGGAGAAGACGGAGAAAGGGGAGGAGTGGACCAGATGACCGAGGTCGCCACCGCGCGCCGCAGTCGGATCACCCCCGAGCGCGAGGCCGAGCTGTACGAGGCCGTGCTCGACCTGCTCCGCGAGGTCGGCTACGACGCCCTCACCATGGACGCCGTGGCCGCCCGCACCCGGTCCAGCAAGGCGACGCTCTACCGCCAGTGGGGCGGCAAGCCCGAGCTGGTCGTCAAGGCCATCCGGCACAACAAACCCGGCGAGATCGGCGAGATCGACACCGGCTCGGTCCGGGGCGACCTGCACGCCCTGATGGCCCGCGAGGACGACTGCACCATGGAGCAGAACTCCGCACTGATGCGGGGCGTGGCCATGGCGCTCCACCAGAACCCGGACCTGCGCCAGGCCTTCCGGGAGCAGCTCATCGAACCGGAGATGGCGGAGTTCCGGCGTCTGCTGCAACGCGCCGTCGACCGGGGCGAGATCACGGCGGACTGCCCGGCGCTGGACTTTCTCGTGCACATGCTGGTCGGCGGGTTCGCCACCCGCACGCTGCTCGACGACCAGCCGCCCACCCGGGCCTTCCTCACCTCCTACATCGACGCCGTGATCCTCCCCGCCCTCGGCGTCTCCACCCCTTCCTGACCCGCCCCCCAGGTGAACGCCGGCCGAGTCCCCACCTCGGTCCCGGCGGAGCCCCACCAAGCCCCACCTGACGTCACCGCTCACGTCGTCGGGCTGATCACCCCTGCCCTGAAGACCCACGACCTGACCGGGAGTAAGCCCCCGTGGCCACGTTCCTCTGCAAACTCGGCCGGCTCGCCTTCCGCCGGCGGCACTTCGTCGCCCTGATATGGGTGGCCCTGCTGACACTCGCCGGCGTCGGCGCGGCCGGCGCCCCGCCCGCCGGCACCACCTCCTTCTCCATCCCCGGCACCGAAGCCCAGAAGGCCTTCGACCTGCTGGAGGAACGTTTCCCGGGCCAGAGTGCCGACGGGGCCACCGCACGCGTGGTCTTCAAGGCGCCGCCCGGCGAGAAGATGACGGACGCCGGCAACAAGGCGACCGTCGAGAAGACCGTCTCCGAGCTGGCCGACGGCTCCGAGGTCGCCTCGGTCGCCGACCCCTACCAGGGCAACGCCGTCAGCGAGGACGGCGCGATCGCCTACGCCTCGGTGAAGTACGAGGTCTCCGGCATGGAGCTGGAGGAGTCCACCAAGGACGCGCTGGAGGACGCCGCCGAGCAGGCGCGCGACGCCGGGCTGACCGTCGAGGTCGGCGGTGACGCGCTGCAGGCCGTCCCGCACACCGGCGCGACGGAGATCATCGGCATCGCGGTGGCCGCGGTCGTCCTCGTCATCACCTTCGGTTCGCTGGTTGCGGCCGGACTGCCCCTGCTCACGGCCCTGATCGGCGTCGGCATCGGCGTCTCCTCGATCACGGCCCTCGCGGGCGTCCTCGAACTGGGCTCCACCACTTCCATCCTGGCGATGATGATCGGCCTCGCGGTCGGCATCGACTACGCCCTGTTCATCGTCTCCCGCTACCGCGCGGAACTCGCCGAGGGACGTGAGCGCGAGGAGGCCGCGGGCCGGGCGGTGGGCACCGCGGGCTCGGCCGTCGTCTTCGCCGGCCTCACGGTCGTCATCGCCCTGGTGGGCCTCGCGGTCGTCAACATCCCGATGCTGACCAAGATGGGCGTCGCGGCGGCCGCCACCGTCGCCATCGCGGTCCTGATCGCCCTGACGATGGTCCCCGCGCTGCTCGGTTACGCCGGCCGCCGGGTCAAGCCGGCCGGTGCGAAGAGCGGGCTGCTGGGCGGCGGCAGGAAGAAGAACGACGCGCAGGCCGAGGGCGGACCCGCCAAGGCCAACCTCGGCACCCGCTGGGCGAGCTTCGTCGTCCGCCGCCCGGTCGCCGTCCTCCTCCTGGGCGTCGTCGGCCTCGGCGCGGCGGCGGTCCCGGCCGCCTCCCTGGAACTGGGCCTGCCCGACGACGGCTCCCAGCCGACGTCCACGACCCAGCGCCGGGCGTACGACCTGCTGTCGGAAGGCTTCGGCGCCGGCTTCAACGGGCCCCTGCTGGTCGTCGTGGACGCGAAGGGCAGCGACGCCCCGAAGCAGGTGTTCACCGACGTCTCGAACGAGATCAAGGGACTCGACGACGTCGTGGCGGTGACCCCGCCCGCGCCCAACAAGGCCGGCGACACCGCGACGATCACCGTGATCCCGGACTCCAAGCCGTCCTCCGTGCAGACCGAGGACCTGGTCCACGCCATCCGTGACGCGGGCGCCGGCATCAAGGCGGACACCGGTGCGCAGACCCTGGTCACCGGCTCGACGGCGATGAACATCGACGTCAGCCAGAAGCTCAACGACGCGCTGCTGCCCTACCTGGTCCTGGTCGTCGGCCTGGCCTTCCTCCTCCTGATCGTGGTCTTCCGCTCGATCCTGGTCCCGCTGAAGGCGGCCCTCGGCTTCCTGCTCTCCGTCATGGCGGCGCTCGGCGCGGTCGTCGCGGTCTTCCAGTGGGGCTGGCTGGCCGGCCTGATGAACGTCGAGGAGACCGGCCCGGTCATGTCGATGATGCCGATCTTCATGGTGGGTGTCGTCTTCGGCCTGGCGATGGACTACGAGGTCTTCCTGGTCACCCGCATGCGGGAGGCGTACGTCCACGGCGAGAACCCGAACCAGGCGGTCGTCACCGGATTCCGGCACGGCGCGAGGGTCGTCACGGCCGCCGCGGTCATCATGATGGCGGTCTTCGCGGGCTTCATCGGCTCCAGCGAGTCCATGGTCAAGATGATCGGCTTCGGTCTGGCGATCGCCGTCTTCTTCGACGCGTTCGTCGTCCGCATGGCCATCGTCCCGGCCGTCCTCGCCCTCCTCGGCAAGAGGGCGTGGTGGCTGCCGAAGTGGCTGGACCGCGCCCTGCCCAACGTGGACGTCGAGGGCGAGGGCCTGCGCGCGGCCGACGGGCGGCGTCCCGGCCCCGACGAGGACCGGGAGCCGGCGCGCACCTGACGCGCTGCGCCCGACCGTGTCACCGGCCGGCCGGTGAGGGCTCCGTGGGGACGGGGCAGCCCTCGCCGGCCTCCCGTGTGCGCGCCGCGATCCGGTCGCACGCAGGTCGCACGTACCGCTACCGTGCCGACCATGACGACGACCGACGACTCCTCCGGAGCCCGCGCCGCCCACCCCCGTTTCGCCGAGGCCCTGGACCGGCTCGGCCTCGGTGAACTGGCGGCACGGGCCCGGCGCTTCCCGGACGCCACCCGGACCGCCGCCGAGGCCGCCGCCGCCCTCGGGTGCGAGCTGAGCCAGATCTGCAAGTCGCTGATCTTCGCGGCGGACGGGGTCCCCGTGCTGGTCCTCATGGACGGCGCCTCCCGCGTCGACCTGGAGCGCGTCCGCGAGGAACTCGGCGCCGGGAAGGTGACGCGGGCCAAGGCCGACGTCGTACGGGAGACGACCGGTTACGCGATCGGGGGCGTGCCGCCCTTCGGCCACCGTGAACGGACCCGGGTGCTCGCCGACCGGTCCCTCCTCGCGCACGAGGTCGTCTGGGCGGCCGCCGGCACGCCGTACGCCGTCTTCCCGATGGAGCCCGAGCAACTCGTCGCCACCGCCGGTGCCACCCTCGTGGACGTGCGCGAACGCACCGAGTGACCCCCTGACCGCCGGAGCCGTCCGCGGCGCCGGCCGCGCCCTGCTGACGCGGTCCCGCCCGTCCCGGCGAGTCCGGGCGTGCCCACTTGGTCGGGCCGATGTCGCGCCCGGGGCGGAGCGCATGGGACGGGCCGGGAGGTGTGGTGCGTACGGCGGCTGTGAGGAGCACCCTGGAAGCAGGTGTTCCGGAGGTGATCGTCATGATGCACACCGCAGTGGGATGGCATGTCGAGATGGAGTTCATGGAGGACGACCAGCACACGCGGGCGGTCGCGATGGTGCGGCTCCCCGACGGCAGCGAGGTCCGTGCGCACGGCCGTGCCAGCCGGCACCGCGTCGACGCCCGCCAGCCGAGAGTCGGTGAGGAGGTGGCGGGGGCACGCGCGCTGAACGAACTGGCGATGCGACTGCTCACCAAGGCGCACGAGGAGATCGACGCGGCGTCGGGGAGGACGTCCCACCCGATCCACGTGTGAGCGCCCCGCCCGCCGAAGGCCGGGCGCCGGTGCCACCTCGCTCCACCGCCGCGCGGTCCGCGCGGGCCCCGGCGGCGGTGCCCGGTCAGCTCGGGCCGAGGCAGGCCCGTACCGCCCGCACCAGCGCCTGTGCCCGCGGGTCCGCCGTCACGCTCCGGCGGAGACCGTTGGTGACGTAGCCGAAGGCGATGCCCGACTCCGGGTCGGCGAAGCCGAGGGCGCCCCCGCGGCCCGGGTGGCCGAAGGAGCCGGGGGACAGGAACGGCGACGCGCTGCCGTGCAGCATGTACCCGAGGCCGAACCGGGTGGTGACGACGAGGACCCGGTCCGGCCCGGCCGACTCCTGCGCGCGGGCGGCCTCCATCGTGGCCGCGTCGAACAGCCGCACGTGCCGCGTCACCGCGTCGACCCCGCCGATCAGGGCCGCGTAGAAGCGGGCCAGCCCGTCCGCCGTCGCGATGCCGTTGGACGCCGGGAGGGCCGAGGCCCGGTACGCCGGGTCGTTCTGGTCGGGGAACGGCGTGATCGCGGCGAAGGCGCGGCGGGTGAGGGAGCCGGGGTCCTCGTAGGCCTCGGTGACGGAACGCCTGGGGCGCAGCCGCGGCCCGCTCCCCGACGGCTCGGGCTCCTCGACGCGTCCGACCCGGCCGGCCCGGCCCGCCGCCTCCTCCGCCGTCGGCAGCCCCACCCACAGGTCGAGTCCCAGCGGCCGGGCGATCTCGTCCGCGATCCACTCACCGGCGCCCCGCCCGCCCGTCACCCTGCGCACCAGTTCGTCGAGCAGCCAGCCGTACGTCAGCGCGTGGTAGCCGTGGTCGGTGCCCGGCTCCCAGACGGGTGCCTGGGCGGCGACGGCCCGCGGGCCCCGCAGCGGGTCGAGGGCCTCCTCGGGACTGAGCGGACGGTCGAGGACCGGCAGCCCGGCCCGGTGGTTCAGCACGTGCCGGACCAGTACCCGTTCCTTGCCGTGCGCCTTGAACTCGGGCCAGTACTCGCCCACCGGCGCGTCCAGGTCCAGCTCCCCGCGCTGGTGCAGCAGCAGCGGTACGGCGGCGGCGACCCCCTTCGTGGCCGAGCGCACGATCTGGGCGGTGCCCCGGCGCCACGGCTCACTGCCGCCCGTGCCCCTGGTGCCGCCCGTGCCCCTCGTGGCGTCCGAGCCGCCCGCGCCCGTCGTGCCGCCCGTGGCGTCCGCGCCGCCCGCGCCGTCCACGTGCTTCGTGCCGCCCCACAGGTCGACGACCTTGCGCCCGTCCCGGTAGACGGCGACCGCCGCGCCCCGCTCCCCGAGCGCCGCGAAGTTCCGTGCGAACGCGTCCCTGACGGGCTCGAAGCCCTCGGCCACTGTGCCCTGCACGTCCACGTCCACTGTCCCACGTCCCTCCCGGTCGCCTGCGGCCATGGGTGCAACCACCACCGCCCGCCTGCGATTCCTCACCCGCGCGCCGGCACCGACCGCGGGTCGAAGCCGAACGGCAGCTCCAGGCGGTGGGCGCGCATCAGCTCGTCGTCGGAGAACAGGCCGGCGGTCGGGCCGTCCGCCGCGATCACGCCGTCGCTGAGGATCAGGGCCCGGGGGCACAACTCCAGGGCGTAGGGCAGGTCGTGGGTGACCATCAGGACCGTCACGTCCAGGGAGCGCAGGATGTCGGCGAGTTCGCGGCGGGAGGCGGGGTCGAGGTTGGAGGAGGGCTCGTCCAGGACCAGGATCTCCGGCTCCATCGCGAGCACCGTCGCCACCGCCACCCGGCGCCGCTGGCCGAAGGAGAGGTGGTGCGGGGGCCGGTCCCTGAACTCCGCCATGCCGACCAGGCCGAGCGCCCGGTCCACGCAGGCCTCCAGATCCGCCCCCTTCAGCCCGGCCGCCGCCGGCCCGAACGCCACGTCCTCGCGCACGGTCGGCATGAAGAGCTGGTCGTCGGGGTCCTGGAAGACGATGCCGACCCGGCGCCGGACCTCCGCCATGTTCCGCCGGTCCACGGGCAGCCCGGCGACCCTGA
The DNA here is from genome assembly GCF_053613315.1 of Streptomyces sp. JK94. Lineage (NCBI taxonomy): Bacteria > Bacillati > Actinomycetota > Actinomycetes > Kitasatosporales > Streptomycetaceae > Streptomyces > Streptomyces sp. JK94. Next base: position 73,737 of record NZ_JBSICH010000022.1, on the reverse strand, counting down.
CCGTGCCGGTGCCGCCGCTCAGGATGCCGTTGAGGTGGAGGACCAGGGTCGTCTTGCCCGCGCCGTTCGGGCCGAGCAGCGCGACCCGCTCGCCGCGGGCGACGGAGAAGTCCACGCCGAAGAGGGCCTGGTGCCCGTCGGGGTAGGCGAAGGCGAGGCCGGAGACTTCGAGGGAGGCGGGCACGGAGCCGGCCGGGTCGTCGGTCACAGCGTCCATCCCAGCAGACAGACCACGAGGGCGGCGACGGGGAGGGCCAGCGCGTACGACCACTGTGCCCGGGAGGCGGTCACCTCGTCGATCACCGGCATCGAACCGGCGTATCCGCGGCTGATCATGGCCAGGTGCACGCGCTCGCCGCGCTCGTAGGAGCGGATGAACAGCGCCCCGGCGGACTTGGCGAGGACACCCCAGTGCCGGACCCCGCGCGCCTCGAAGCCGCGCGACTCCCGCGCGATGCGCATCCGACGCATCTCGTCCGCGATGACGTCCCCGTAGCGGATCATGAAGGACGCGATCTGCACCAGCAGCGGCGGCAGCTTCAGCCGCTGGAGGCCGAGCAGGAGTGCGCGCAGCTCGGTGGTGGCGGCGAGGAGCACGGAGGCGGCGACGCCCAGGGTGCCCTTGGCCAGCACGTTCCAGGCGCCCCACAGGCCGTTCACGCTCAGCGACATGCCGAGCGCCTCGACTCGTTCACCCTCCGCCACGAACGGCATCAGCACCGCGAACGCGACGAACGGCACCTCGATCAGCAGCCGTTTGAGGAGGAAACCGGCCGGGACGCGGGCCGCGTACGCCACCGTGGCGAGCAGCAGCGTGTAGAGGCCGAAGGCCCACATCGCCTCGCGCGGCGTCGACACCACGACGATCACGAAGGCGAAGGCCGCGGCGAGCTTGGTGTGCGGCGGCAGACCGTGCACGGGGGAGTGCCCGGGCCGGTGCAGCCGGTGTACTCCCCCACTGCCGAAGGCGGGGGAGGCGCCCTCATGAGCCCCCATGTCAGGCGTTCGTGTCCGTCGTCGTGCCCGTCGACCTACCCGTCGTCGTGCCCGTCGTCGTGTCCGTCCTCGTGCCCGCCGTCGTGTCCGTCGACGTGTTCGCCGGCGACGCGTCGTCGCCGCGCCGCCTGCGCACCGACCAGAACACCGCACTGCCCGCGACGACCGTGACACCGACCCCGATCACGCCCGCGAGGCCGCCGGACAGGCGGGCGTCCGTGACGTCCTCGACGCCGTAGTCGGCCAGCGGGGAGCCGGAGCCGGCGTGCTCCTCGGCCTGCTCGTCGAAGCCCTCGTCGGCGGCGACCTTCTCCAGGCCGTCCGGGTCGGCGGAGGCGTAGAAGCTGACGAAGCCGGCCAGGACCACCGAGGTGACCAGGCCGGCGATCCACAGCCCGCGGTGCGAACGGGCGGCGGGGGCGGGGGCCGGCTCGGCGGCCGGGGCGTCGACGAGTTCGCCGTTCACGCGCAGCCTGAGCCTCCGTGTCAGGCCGCGCGCCCCGTACACGAGGTCCGGGCGTACGGCGATGACCGCGCCGACGGTCAGCGCGGTGATCGCGGCCTCACCGATGCCGATCAGCACGTGCACGCCGATCATCGCCGTCGCGACCCGGCCGATGGCGACGTCGGTGGTGCCGCCGATCCAGTACAGGAACGTGAAGGCGAGGGCGGCGGCCGGGACGGAGACGAGGGCGGCGACGAAGGAGGCGGCGGTCACCGAGCGGCGGGTGCGGGGCAGGACCTTCACCAGGCCCCGGAAGAGGGCGTAGGCGACGACGGTGGTGACGACCGCCATGTCGGTGATGTTGACGCCGAGCGCGGTCAGGCCGCCGTCGGCGAAGAGGATGCCCTGCATGAGCAGGACCACGGAGACGCACAGCACCCCTGTGTACGGGCCCACCAGGATCGCGGCGAGGGCTCCGCCGAGCAGATGCCCGCTGGTGCCCGCGGCGACGGGGAAGTTCAGCATCTGCACCGCGAAGACGAACGCCGCGACCAGCCCCGCCAGGGGCGCCGTCCGCTCGTCCAGCTCGCGGCGCGCGCCGCGCAGGCCGACCGCGATGGCGCCGGCGGCGACGACTCCGGTGACGGCGGAGGTCGGGGCGTCGATGAATCCGTCAGGTACGTGCACCGTTCGATGATAGGGACCAGTTGCAACCGCTTTGCAAGAGCGAGATAAAGGCTGACCCGCGGAGGCGGCTCATCTCACAGGTGAGATGCGAGCCGAAAGGCGTGACGCGGGAAATATGGGACATTGGTCAAGGGGGTGGACGCACAGCTTTCGCCAAGGTGACGCAGCGCAAGGGGCGATCCGATGTCCGTAGTCGAAGAGTACGCACGAGCCCACATCCTGACGGACGCGGATCTCCCGGACGAGGACGACGGCGGAGCGACACCCGTGGTGCTCCGCTACGACCCCGACCACGACCCCCGGTCGGTGTGCGTCGCGCTGCCGGCGCGGGGCCGCGGCCCGGGACCCCGCGAGTGGACCTTCTCCCGGGCGCTGCTGGAACAGGGCCTGCGCGCGCCCGCCGGGACCGGTGAGGTGCGGGTCTGGCCGTGCGGGCGGGTGCAGGCCGTCGTCGAGTTGCACTCCTCGCAGGGCTGCTCGGTGGTCCAGTTCGAGACCAGGACGCTCACGAGGTTCCTGCGCCGCACCCGCACCGCGGCGGCCCAGCCGGTGGCCCACTGAGCCCCTGCTGCACGACCGGGCCGGTGACCCGCTGAGTCCCTGCCGCACGACCGGGTCGGTGGCCCACTGAGCCCCCTCCCGCCGTACGACCGGGTCGGTGGCCCACTGAGCCTCTGCCGTGCGGCCGGGCTGATGGCCCGCCGAGTCTCTGCCGTACGACCGGGCCGGTGGCCCACGGAGCCGCCGGTGGCCCACAGCGCCCCCCGCCGTACGACCGCGCCGGTCAGCCGGCGCTCTTCAGCAGCGCCGCGACGATCGGGCCCGCCGTGTCGCCGCCGTGGCCACCCTGCTGGACCACGCCCGCCGCGGCCAGGTCGCCCTTGTACGCCGTGAACCAGCCGTTGGGCTTCTCCTGGCCGTCGACCTCCGCCGAGCCGGTCTTCGCGCCGGCGTCACCGCCGACCCCGGCCATCGCCTCGGCCGCGGTGCCGTACGCCGCCGTGTAGGACATCAGCTCGCGCAGCTGCCCCAGCGTGGACGCCGACATCGTGCGGGACGCCGTCGCCAGCTTGCGGCCGTCGACCGACGGGGCGACCAGGTAGGGCTGGTGGAAGCTTCCCGACTTCACGGTCGCCGCGACGGACGCCATGTTCAGCGGGTTCATCCGCACCCCGCCCTGGCCGATGAGGGAGGCGGCCATCGGGGCCGCCTTCTGCACCGGCACCGCGCCGTCGAAGGTGGGTACGCCCACCGACCAGTTGTCCATCGAGAGGCCGAAGACCTCCTTCGCCTGCCTGGTCAGGTCGTCGTTCGACAGCTCGGGGGCCTGGCTGATGAACGCGGTGTTGCAGGAGCGGGCGAAGCTCGCCTTGAAGGTGCCGTCCTTGATCTCGAACTCGTCGTCGTTCTGGAACTTCCAGCCGCCGTAGCTGAAGTACTTCGGGCACGGGTGCTTCTCGTCCATCGACGCCAGGTTCTTCTCGATCAGCATCGAGGCGGTGACGACCTTCATCGTGGAGCCGGGGGCCAGCGAGCCCTGGAAGGCGGTGTTGAAGCCGTGGCCGCCGTTGGCGACCGCGAGGATCTCGCCCGTGGACGCGCGCAGCAGGACCACCGAAGCCCGCGCCTTGCCGGCCACCTGCTTCTCGGCGGCCTCCTGGAGGGCCGGGTCCAGGGTCGTCCTCACCGTGCCCGGCGTGCCCTCGCTCAGCTCCAGCAGGGTCTTGTCGGAGACCTTCGCCGCCTTCGACTCCTTGCCGCGGACCACGCGCAGCTCGACGCCGGGGGTGCCGCCGGCCGTCTTGCCGTACTTCTCGCGCAGGCCGTCCAGGACGGTGCCGAGGGAGGGGTACCGCGCGGCCGTGATCCGCTCCCCGTTCCGGTCCAGCGCCTCGACCGGCGGGGTCCCGGCCTCCCCGGTGACCAGCTTGTCGCCGTCCTTCAGCTCCGGGTGGACGACGGCGGCGTGCCAGGCGACCCGCGGTTCGCCGTCGCCGGTCCGGCGCACGACGGTCAGCGCGCTGTCGTACGCCAGGGGCTCGGCGGTCTTCCCGTGGGCGACGGTGGCCTTCACGGAGAAGGGGACCCGGCCGTCGGCCGGGGTGCCCGCGGTGAGCGTGACGTCCTTGACGCGGGCGTCCTCGGCGTACCCGGTGAGCAGGGCCTTCGCCCCCTCGGCGTCGTCGGTGAGGGCGGCGGCCCCGGCGACGTCGCCCTTCTGCCAGGCGCTGAGGAACCGCTGGGCCGTCGTGGTGACCTCGGCCGCCGTCAGCGGACCCGACCTGCCCTTCTCCTCGGCCGCGGCGGACGCCGCCCTGGCGGTGTCCCCCGCGGTCCCGCCGCCGTACGTCGCGTAGGCACCGAATCCGGCGCCGGCCACGACCACGGCGGCCACGCCGCCGATCACGGCGGGTCTCGTCTTGCGCCGTTCACCGGCGGCCCTTCTGCTGCCCACTGCGTCCCGTTCCTCCACGGCACCCGGAATCCCGGGGACGCCGCGGCGCCCTGTGTGCCTCACGTTTCCTACGACGGCGACCACAGTATGGGCACCCGTCACGTCCGGTGCGCCTCAGCCCCCCGCCCGCAGCACGTCCGCCACGATCGGACCGGCCGCGTCGCCGCCGTGGCCGCCCTCCTCGGTCATGGCCGCCGCGGCGACGTCGTTCCGGAAGCCGGTGAACCAGCTGTTGGACGTGGTCTGCCCGTCCACCTCGGCCGACCCGGTCTTGGCACCGATGTCACCGTCGAGCCCGGACATGGCCGTCCGGCCGGTGCCCTGGGTGGCGGTGAGCCGCATCATCTGTTTGAGCTGGGCGGCGGTGCTCTGCGGCAGGCCCTTGGCGGTGGCCGGCCGCCGGCCGTCCAGGCCGGGCGGGACCAGGTGGGGCTGGCGGAACGCGCCGGTGATGGCGGTCGCCGTCACCGACGCCATGTTCAGCGGGTTCATCTGGACCTGGCCCTGACCGATGGCGTTCGCCGCGCGGTCGGGGCCGCTCACCGCGGGGACCTTGCCGTCGAAGGAGGTGATGCCGGTCTGCCAGTCGTTCCGCCCGAGCCCGAAGCGCTCCTCGGCCTCCGCCGTCAGCGAGGCGTCCGTGAGCGGCTCCTCGTCGATGAGCTTGATGAAACCGGTGTTGCAGGACCGCATGAAGGTGGTGGCCAGGGTGGCGCCCTCGTCGGCCGGCATGCCGGTGAGGTTCTTGAAGGTCTGGCTCCGCCAGGTCGCCGTGTCCGGGCAGGGCGCCGGGTCGTTCATCGAGGCCACACCGTTGTCGATCAGCATCGCCGCGGTGATGATCTTCATGGTGGAGCCGGGGGCGACCGCTCCCTCGAAGGCCGCGTTGAAGCCGTCCGCGCGGTTGTTCGCCACGGCCAGCACCTCACCGGTGCTCGGCTGGACGGCCACCACGGAGGACTCGCCGTACCGTTTCACCGCCTTCTCGGCAGCCGCCTGCACGCTCGCGCTGAGGGTGGTCTCCAGCCTGCCCGGCTCGCCCTCCGTCAGGGTCAGCAGCGGGGTGTCCGGCCTGCCGTCGTTCCCGTGCCGGATCACCAGTTCGACGCCGGGGGTGCCGCCCGCCTCGTCGCCGTACTTCTCCCGGAGCGTGGCGAGCACCGGGCCGAGCGAGGGGTACTTCTCCCGGGTGAGGACGGCACCGTCGCGGCCGACCGCCTCGATCTGCGGGGTCGCCGACTCCTCCGTCACCAGGGCGTCGCCGTCCTTCAGGTCCGGGTGGACGAGGGACGGCTGCCAGTCGACCAGCGCCCGCCCGGTGGTCTCACCGCGCACCACCGTCAGCCGGCTCTCGTACGACAGCGGCTTGGACGCGCCCTCGTACGACACCTTCGCCCGCACCGTGAACGGCACGGCGGTGCCGGCCGCCGCGCCGGGCGTGATCTCGACGTCGGTGATGTGCGCCTGCGCGCCGTAGGCCGTCAGCAGCGTCCCGGCGACCGCCGCGTTGTTCGTGTACGACGCCGCGGTCGTCGCGTCCCCCTTCTCCCAGGCCGTGAGGAACTTCTCCGCCGTCTCCCCGACCTCGTCACCGCTCGGCGGCCCGCTCTCCCTGGCCGACGCCCCGACGGGCCCCGTGCCCCCGCCGCCGTCCAGCGCCGACACGACGTTGTAGGTGCCGTACCCGGCCCCGCCCACCATCACGGCGAACACGCCGCCCACGACCGCGACCTTGACCCCCCTGCCCATCGGCAGTCCCTCCCCGTCCGATCCCCGTTGAGAACATCCACCCGCTCTTGAACACGTTCAGAAGCGCGTGTGGTTGCACTCTAGGTGCAGAGGGTGACCGGTGGTATGGATGTTTCCGGATGGTGGCCGAATGGAGATCCGGCACCCCTAGACCCAGGTGTCCAGCCACATCCGCGCCCGCCAGTCCTCCATCGGGATCGCCGTGCCGGTGTAGAGGGGCCAGAAGTAGATGAAGTTCCAGGCGATGAGCAGCACCAGTACGCCCGCGCCCGTCGCCCCCGCGACCCGCCGGGCGTCGCCGCTGCCCGGCCGGCCCACGATCGCCCCCAGCAGCATCGCCACCGCGAGGCAGAGGAAGGGCAGGAAGACGACCGCGTAGAAGAGGAAGATCGTGCGCTCCTGGAACAGGAACCAGGGCAGGTACCCGGCCGCGAGGCCGCAGGCGACGGCGCCCGCGCGCCAGTCGCGGCGAAAGGCCCAGCGCCACAGGACGTACAGCAGCGCGAAGCAGCCCACCCACCACAGCAGCGGGGTGCCGAGCGCCAGGACCTCGCGGGCGCACTTCTCGCCCGCGTCCGCCGGGCAGCCGTCCGAGCCGGGCGCCGGCGACTCGTAGAAGTAGGAGACCGGGCGGCCGAGGACGATCCAGCTCCACGGGTTGGACTCGTAGGTGTGCGGCGAGGTGAGGTGGGTGTGGAATGTCAGCACCTGCGTCTCGTAGTGCCACAGGCTGCGCCACCAGTCCGGGAAGAGCCAGGACCAGGCGCTGTTCCCGCCGTCGTTCGCCGCCCAGTCGCGGTAGTAGCCGCCGGTGCCGTCGGCGGGGGAGAGGATCCAGCCCAGCCAGGACAGGACGTACGTGGCGAGCGTGACCGGCACCGTCGACAGGAACGCCCAGCCCAGGTCGTACCTCAGCACCGCCAGGCGCGGCCGGCGCGCGCCCGCGACCCGGCGGGTGCCGACGTCCCACAGGACGGCCATCACGCAGAAGGCCGCCATGATGTACAGGCCGTTCCACTTGGTGGCCGCCGCCAGGCCCAGCATCAGCCCGGCCGCCAGCCGCCACGGACGCAGGCCGAAGCGGAACGTTGCGGCGAGGTGCGGGTCCGGCCGGACCCGGCCGTCGTCGTCCACCGGCAGCGCGGCGGCGAGCTTCCCGCGGGCCCGGTCGCGGTCGGCGACCAGGCAGCCGAAGGCGGCCAGCACGAAGAACATCAGCACGCTGTCCAGCAGCGCGGTGCGGCTCATCACGAAGTGCAGCCCGTCCACCGCCATCAGCGCGCCCGCCAGGCACCCGAGGAACGTGGAGCGGAACAGCCGGCGCCCGATCCGGCACAGCAGCAGCACCGACAGCGTGCCGAGCAGCGCCGTCATGAACCGCCAGCCGAACGGGTCGAAGCCGAACAGCAGCTCACCCAGGCCGATGACGTACTTGCCGACCGGCGGATGCACGACGTACGCCGCGTCCGCCGGGACCGGGACGTCACCGCCCGAGTTCAGGATCAGGTCGTTGGCGTTCTTGTCCCAGTTGACCTCGAAACCGCGGTGGATCAGCGACCAGGCGTCCTTGGCGTAGTACGTCTCGTCGAATATCACCGCCTTCGGGCTGCCCAGGTTCCAGAACCGCAGCACGCCCGCCAGCAGTGCCACCAGCAGCGGCCCGCCCCACGCCGACCAGCGCACGATCCGGTCGGCGAACGGCTTCGACAGGCCGAGGAAGACCCACAGGCGCTCACCGGGGCGCGTGTACGGGGGCACCAGCCGGTCGCGGACGTCGTCGGCCGCGGGCCCGCCCGTGTAGCCGAAGCGGCGCAGCCGCTGCTGCCAGGCGGGCCGCTCGTCGTGCGGGGCCTGGTCCTGCCGGGTGTCCGTGGAGGACGCGGTACTGGTCACCGCGCCATCGTAGGGAACCGTTCTGTGCACGTCCCGCGCATGCCCCGGACCGGTCGGCACGCGTCCCCGTCCGCCCCCGCGAAGAGGTCCGTCCGCTCCTGGGAGGATGGAGGCGTGACTGGAACCCTTGTACTGGCGGGCACCCCCATCGGCGACGTCCGGGACGCACCGCCCCGGCTCGCCGAGGAACTGGCCGGCGCGGACGTCGTCGCGGCCGAGGACACCCGGCGGCTGCGCCGGCTCACCCAGGCGCTCGGCGTCACGCCCGGCGGACGGGTCGTGTCGTACTTCGAGGGCAACGAGTCGGCCCGGACGCCCGAGCTGGTCGAGGAACTGGTGGGCGGCGCGCGGGTGCTGCTCGTGACCGACGCCGGGATGCCGTCCGTCTCCGACCCCGGCTACCGGCTGGTCGCCGCCGCCGTCGAGCGGGACGTCAGGGTCACCGCCGTGCCCGGCCCGTCCGCCGTGCTCACCGCGCTCGCGCTGTCCGGACTGCCGGTCGACCGGTTCTGCTTCGAGGGCTTCCTGCCGCGCAAGGCCGGCGAGCGGCTGACCCGGCTGCGCGAGATGGCCGGGGAGCGCCGGACCCTCGTCTGCTTCGAGTCCCCGCACCGCGTCGACGACACCCTCACCGCCATGGCCGAGGTCTTCGGCGCCGACCGGCGGGCCGCCGTCTGCCGGGAGCTGACCAAGACCTACGAGGAGGTCAGGCGCGGCGGCCTGGGCGAGCTGGCCGCGTGGGCCGCCGAGGGGGTGCGCGGCGAGATCACCCTCGTCGTCGAGGGCGCGCCGGAGCAGGGCCCCGGGGAGATCGGAGCCCAGGAGCTGGTGCGCAGGGTGCGGGTGCGCGAGGAGGCGGGCGAGCGGCGCAAGGAGGCCATCGCCGCGGTGGCCGCACAGGCCGGCGTGCCCAAGCGGGAGGTGTTCGACGCGGTGGTGGCGGCGAAGAACGCCGAGAGGCAGGGGAGCTGATCCGGCCGCGTTTGACTCGTCCCTGACCTTTCGCCCCCTTGCGCCAAGGACGGCCCAAGACAGCTCAAACACTCGGCAGAACCGGTGCCTTCCCGCCGGTGGAGGAGTCCACTGGAGGAAGGGCCGAAGAAGCGGCCGGTGAGCCGAAGGAGCCGGGATGAGCATGAGTGAGAGTGCGGCACGGAACGCCGTGCACGCCGGAGCCAGCGCCGTCGTCCACGAGTCGTACTCCTTCGCCTGCATGCGCTGCGGGCACGGCTGGGAGCAGTCGTTCGAGATCGGGCACCACATGGACGCCGACGGCCACGCGTTCGTGCTCTACGTCGCGGACGGCCGTGTCGTGCCCTCCCCGCTGACCCGGCCCACCTGCGCCGACTGCGACGGCCACCTCGTGCGGATCATGCGGCCGGGGCGGGTCGCCGCGGTGCGCGGCACCGCGCCCGGGGTCCACCGGGTGCCGCCGGCCGGCCCCCTGGAGGTGCCGCGGGTTCCCGGGACGCCGGGGGCGGGGGCGTCGGGGGCGCCGGGGCCCGTCTCCGGGCGCCGGCACCGGCAGGGGCGCGTGACCGGCCTCCTGTGCGCCCTCCACCTCCACCGCCGGGCGGGCTGACCCCCGCCGGAGCTTCCGTAGGATCGGGGCATGCCTTCGAACACCCCGGCCGACAAGAACGCGGCCCCGCCGCTGCCCGAGCCCCTCCGCGTCCCGGTCGCCGACTCGCACACCCACCTCGACATGCAGTCGGGCACGGTGGCCGAGGGCCTCGCCAAGGCCGCGTCGGTCGGCGTGACGACCGTCGTCCAGGTCGGCTGCGACCTCGCCGGCTCCCGCTGGGCGGCCGAGACGGCGGCGGCGTACGACGCCGTGCACGCCACCGTCGCCCTGCACCCCAACGAGGCGCCGCGCATCGTCAACGGCGACCCCGGGGGAGGCCGGCCCGGGCAGGAGGCCCGCGCGCCCGGCGGGGACGCGGCGCTCGACGACGCCCTCGCCGAGATCGACCGGCTGGCCGCGCTGCCGCAGGTCAAGGGCGTCGGCGAGACGGGACTGGACCACTTCCGCACCGGTCCCGAGGGCAAGGAGGCCCAGGAGCGGTCCTTCCGCGCCCACATCGAGATCGCCAAGCGGCACGGCAAGGCCCTGGTCATCCACGACCGCGACGCCCACACCGACGTCCTGCGCGTCCTGGAGGAGGAGGGCGCCCCCGAGCGCACCGTCTTCCACTGCTACTCCGGCGACGCCGAGATGGCCGGGATCTGCGCCCGCGCCGGGTACTACATGTCCTTCGCCGGCAACGTCACCTTCAAGAACGCCCAGCGCCTGCGCGACGCCCTGGCCGCCGCCCCGCAGGAGCTGGTCCTGGTGGAGACCGACGCGCCGTTCCTGACCCCGGCGCCCTACCGGGGCCGGCCGAACGCCCCCTACCTGGTGCCGGTCACCGTGCGCGCCATGGCCGAGGTGCGGGGCGTCGCCGAGGACACGCTGGCGAAGGCCCTCGCGGCGAACACGGCCCGCGCCTTCGGCTACTGACGGAACCCGCCCGGACGTACGCCACGCTGGGTGACGGCGCCGCTTTGGAGAGTGACGGCCGCTCCGCTAGGTTCTGGGGGCCCGATCCGGACCCCTGGAGCGTGTCGGCGTGAGCAGAACCCCGTCCGAGACCCACGAGTCGCCGGCGCCGTACGACGTGCACAGCGCGCCGACCCCGGCGTACGGCGAGATCCACCGCCCCGCCCGCCCGGCGGCCGGGGCGGCGCTGCCCCGGCAGGGCGCCGCCCGGGCGCCGGCCCCCGTCCGGGCCGGCGGCAGGGCCGCGCGCCGTCACCGGGCCCGGGACGCCGGACGCGGGGACGGCGCCCTGCGCCGGCTGGTGCCCCGGGCGCTGGTCGTGGCCTTCCTCGCGGGCGGCACCACCGCCTTCGTCGCCAAGGACAAGGCGGTCGAGCTGACCGTCGACGGCACCCCGCGCACCCTGCACACCTTCGCCGGCGACGTGACCGCGCTGCTCGCGGAGGAGGGCGTCGAGGTCGGCGCCCACGACGTGATCGTGCCCGCGCCCGGCACCCTGCTGACCAGCGGCGAGGAGGTCACCGTCCGCTACGGCCGCCCCGTCCTGCTGACCCTCGACGGCCACCGGCGCCAGGTGTGGACGACCGCGGAGACGGTGGAGGGGGCGCTGCGGCGGCTCGGCGTCCGCACCGAGGGCGCGTACCTGTCCGCCCCCGCCTCCCGGCGCATCGGACGCGAGGGCCTCGCCCTGGACGTCCGGACCGAGCGGGTGGTGACGGTCATGGCGGACGGCCGGGCCCGCACCGTCCGCACCAACGCCGCGACCGTGCGCGAGGCCGTCGAGGAGGCCGGGGTCACCCTGCGCGGCCAGGACACGACGTCCGTCCCGGCGGCCGGGTTTCCCCGCGACGGACAGACCGTCACGGTGCTGCGCATCACCGCTTCCCAGGAGGTCCGCGAGGACCCGGTCCCCTTCGCCGTGCGACGGACCGAGGACCCCACCCTGCACCGGGGCACGGAGGTCGTCCAGCAGGCGGGGGCGCCCGGACTGCGGCGGACCACCTACGCCCTGCGCACCGTCAACGGCGTCCGGCAGAAACCGCGCCGGCTGCGCACCGAGGTGGTGCGCGAACCCCGCCCGCAGCTCGTGCGGGTCGGCACCCGCCCCCGGCCCGCGTCCGTACGGGGCGCCGACCACCTGCACTGGCAGGCACTGGCCGCGTGCGAGTCGGGCGGCCGCCCGGACGCCGTCGACCCCTCGGGGACGTACGGGGGCCTCTACCAGCTCGACACCCTCACCTGGCACAGCCTCGGCGGCGAGGGCCGCCCCCAGGACGCGGCGCCCGCGGAGCAGACGTACCGGGCGAAGAAGCTGTACGTGCGCAGCGGCCCGAACCCCTGGCCGCACTGCGGGGCACGCCTGCAGGGGTGACCGCGGGCGCCCCGGCGGCCGGGGTCGGTGGCCGTGACCGTCCCTGGCCGTCGGGGTCGGCCGTGGCGGTCCCCGGGCGTCGGGGGCCGGCCGTGACCGTCCCCGGCCGTCGGGACGGGCCGTGACCGCCCCCGGCTACCCTTGCGGGGTGAGCAGCCCCACCCCCGACGCCCTTCTCGGGCCCGCCGACGTCCGTGAACTCGCGGCAGCGCTCGGCGTGCGCCCCACCAAGCAGCGCGGCCAGAACTTCGTGATCGACGCGAACACGGTCCGCCGTATCGTCCGCACCGCCGAGGTACGCCCCGACGACGTGGTGGTCGAGGTGGGACCGGGTCTCGGCTCGCTCACCCTGGCCCTGCTGGAGGCCGCCGACCGGGTCACCGCCGTCGAGATCGACGACGTCCTCGCCGGCGCCCTGCCCGCCACCGTCGCCGCCCGCGTGCCGGAGCGCGCCGACCGGTTCGCGCTGGTCCACTCCGACGCGATGCACGTGACCGGGCTGCCGGGCCCCGCACCCACCGCGCTGGTCGCCAACCTGCCGTACAACGTGGCCGTGCCCGTCCTCCTCCACATGCTGGAGACCTTCCCGAGCATCGAGCGCACCCTCGTCATGGTGCAGGCCGAGGTCGCCGACCGGCTCGCCGCCGGACCGGGCTCCAAGGTGTACGGCGTGCCGTCCGTCAAGGCCACCTGGTACGCCGAGGTCAAGCGGGCCGGCTCCATCGGCCGCAACGTCTTCTGGCCCGCGCCCAACGTCGACAGCGGGCTCGTGTCCCTCGTCCGGCGCAGCGAGCCGCTGAAGACCACCGCGTCCCGGCGCGAGGTCTTCGCCGTCGTCGACGCCGCGTTCGCCCAGCGCCGCAAGACCCTGCGGGCCGCCCTCGCCGGGTGGGCCGGGTCGGCGGCCGCCGCCGAGGCCGCCCTCGTCGCCGCGGGCGTGTCGCCGCAGGCGCGCGGAGAGGCGCTGACCGTGGAAGAGTTCGCGCGTATCGCCGAACACAAGGAGTGACGAGCAAGTGAGCGTGACGGTCCGCGTCCCCGCCAAGGTCAACGTCCAGCTCGCGGTCGGCGCCGCCCGCCCCGACGGCTTCCACGACCTGGCCAACGTCTTCCTCGCCGTCTCCCTCCACGACGAGGTCACCGCGACCCCGGCCGACGGGCTCCGCGTCACCTGCGAGGGGCCGGACGCCGGCCAGGTGCCCCTCGACCGGACCAACCTGGCCGCCCGGGCCGCCGAGGCGCTCGCCGAGCGGTACGGGCGCAGCCCCGACGTGCACCTGCACATCGCCAAGGACATCCCCGTCGCCGGCGGCATGGCGGGCGGCAGCGCGGACGGCGCCGGCGCACTGGTGGCCTGCGACGCCCTGTGGGGCACCGGCGCCTCGCGCGACGAACTGCTGGCGATCTGCGCCGAGCTGGGCAGCGACGTGCCGTTCAGCCTGGTCGGCGGGGCCGCGCTCGGCACCGGGCGGGGCGAGAAGCTGACCGCGCTGGAGGTCGGCGGCGACTTCCACTGGGTGTTCGCGATGGCCGCGAAGGGGCTGTCCACCCCGGCCGTCTTCCGCGAGTTCGACCGGCTGGGCGAGGGACGGAAGATCCCCGAGCCGGTCGCCGACCAGGCCGTGCTGGACGCCCTCGCCAAGGGGGACCCCGCCGCGCTCGCCGTCGCCCTCTCCAACGACCTGCAGCCCGCCGCCCTCTCCCTCTTCCCGCAGCTGTCCGACACCCTCGCGGCGGGACGGGCGGCGGGGGCGCTGGCGGCGCTGGTCTCGGGCTCGGGACCGACCACGGCCTTCCTCGCCACCGACGCCGTGTCGGCGTCCGGCATCGCCGGGGTGCTGCGGGCGTCGGGGACCTGCCGGGACGTGCGCACCGCGTGCGGCCCGGCGCCCGGGGCGACGGTCCAGGACTGAGCCCGCGGCCGGCCGGACTACCCTGGAGGGTCGATCGTCCCCCAGGCAGGAGAGAAATGGCCGTCAACCTGGTCAATGTCGAGAACGTCAGCAAGGTGTACGGCACCCGTGCCCTGCTCGACGGGGTCTCCCTCGGCGTCTCCGAAGGGGACCGCATCGGCGTCGTGGGCCGCAACGGCGACGGCAAGACCACCATGATCCGGCTGCTCGCCAAGCTGGAGGAGCCGGACACCGGCCGCGTCACCCACTCCGGCGGGCTGCGGCTCGGCGTCCTCACCCAGCACGACTCCCTCGACCCCGCGGCGACCGTCCGCCACGAGGTCATCGGCGACCTCGCCGACCACGAGTGGGCGGGCAACGCCAAGATCCGCGACGTGCTGACGGGGCTGTTCGGCGGCCTGGACATGCCGGGCTTCCCGCAGGGGCTGGACACCGTCATCGGGCCGCTCTCCGGCGGCGAGCGGCGCCGGATCGCGCTCGCCAAGCTGCTCATCGACGAACAGGACCTGGTCGTCCTCGACGAGCCGACCAACCACCTCGACGTCGAGGGCATCGCCTGGCTCGCCCAGCACCTGCGCGAGCGCCGCTCGGCCCTCGTCTGCGTCACCCACGACCGCTGGTTCCTCGACCAGGTCTGCACCCGCATGTGGGACGTGCAGCGCGGCGACGTGTACGAGTACGAGGGCGGTTACTCCGACTACGTCTTCGCCCGCGCCGAGCGCGAGCGCATCGCCGCCACCGAGGAGACCAAGCGGCAGAACCTGGTCCGCAAGGAGCTGGCCTGGCTCCGGCGCGGCGCCCCCGCCCGCACCTCCAAGCCCCGCTTCCGCGTCGAGGCCGCCAACGAGCTGATCGCGGACGTACCGCCGCCCCGGGACAGCAGCGAGCTGATGAAGTTCGCCTCCTCCCGGCTCGGCAGGACCGTGTTCGACCTGGAGGACGTCACCGTCCAGGCCGGCCCCAAGGTGCTGCTCAAGCACATCACCTGGCAGCTCGGCCCCGGCGACCGCGTCGGCCTGGTCGGCGTCAACGGCGCCGGCAAGACCTCCCTGCTGCGGGACCTCGCGAACGCCGCGTACAGCGACGGGGAGCAGCAGCCCGCGGGCGGGAGCGTCAAGGTCGGCAGGACCGTCAAGCTCGCCTACCTCTCCCAGGAGGTCGCCGAACTCGACCCCGCCTGGCGGGTGCTGGAGGCCGTGCAGCGCGTCCGTGAGCGCGTCGACCTCGGCAAGGGCCGGGAGATGACCGCCGGGCAGCTGTGCGAGACCTTCGGCTTCGGCAAGGAGAAGCAGTGGACGCCGGTCGGCGACCTGTCCGGCGGTGAGCGGCGGCGGCTCCAGCTGCTGCGGCTCCTCATGGACGAGCCCAACGTCCTCTTCCTCGACGAGCCCACCAACGACCTCGACATCGAGACCCTGACCCAGCTGGAGGACGTGCTCGACGGCTGGCCCGGCTCGATGATCGTCATCTCGCACGACCGGTTCTTCGTCGAGCGCACCACCGACCGGGTCTTCGCCCTGCTCGGCGACGGCGCGCTCCGGATGCTGCCGCGCGGCATCGACGAGTACCTGGAGCGGCGCCGGCGCATGGAGGAGGCGGCAGCGGCGTCCGCCCCGGCGGCGGCGAAGCCGGCCGCGGCGGTGCCGGAGAGGAGCGCCGCCGACGCGCGGGCCGCCAAGAAGGAACTCCAGAAGATCGAGCGGCAGTTGGACAAGGTCTCCGAGAAGGAGGCCACGTTGCACGGGCGGATCGCCGAGAGCGCCACGGACTTCGCGAAGGTGGCCGAGCTGGACGCCGAGCTGCGCGCGCTGGCGGGTCAGCGCGAGGAGCTGGAGACGCGCTGGCTGGAACTGGCCGAGGACGCCTGAGCCCGGCACGGTCCTGCGCGCAGGGGGCGCGCGTGGCGTGAAGGGGGCGTGAAGGCGCGTAACAGGGGCATCACGGGCCGGTCCTCCCTTGGGAACAGGGGAGGACGCGGCCCGGTGTGTCCTGCGGCCCGGGTGATAGAAATGCCGTCCGAGTACTGTCCGAGGGACTGCCGTCAGGCGACTCCGAGGCCAGCGCGTACCTCGGGACGTGGCCTGAAATCAGTGAGTGCAATAAGGGGGAACGCGCTGATGAGCCAGCCGCCCAACCAGCCGCCGCAGCCGGGTGGCTTCGGAGCACCGCAGGATCCACCGCCGGGCTTCGGGGCGCCGCAGACACCGCCGCCCCCGCAGGGCCCGCCGTCCGGTCCCCCGCAGGACCCGCCGTCCAGCCCGCCGCAGGGTCCGCCGCTCGGCCCGCCCTCGCAGCCGGGGTACGGCTATCCGCAGCAGCCGGGGTACGGCTATCCGCAGCAGCCCGGGCAGCCCGGTCCCTACGCGCAACCGGGCCCCTACGCGCAGCCGGGACCGTACACCTCCGGTTCCTACGCCCAGCCCCAGCAGCCGGGCCCCTACGGCCAGCAGCCCGGCTACGGCTATCCGCAGCCGCAGTTCCCGGGCGCGCCCGGCACCCCGCCGCCCGGCGGCCCCGGGTCCCGCAATCCCTTCAAGGGCAAGCCGGCCCTGGTGGCCGGCGCCGCGGTCGCGGCCCTGCTCGTGATCGGCGGCAGCGTGTGGGCGGTCACCGCGAGCGGTGACGGCGACAAGGACGAGAAGCCCGTCGCCGGCCGGAGCGACGACCCCAAGCCCTCCGCCACCGGCGACGCCCCGGTCGACCCCGGTGACGGCAGGGGCGACGGCGGCGAGGACCCCGAGGACCTCAACGAGGGCCGCCAGGCCGGCGAGTCCAAGGTGCTCTGGTACAAGGAGGCGCCCGACGCCCCCGGCTCCGGCGCCGACGCCGACGGCATGTGGATCACCGACAAGACCGCGGTGAAGGCGGCGTACAAGCAGCTCTTCGCCTACGACGTCGGCGACGGGAAGCCCAGCTGGGACCCGATCGCCTTCCCGGAGAAGATCTGCGCGGTCACCCCGGAGAAGACGGCCGACGACAGGATCGTCGTCGCCTACATGAGCGGCTCCAGCGACCGTGCCAAGTGCAACAAGCTCCAGGAGATCGACCTCGCCACCGGCGCGAAGGGGTGGACGCAGGAGGTCTCCGACGGCGAGCTGTTCGACTCCGCGCTCTCCGTCGAGCTGAACGTCAGCGGCAAGGTCCTCATGGTCGGCCGCTCCCAGTCCGGCACCGCCTACGACGTCACCAGCGGCAAGAAGCTGTACGACAAGAAGCGGTACGGCGACGCCTGCTTCCCGGCCGGGTTCGCGGGCAGCGCGACCAAGCTCGTCCAGGTCGCCTCCTGCGGCGCCGGCGGCGACAACGCGCACGACGAGGTCCAGGGGCTGGACCCGAGGACCGGCAAGGTCCAGTGGACCCACAAGTACGAGAAGGGCTGGCGGGTCGCCCGCGCCTACTCCGTCGACCCGCTGGTGATCTACGCGACCAACGAGGACAAGAAGGTCTGGAACATCTCCACCTTCACCTCCGGCGGCAAGATCCTGGAACAGGTCGGCGTCGACGAGGACTTCGCCCCCGAGTGCGGCTGGGCCATCCTCGAACGCGACCTCCAGGGCTGCGCGGGCGTCGCCGTCGCCGACGGCACCCTCTACCTGCCGACCGAGGCGGCCTCCGGCGCCAACGAGATCGTCGCGATCGACCTCGCCACCGGCAAGGAGAAGTGGCGCGTCAAGTCCCCCGCGGACGAGACGATGACGCCGATCAAGGTCGAGGGCGACCGGCTCATCGCGTATGTCCAGCCGTCGTACGACGCGGGCGGCCAGGTCGTGTCCATCGCGACCGGCGGCGGCAGTCACGAGCCGGTCAAGCTGCTCCAGAACCCGCAGGGCGTCGCGGCCGTCGAGAGCGGCTTCTACTCCAAGGACATCGACTGGGTCGACGGGCGGTTCTACCTCTCCAGCACCCGTCTGACCGGGAACGACGACGCGAAGGAGAAGTTGATGCTTGCCTTCGGCAAGTGACCTTCTCGCCCGCCCCGTCCGCTCCCGAGGCCTCCTCCGTCCGGGCCGGCCCGCCCGGTCCGCCCGGTCCGGACGGTCCGGACGGTCCGGACGGTCCTCCCCGTCGTCCCCGCTCCCTGCTCCCCGAGGTGCACACGTCATGACCCAGCCGCCGTCCCCGCCGCCCCACGAGCCCCCGCAGGGGGGAGGCTTCGGTCCACCGCAGGACCAGCCGTCGCAGCCGCCGGCCCCGCCGTCCGGCAGCGGGCCGAACCTCGGCAAGACCCCCGAACCGGGCTACGGCTACCCGCAGACGCCGCAGACGCCGCAGACGCCTCCGCCCACCCCGGCGCAGACGCCCGCGGCCCCGCCCGCGGGGTACGGGTATCCGCAGGGTCCCCCGCAGCCCCAGCCCGGTTACGGCTACCCCGGCGGGTACGGGCAGCCGCAGCAGCCGGGGCCCTACGGGCAGCCGACGCCGCCGTACGGGCAGCCCGGACAGCCCGGTTACGGCTATCCCCAGCCGACCGTGCCGATGCAGGCCCAGCCGGGCGGGCCGGGCGGCGGCCGGAAGATCAACGCGCAGCTGGCGATCATCGTGTCGGCCGTCGTGGCGATCGCGCTGATCATCGGCGCCGGTGTCTGGTACGCCGGCTCCTCCGACGACGGCAGGGACGACACCGCGAGTTCCGGCGGCGGCACCGGTGGCGAGGGCGGCACGGACGAGAAGGGCGGCGACGGCGGCACGTCCCCCGGCAGCGTGGAGAAGGTGCCCGCCGACCCCGCCGCCAAGGTGCTCTTCCAGGTCCCCGCGCCGGCGGTGACCAAGGAGGACAACAGCGTCGTCGTCGCCGGTTCGTGGCTCACCGACCAGGTGTACGCCAAGAGCGGCATCGCCGAGATCGTCGGCTACGACCCGGCCAAGGGCAGCGAGAAGTGGACGGTCGAGCTGGCCGGCCCCGTCTGCACGGCCGGCAAGCACGTCACCGACGACCACAAGGCGGTCGTCGTCCACCAGCCCGCCATGCCGACCAAGGCGGAGCCCTCGCACGGCTGCACCCAGGTCGCGGTCATCGACCTGGACGCGGGCAAGGAGGTGTGGACGAAGACCGCCGGCGACCAGCCGATCTCCTTCGACAACGTCACGATCAGCGGTGACACGGTCGCGGCCGGCAGCAACGAGGGAGGCGTCGCCTTCGACGTCGCCACGGGCGACGTCCTGTGGTCCCCGAAGGCGACCGACACCTGCCACGACGCGGGCTACGCGGGCGGCGAGAAGCTGGTCGCGGTGCGCCGGTGCGGCTCGTACGGCGCCCGGCAGCTCAACATCCAGACCGTCGACCCGAAGTCCGGGAAGGTGATCTCCGAGTACAAGATGGCCAAGGGCATCGAGTACGCGGGTATCGCGTCGACGAACCCGCTGGTCGTGGCCACGGACGTCGCCGACTCCGCCGGAGACGGCAGCGGTATCTCGGACCTGTTCTCCATCGACAACAAGACCGGGAAGCTGCTCACCCGCATCTCGGTGCCGGGCGACAAGTTCGCGGCCGAGTGCGACATCATCACCAAGGTCGAGCAGTGCACCGGCCTCGCGGTCGGCAACGGCCGGATCTACCTCCCGACCGAGGAGCACGAGGGCAGCGGCAAGTCCTACAGCCGGACCAACGAGGTCGTCGCCTTCGACCTCGCCACCGGGAAGCAGACCGGACAGCGCGCCGACGCCGGCGAGGAGTACACGATCACCCCGCTGCGCATGGACGGCGGCAACGTGATCGCCTACAAGCGCCCGCCGTACGACAAGGGCGGCCAGATCGTCAGCATCGACGGCGGGACCTTCAAGCAGACCACGCTGCTGGAGAACCCGTCGACGGACGCGGTGCGGGACGTGGAGGCCGGCATGCTGCCGGAGTACTCCGAGTACCTCTACTCGCAAGGGCGCCTGTACATGGCGCAGACCTACGCCAGTGAGCTGACCAGCGCGGACGAGAAGGAGTATCTCGTGATCGGCTTCGGCACCAGCGGCTGAGGAACGGTCCCCCGGCGTCGCGCGGGAGCCGCACGGCCCCGTCCCTGGACAGGGGCGGGGCCGTTTCGGCGGGACCGTGCCGGGCGGGCCGTACCGCGGGACGGTGGTGATCCGAGGCGGTTATCACCGGTAGGGCAGCGCGACGTCGAGCCAGCGTGTAGCTTCCGGGGCAGGCCGGGTGACTGGGGGGTTGCTCCATGGGAGTGAGGCTCATGGTGGTCGACGACCACCGACTGCTCGCCGAGGCGCTGGCCTCGGCGCTGAAGCTGCGGGGGCACCGGGTGCTGGCCGCGGCGGCGCCGGCGGCCGGAGCGGCGGAGCTGGTGATCAGCAGGGCGCCCGAGGTGTGCCTGCTGGGCACGGCGGCACCGGCCGAGCCGGGGATCTTCGATCCGGTGGTGCGGATCAAGCGGGAGCGTCCGCAGGTGGCGGTGCTGGTGCTGGGACCGGTCCCGAGTCCCCGCGGGATCGCCGCGGCGTTCGCCTCGGGGGCCTCGGGGTACGTCCGGCACGACGAGCGGATAGAGGGCGTCGAGCGGGCGATCGTGAAGGCACGGGCCGGGGAGGCGGCGGTGGCGCCGTCGTTGCTGCAGGGGGCGTTCGGGGAACTGCTCAACCCGGCGGCCCAGCCCGACGACGAGGGCCAGCGGCTGCTGCGGATGCTCACGCCGCGGGAGGTGGAGGTGCTGGTGCGGGTCGCCGACGGTGAGGACACCCGGCTGATCGCGGCCGGCATGGGCATCGCGCCGTCCACGGCGCGCACGCACGTCCAGCGGGTGCTGATGAAGCTGGGCGTGGGCTCGCGGCTGGAGGCGGCGGCGCTGGCGGCCCGCACGGGACTGCTGGACCGGGCGGGAGCCTCCGGCGGTTGACGGACCGGGCCGCGTCCCGCTCCCGCGGGTCCCACGACGCCCGACCGCGTCCCTGCGCCCCGGCCCTGCGGCGCCCGACCGCGTCGGCCGTACGGCGCCGGGCCGCGTCCCGCTCCCGCGGGTCCTACGACGCCCGACCGCGTCCCTGCGCCCCGGCCCTGCGGCGCCGGGCCACGCCCCCGCCCGTGGCCCCACGGCGCCGGGCCGCGTCCTTCCGCCCCGCCGCCCGCCGCCGGGCGCCTGGGCGCCCGGCGGCGGACCGGCCCGGTCACGGCACCGGCGTCACTCCCGCGGGGCCCCCTCCGCGGCGGGGGGCGGGGGAGGAGCCGTCGGCCGCAGCTTCAGCCAGGCCAGGAAGAACAGCCCCAGCGCCAGCATGCCCAGCCCGGTCCACAGGTTGATGTTCACCCCCTGCGCCTTGTCGATGTCGTCGTCGGACGCCACGAAGCCCGCGATCGTCACGATGACGCCGTAGACCACGAACAGCCCGCCGATGATCCGCCGGATGTCGAAGAGCCGCGCGGCCGTCACGGACTTGGTCTCCAGCTCGGAGACCTCGGACCGGACGTTCTCGTCGGAGTAGGAATCGGACATGCTCTCTCAATCCTCCCGCGATCAGAACGAGAACGGGATGTAGCAGGCGGCGGCCAGGACGACCGCCCCCCAGCCCAGCAGTGCCGGCTTGCGGTACCACGCGTCGTCGCCCTGGGCGGGCGCCTCGGTCATGCCGGGCGACGTGGTGCCGTAGACCAGGCCCTGGAGCTCGGCGGCGGGCTTCGGGGCGGTGAACAGGGACACCGCGACCATGACGACCGCGCCGGCCACGAAGCCGGCGATCGCCGAGACGAAGTTGGCGCCCTGGTCGGTGGGGATGTCGACGATGCCCTGCTTGTAGACGACGAAGTAGTTCACCATCGCCGCGGTGGTGCCCGCGAGCAGGCCCCAGAAACCGGACTTCATGGACGCCCGCTTCCAGAACATGCCGATGATGAAGACCACGAACATCGGCACGTTGAAGAAGGAGAAGAGCGTCTGGAGGTAGCTCATGATGTTGGAGAAGGACGAGGCCAGGAACGCCGTGCCGATCGAGGCCAGGACGCCGATCACGGTGATCAGGCGGCCGAAGCGCACGTAGTAGCCGTCCTCGCGGCCCTTCACGACGTACTTCGCCCAGATGTCGCTGGTGAAGACCGTGTTGAAGGACGAGATGTTCGCCGCCATGCCCGCCATGAAGGCGGCCAGCAGACCGGTCACCGCGATGCCCAGGACGCCGTTGGGCAGCAGCTGCTGCATCAGGTACGGGATCGCGTCGTTGTACTGGAGGTCCGAACCGGGGGTGCCGATCCGCGGGACGAGGACCGCGGCGACCAGGCCGGGGATCATCACCACGAAGACGATGAAGATCTTCGGGAACGCGGCGATGAGCGGCGTGCGCTGGGCCGCCGAGAGGTTCTTCGCCGACAGGGCGCGCTGCACCTCGGCGAAGTTCGTCGTCCAGTAGCCGAAGGACAGCACGAAGCCCAGGCCCAGGACGATGGTCAGCCAGTTGGCGCCCAGCGGGTTGTCGCTGCCGATGCCCGTGCCGCCCCAGGCGGTCATGAAGTCGCCGCCGCGGGACTCGGTGAGGGAGTCGGACAGGCCGTCCCAGCCGCCGACCTTCTTCAGGCCGAGGACGGTGATCGGGATGAGGCCGGCCAGGATCACGAAGAACTGGAGGACCTCGTTGTAGATCGCCGAGGACAGGCCGCCGAGCGTGATGTACGCGAGGACGAAGAAGCCGGCGACCACGATGGCCACCCACTGGGGCCAGCCCAGCAGCGCCTCGACGACGATCGCGAGGGCGTAGAGGTTCACCCCGGCGATCAGGATGGCGGCGACGGCGAACAGGACCGAACTCAGCAGGTGCGAGGACCGGTCGAAGCGCAGGAGCAGGAACTCCGGCACCGAGCGGACCTTCGAGCCGTAGTAGAACGGCATCATCACCAGGCCGAGGAAGACCATCGCCGGGATGGCGCCGATCCAGTACCAGTGGGTCGTGTAGACGCCGTACTGGGCGCTGTTGGCGGCCATGCCGAGGATCTCGGTGGCGCCCAGGTTGGCCGCGACGAAGGCGAGACCGGTGACCCAGGCGGGCAGGGAGCGGCCGGACAGGAAGAAGTCGAGGCTGGTCTTGACGGAGCGGCGGGCGGCGAAGCCGATGCCGAGCACGACGACGAAGTAGATACCGAGGATCGAGTAGTCGAGCCAGTTGGTGGGGAGTCGAAGCTCCGCGGCTAGATATGTGGGGGTATGCATACGAACTCGCTTCGTTGCGCGAACTGGTCCGGAGCGGAACCTACGCCTCCGCGTTCAGTTATTGAACACTTCTGATGGCGTTCTTTGTTTGATTGTGATGAGCGGGGGGTGCTGGTCGGTTGTGGCGTGTTATGTTTGATTGTGTTGAGTAAGAAAGTGCGGGTGCGGAGGAGTGCGGCAGTGAAGAAGACCTCGACCCGGCTGGCCGACGGGCGTGAACTCGTCTACTACGACCTGCGCGACGACACCGTGCGGGAGGCCGTGGACCGCCGCCCGCTGGAGCGGACCGTCACCACCTCCGAGGTCCGCCGCGACCCGCTGCTCGGCGACTCCGTCGCCATCGCCTCGCACCGCCAGGGCCGCACCTACCACCCGCCCGCCGACCAGTGCCCGCTGTGCCCCTCGCAGGGGGAACGGCTGAGCGAGATCCCGGACTCGTCGTACGACGTGGTGGTCTTCGAGAACCGCTTTCCCTCGCTGGCCGGCGACTCCGGCCGCTGCGAGGTCGTCTGCTTCACCTCCGACCACGACGCCTCCTTCGCCGACCTGACCGCGGAACAGGCCCGTCTCGTGCTGGACGCCTGGACCGACCGCACGTCGGAGCTGTCGCACCTGCCCTCCGTCGACCAGGTGTTCTGCTTCGAGAACCGGGGCGCCGAGATCGGTGTGACGCTGGGTCACCCGCACGGGCAGATCTACGCCTACCCCTTCACCACCCCCCGTACCGCCCAGATGCTCCGTTCGCTCGCCGCGCACAAGGACGCGACGGGCGGGGGGAACCTGTTCGACGCGGTCCTGGAGGAGGAACTGGCCGGTGAGCGGGTCGTCCTGGCGGGCGAGCACTGGGTCGCCTTCGTGCCGTACGCCGCGCACTGGCCGTACGAGGTGCACCTCTACCCCAGGCGGCGGGTGCCCGACCTGCTCGGCCTCGACGAGGCGGCGCGCACAGAGTTCCCCCAGGTCTATCTGGAACTGTTGAGGCGCTTCGACCGGATCTTCGGTGAGGGTGAGCCTCCGACGCCGTACATCGCCGCCTGGCACCAGGCGCCGTTCGGGCAGCTGGAGGACTTCGAGGGCGTGGCGCGGGACGACTTCGCGCTGCACCTGGAGCTTTTCACCATCCGCCGTACGTCCGGCAAGCTGAAGTTCCTCGCGGGCTCCGAGTCCGGCATGGACGTGTTCATCAACGACGTGCCCCCGGAGCGCGCGGCCGAGCGACTGCGAGAGGTAGCGAGTTCATGAGCGGGAAGTACCTGGTGACGGGCGGGGCCGGCTACGTCGGCAGCGTGGTCGCCCAGCATCTGCTGGAGGCCGGCCACGAGGTCGTCGTCCTCGACAACCTGTCGACGGGCTTCCGGGAGGGCGTACCGGCGGGCGCCGCCTTCGTCGAGGGCGACATCCGCGACGCCGCCCAGTGGCTGGACGCCACCTTCGACGGGGTGCTGCACTTCGCCGCCTTCTCGCAGGTCGGCGAGTCGGTCGTGAAGCCCGAGAAGTACTGGGACAACAACGTCGGCGGCACCATGGCCCTGCTGGCGGCGATGCGCGCGGCGGGCGTGGGCCGGCTCGTGTTCTCCTCCACGGCCGCGACGTACGGCGAGCCGGACCGGTCGCCGATCGTCGAGTCCGCGCCGACGAGGCCCACCAGCCCCTACGGCGCCTCCAAGCTCGCCGTGGACCACATGATCACCGGTGAGGCGAAGGCCCACGGGCTGGGCGCGGTCTCGCTGCGCTACTTCAACGTCGCGGGCGCGTACGGGGAGTACGGCGAGCGCCACGACCCCGAGTCCCACCTGATCCCGCTGGTCCTCCAGGTGGCGCAGGGCCGGCGCGACGCCATCTCCGTCTTCGGCGACGACTACCCGACGCCCGACGGCACCTGCGTCCGCGACTACATCCACGTCGCCGACCTGGCCGAGGCCCACCTGCTGGCCCTGGACGCGGCCACCCCGGGCGAGCACCTCATCTGCAACCTGGGCAACGGCAACGGCTTCTCCGTCCGCGAGGTCGTCGAGACCGTCCGCCGGGTGACGGGCCGTCCGATCCCCGAGACCGTGGCGCCCCGCCGCGGCGGCGACCCGGCGGTCCTGGTGGCGTCGGCGGACGTCGCCCGCGGCAAACTGGGCTGGAACCCGTCCCGCGCGGACCTCGCGGGGATCGTGGCGGACGCGTGGGAGTTCGCGCAGCGGCGCGCGGACTAGGACTTACGGAAGGGCGAGGGGTCAGGGCATGGGCGAGGCTGTCGCGGAGACCGTCGGCGAGCGGTTCCGGGAGCTGTACGGGGCGGAGCCGCACGGCGTGTGGGCGGCGCCGGGGCGGGTGAACCTCATCGGCGAACACACCGACTACAACGACGGCTTCGTCATGCCGTTCGCGCTGCCGCACACCGCGGTCGCCGCCGTCTCCCGGCGCGACGACGGCGTCCTGCGCCTGCACTCGGCGGACATCGGCGCCGACCCCGTCGAGCTGCGCGTGGCGGACCTGGCCCCCGGGCCGGACACGTCCTGGACCGCGTACCCCTCCGGCGTCGTCTGGGCGCTGCGCGAGGCCGGCCACGAGCTGACCGGTGCCGACATCCACCTGGCCTCGACGGTCCCGTCGGGCGCGGGGCTCTCGTCCTCGGCGGCCCTGGAGGTCGTCGTGGCACTGGCGCTGAACGACCTGTACTCCCTGGGGCTGCGCGGCTGGCAGCTGGCCCGGCTGTGCCAGCGCGCCGAGAACGTCTACGTCGGCGCCCCCGTCGGCATCATGGACCAGACCGCGTCGGCCTGCTGCGAGACCGGGCACGCCCTCTTCCTCGACACCCGCGACCTCTCCCAGCGCCAGATCCCCTTCGACCTCGCCGCCGAGGGCCTGCGCCTCCTCGTCGTGGACACGCAGGTCAAGCACTCCCACAGCGAGGGCGAGTACGGCAAGCGCCGCGCCGGCTGCGAGAAGGGCGCCGCGCTGCTGGGCGTGGACGCGCTGCGCGACGTGGCCCCCGAGGAACTGGACGCGGCGCTGGAGCGGCTGGCCGACGACGAGGAGGTGAGCCGCCTGGTGCGCCACGTCGTCACCGAGGACGAGCGGGTCGAGCGGGTGGTGGCGCTGCTGGAGTCCGGCGACACCCGCGCCATCGGCCCGGTCCTGGCCGAGGGGCACGCCTCCCTGCGCGACGACTTCCGCATCTCCTGCCGGGAACTGGACCTGGTCGTCGACACGGCCCTGGCCTCCGGCGCCCTCGGCGCCCGCATGACCGGCGGCGGCTTCGGCGGCTCGGCCATCGTCCTCGTGGAGGCGGCCGACGTCGACACCGTCACCGGGGCGGTCGAGGAGGCGTTCGCGGCGGCGGGCCTCACCGCCGTGCGGGTGTTCGAGGCGGTGCCGTCGGCGGGGGCGCGGCGTCTCGTCTGAGCCCGTCACCCGAGCCGCTTCACCAGCGTGTACTCCGTGATCCCCGGCGGGTAGTCGGGGATCACGCCCACCACCTCGTACCCCTGCTTCACGTAGAAGTCCGGTGCCTGGAAGTCCCAGGTCTCCACGCGGGACGCCGTACAGCCCCGCTCCCCGCGGGCCCCGCGCTCCGCCTCCGCCAGCAGGGCGGAGCCGAGGCCCACCCCGCGGTGGCGGCCGTCCACCCACAGGTAGGTCACGTGCAGCCAGGCCGCCCAGGTGTGGCCGACCAGACCACCCGCGAGGGCGCCGGCCCCGTCCAGGACCCAGACGTGCAGCGGGCATTCGCGTTCGTGAGGGGTTCCGCGCAACGCGCGCAGGACCGAGGAGGCCGCCGTGTTCGTCTCCCGCAGGCGACTGCGCAGCAGATCCCGCCGTGCCTTGTCCACTTCTGTCACAAGACGAAACATGCGGCTCACCATAAACGTGCCGGACCGTCAGTTCTGCACATACCCTTCCGCTCACGGCACCCGCCCGTACTCTGATGGACAGCACCGGTGGGGGCCGGTGCCGCTCAGGGGGCGAGACAGCCGGGTACGGCGCCCGGGGCGGGGGTAGCGGTTACTGCACGGCGGCGGTCGTGCGGCGGCCCGTCCCGGAGTACCGAGTGCGCAGGTGGACACGGGGCTTCGGGCGTCGTACCCGTGCCGGTGTCGTCCCTCGACGACGGGCAGACGATGGATCCCCTGCTCCGGGAGGAGCTCGGGGGAGGGGGTTTCGTGGTGCGTATCCGAGTCCTGGTCGTCGACGACCACCGCATCTTCGCCGAGTCGCTCGCCGCCGCCCTGGCCGCCGAGCCCGACGTCGACGTGTCCGCGGCCGGCAGCGGCCCGGCCGCGCTGCGCTGCCTGGAGCGGGCCGCGTCCGAGGGGCGGCCCTTCGACGTGCTGCTGGTCGACGCCGACCTCGGCGGGCACGTGCCCGGCACCCGGCCGGCCGTGCCCGTGCGGGAGGGCGACGAGGACGGGCTGGTGGACGGGATCTCGCTGGTCGCCGGGGTGCGCACGGCGCAGCCCGGGGCGCGGATCGTCGTCCTCGCCGAGAAGGACGACCCCCGGCGGGCGGCCCTCGCGCTGGGGGCCGGTGCCTGCGGGTGGGTGGCCAAGGACTGCTCCCTGTCGCGGCTGCTCAGCGTCATCCGGGGGGTCCTGCGGGACGAGACGCATCTGCCGCCCGCCCTGCTCACCGGCGTGCTGCGCGAACTGACCGCCGCCCGCAGGCACCGTACCGAGAGCGAGCGGCTGGTGGAGTCGCTGACCCCGAGGGAGCGGGAGGTGCTGCGCTGCATGGTCGCCGGGCTCGGCCGCAAGGCCGTCGCCGAACGGCTGTACCTGTCCCCCCACACCGTGCGGACCCACATGCAGAACGTCCTGGGCAAGCTGGGCGTCCACTCCACCCTCGCGGCCGTGGCCCTGGCCCGCCGCGCCGGGGTCGGGCCGGCGGACCTGGGGCCCGCCGGGCGGATCGGGGCGCGGGAGAGCACCAGCGCCTGACCGGTACGGGTGAGCGGACCGGCGCCCGCGGCGTGGCCCGACCGGGGCCCTCAGCCGGGGATGTTGTCGAACGGGGCGGTCAGCCGGGGATGCCGTCGACCGGGGCGGTCAGCCGGGGATGTTGTCGAACGGGGCGGTCAGCCCGCGCAGCAGTGCCGCCAGTTCGCCGCGCTGGGCCCGGGACAGCTCGGCCAGGATCGCGCGCTCCTGGTCCAGCAGGCCCGCCAGTGACCGGTCGGCGCGGTCCCGGCCCTCGTCCGTGAGCCGGACCAGCACGCCGCGCCGGTCGCTGGGATCGGGCAGGCGCTCCACCAGGCCCTTCTTGGCCAGGCGGTCGATGCGGTTGGTCATCGTGCCCGAGGTGACCAGGGTCTGGGTGAGGAGCTGGCCCGGCGAGAGCTGGTACGGGGTGCCCGCGCGGCGCAGCGCCGTCAGGACGTCGAACTCCCAGGGCTCGAGTGCGTGTTCGGAGAAGGCCAGCCGACGTGCGCGGTCCAGGTGACGGGCGAGCCTGCTGACCCGGCTCAGCACCTCGAGCGGTTCCACGTCGAGGTCAGGGCGCTCCCGGCGCCACGCAGCGACCAGCCGATCGACCTCGTCCTCCATGACGATCAGTGTAATGGTTGTGTCGACGTGAAGTCTCTTGACATCCATTTTCTTGACATCGAGGTAGTTGGCGTCCGTCGCCGGGTACCCGTCCCGGACCGCGTCCCCCGGAGGTTTCCATGTCCGCCACCGCCACCGCCCCCGCCTGGGACCCCGCCCAGTACCTGCGCCACGCCGGACACCGCGCCCGTCCCTTCACCGACCTCCTCGCCCGCGTACCCGGCCTCACCGCGGGGCCGTCCGCCGGGCCGCCCCGCATCGCCGACCTCGGCTGCGGCCCCGGCAACGTCACCGTCCTGCTCGCCGAGCGCTGGCCCACCGCCCACGTCACCGGCTACGACAACTCGGCCCGGATGCTCGAACGGGCGCAGGAGTACGCCGGGCCCACGCCCCGGGGCGGCCGCCTCGACTTCGCCGCCGCCGACGTCCGCACCTGGACCCCCGCCGAGCCGTTCGACCTCGTCGTCAGCAACGCCGCCCTCCAGTGGGTCCCCGGTCACGCCGACCGCTTCCCCGACTGGATCGCCGGCCTCGCCCCCGGCGGCGTCCTCGCCTTCCAGGTGCCCGGCAACTTCGACGCCCCCAGCCACCGCCTGATGCGCGAACTCGCCCACTCCCGGCGCTGGCGGGACCGCCTCGCCGGCACCCTGCGCCACGACGGCGCCGTCCTCACGCCCGGCGCCTACCTCGACCGCCTGGCCTCGGCCGGCTGCACCGCCGACGTGTGGGAGACGACGTACGTCCACCTCCTGACCGGCGAGGACGCGGTCCTGGACTGGGTGAGGGGGACGGGGCTGCGGCCCGTGCTCACCGCGCTCGACGACGATCCGGAGGCCCGCGACGCCTTCGTGGAGGAGTACCGGACCGTCCTGCGCGCCGCCTATCCGGCCGGACCCCACGGCACCCCCTTCCCGTTCCGCCGGATCTTCGCCGTCGCCCGCAAGGAGGGAGGCCGGTGACCACCGCGGTCACGTCCCCGGCGTGACGGGGCGGCACGGAGGCCGCCCGCTCGGTGAGGGGCCGGGGGAGGGGGTTCCGGAGGCGCCGCCGCTTGTCGAGCGTCCCGGCGTGACGGGGCGGTACGGAGGCCGCCCGTCCGGAGAGGGGTCGGGCGTGAGGGGCCGGTGCGGGCGCCGCCCGGCCGGTGGTCACCCGGGTGACGCGGAAGTCCCCCGGCCGGTTGTCACCCGGATGGGGCGGAGGTCCCCGGCCGGCGCCCCGGAGATCCCTGAGTCCCGAGACGCGCCTCGCGTCCCGCCGGGCGTCCGTCCCGCAGGCCGGACCGGTCAGGCCACCCCGTCCGCCAGCAGCGCGTCGACGGCGTCGGCGGACAGTCCCAGCTCGCCGAGGACGGCCCGCGTGTGCTCGCCCGGCGCGGGCACGGGGTCCATGCGCGGAGCGTCCCCCGTCGGGCCGGGCGGAGCCAGGGCCGGTACGGGACCGGCCGGGGTCGGTACTTCGTGCAGGCGCCCGCGCGCGGCCAGCTGCGGGTGGGCCCACACCTCGGCGAGCGTGTTCACCCGGGCGTTCGCCACGGGCACCGCGCCGAGCAGCTCGATCGCCGCCGTGCTGGTCAGCTCCGCGAAGCGGGCGGCGATGATCGCGCCCAGCGCCCCGCGCCGCGCGTTGCGGTCGGCGTTGGTGGCGTAGTCGGGGTGGTCGGCCAGCTCCGGCCGGCCCAGGAAACCCGCGCAGAAGCCGCGCCACTCGCGCTCGTTCTGGATCGCCATCATGACGACCTTGCCGTCGCCCGCCGTGAACGGGCCGTAGGGGTGGATCGTCGCGTGCGCGGCGCCCGCCCGGGGCGGCGGCTCGGCGCCGTCGAGGGCGTAGTAGAGCGGGAAGCCCATCCACTCCACGGTGGCCTCCAGCATCGACACGTCCAGGTGCGTGCCCCGCCCCGTCCGCCCGCGCTCCAGCAGGGCCGCGAGGATCGAGCTGTACGCGTACATCCCGGCGGCGATGTCCGACACCGAGATGCCCACCTTGGCCATCTCGTCCGGCGTGCCGGTGACGGACAGCAGTCCCGACTCGGACTGCACCATCAGGTCGTAGGCCTTGCGGCCCTCGTAGGGGCCGGGGGCGCCGTACCCGGAGATGTCGCACACGATCAGCCGCGGGTGGCGGGCCCGCAGTTCCTCCGCGCCGAGGCCGGCCCGGGCCGCCGCTCCCGGTGCCAGGTTCTGCAGGAAGACGTCGGCGTCCGCGATCAGGCGACGCAGCACGTCCATGCCGCGCGGGTCCTTGATGTCCAGGGTGAGGGACTCCTTGTTGCGGTTCACCCAGACGAAGTGCGAGCTGAGACCCCGTGCCCGGGTGTCGTAGGAGCGGGCGAAGTCGCCCGTGCCGGGGCGCTCCACCTTGATCACCCGCGCGCCGAGGTCGGCGAGCTGGCGGCTGGCGTAGGGCGCGGCGACCGCCTGTTCGAGCGCGACGACGGTGACCCCGCGGAGCGGCTGCATGCGTTTCCCTCCCCCGGTGCGGCGCTAGCTCTTGCGGTGCCCGATCAACCGCGGCCTGGGTTCGAGGCCGTCCAGCCCGTGCCACGCCAGGTTCACCAGGTGCGCCGCCACCTCCGCCTTCCTGGGGCGGCGCACGTCCAGCCACCACTGCCCGGTCAGCGCCACCATGCCGACCAGTGCCTGCGCGTACAGCGGGGCCAGCTTGGCGTCGAAGCCCCGGTTCTTGAACTCGCGGCCCAGGATGTCCTCCACCTGGGTGGCGATGTCGGAGATCAGCGACGCGAAGGAACCCGTCGACTGCGGGATGGGGGAGTCGCGGACCAGGATGCGGAACCCGTCCGTGTACTCCTCGATGTAGTCGAGGAGCGCGAAGGCGGCCTGCTCGCACAGTTCCCGCGGATGGCCGGCGGTCAGGGAGCTGGTCACCATGTCCAGCAGCCGCCGCATCTCCCGGTCCACCACCACGGCGTACAGCCCCTCCTTTCCGCCGAAGTGCTCGTACACCACCGGTTTGGAGACCCCGGCCTTCGCCGCGATCTCCTCCACCGAGGTGCCCTCGAAGCCCTTCGCGGCGAAGAGGGTGCGACCGATCTCCAGCAGCTGCTCGCGGCGCTCGGCACCGGTCATCCGGGTGCGGCGCACACGGCGCGGCTTGTCATCGCTGGGGGTGCTGGAGTCGGTCGCCACAGCGACCATCATGCCGCCTCGGAGGTCTCCTTCCGGCGGCGGGAGCCGCCTTGGTCCGGGTTGCGGCGGGAATCGATACGCGAGCGTGACGGCCACCGCACGTCGTAGGCCCAGCCGAGCTGCTCGAACCAGCGGATCAGGCGCGCGGACGAGTCGAGCTGGCCGCGCATCACCCCGTGCCGCGCGGAGGTCGGGTCGGCGTGGTGCAGGTTGTGCCAGGACTCGCCGCAGGACAGGATCGCCAGCCACCACACGTTGCCCGAGCGGTCCCGCGACTTGAACGGGCGCTTGCCGACCGCGTGGCAGATCGAGTTGATCGACCACGTCACGTGGTGCAACAGCGCCACCCGGACGAGCGAACCCCAGAAGAACCCGGTGAACGCTCCCCACCACGACATCGTGACCAGCCCGCCGATCAGCGCCGGAAGGGCCAGCGAGACCATCGTCCACAGGATGAACTGGCGGGAGATCGCGCGCAGCGCCGGGTCCTTGATCAGGTCCGGGGCGTACTTGTCCTGCGGGGTCTGCTCCTCGTCGAACATCCAGGCGATGTGCGCCCACCACAGGCCCTTGATCAGGGCCGGCACCGTCTCGCCGTACCGCCACGGCGAATGCGGGTCGCCCTCGTCGTCGGAGAACTTGTGGTGCTTGCGGTGGTCGGCCACCCAGCGGACCAGCGGGCCCTCGACGGCCATCGAGCCCGCGATCGCGAGCGCGATCTTCAGTGGCCGTTTCGCCTTGAAGGAACCGTGGGTGAAGTGACGGTGGAAGCCGATGGTGATGCCGTGGCAGCCCAGGAAGTAGAAGAAGACCAGCAGGCCCAGGTCCAGCCAGCTCACGCCCCATCCCCACGCCAGCGGCACCGCCGCCACCAGTGCGAGGAACGGGACGGTGATGAACAGCAGGAGCGTGATCTGTTCGAGGGACCGCTTCTGCTCACCGC
This sequence comes from Streptomyces sp. JK94, assembly GCF_053613315.1. Classification (NCBI taxonomy): domain Bacteria; kingdom Bacillati; phylum Actinomycetota; class Actinomycetes; order Kitasatosporales; family Streptomycetaceae; genus Streptomyces; species Streptomyces sp. JK94. Next base: position 40,931 of record NZ_JBSICH010000022.1, on the reverse strand, counting down.
CCAGCGTGGCGGACGGTGCGGAGGTGCCGTCGGGATTCTGCGAAGCGTTCGGGATCACATCGGAAGGTGTGGTCATGCGCGTCCCCTGGGGGGTCGAGGGTGGTGTCCGGTGCCGTGCCTCGGTGACCGTGTGCTCATTCCTACGGTTTCGTAACCTACGGCGACGTAAGTATGGCAGCGCGTCGACCTCCGGCAAGAGCCCGACAGCCTGCGCGTCCTGGCCGACACCTATCCTGGGAGTCGGTCGGACAGCGCGGTCCGCTCGGAATACTTCCCGGACGCCCGGCCTCGTGAGCGGCGCCGCCGCGCGAGACGCCGTCCGGGTCCCCTCCCAGACGAGCTTCAACACTGCAAGGAGCCGCACCTGTGAGCAGTGCCGACGACCAGACCACCATGACGACCAGCAGCGAGCTGCGCGCCGACATCCGCCGGCTGGGTGATCTCCTCGGAGAGACCCTCGTCCGGCAGGAGGGCCCCGAGCTGCTGGAACTCGTCGAGAAGGTGCGCCGCCTCACCCGAGAGGACGGCGAGGCCGCCGCCGAGCTGCTGCGCGGCACCGAACTGGAGACCGCGGCCAAGCTGGTCCGTGCCTTCTCCATCTACTTCCACCTGGCCAACGTCACCGAGCAGGTGCACCGTGGCCGGGAGCTGGGCGCCAAGCGCGCCGCCGAGGGCGGGCTGCTGGCCCGTACCGCCGACCGCCTCAAGGACGCCGACCCCGAGCACCTGCGCGACACCGTCCGCAACCTCAACGTCCGCCCGGTCTTCACCGCGCACCCCACCGAGGCCGCCCGCCGCTCCGTCCTCAACAAGCTGCGGCGCATCGCCGCACTGCTGGACACCCCGGTCATCGAGTCCGACCGGCGCCGCCTCGACGTCCGCCTCGCCGAGAACATCGACCTCGTCTGGCAGACCGACGAGCTGCGCGTCGTGCGCCCCGAGCCGGCCGACGAGGCCCGCAACGCCATCTACTACCTGGACGAGCTGCACGCCGGCGCCGTCGGCGACGTCCTGGAGGACCTGACGGCGGAGCTGGAGCGCGCCGGCGTCACGCTCCCCGACGACACCCGCCCGCTCACCTTCGGCACCTGGATCGGCGGCGACCGCGACGGCAACCCCAACGTCACCCCCCAGGTCACCTGGGACGTCCTGATCCTCCAGCACGAGCACGGCATCAACGACGCCCTGGAGATGATCGACGAGCTGCGCGGCTTCCTCTCCAACTCCATCCGCTACGCCGGAGCCACCGAGGAACTCCTCACCTCCCTGCGGGCCGACCTGGACCGGCTCCCGGAGATCAGCCCCCGCTACAAGCGCCTCAACGCCGAGGAGCCCTACCGGCTGAAGGCCACCTGCATCCGGCAGAAGCTGGAGAACACCAAGGAGCGCCTCGCCAAGGGCACCCCGCACGAGGACGGCCGCGACTACCTCGGCACCGCCGAACTCATCGCCGACCTGCGCATCGTCCAGGTCTCCCTGCGCGAGCACCGCGGCGGCCTCTTCGCCGACGGACGCCTCGCCCGCACCATCCGCACCCTGGCCGCCTTCGGCCTCCAGCTCGCCACCATGGACGTCCGCGAGCACGCCGACGCCCACCACCACGCCCTCGGCCAGCTCTTCGACCGGCTCGGCGAGGAGTCCTGGCGCTACGCCGACATGCCCCGCGAGTACCGCGCCAAGCTCCTCGCCAAGGAGCTGCGGTCCCGGCGTCCGCTCGCCCCCAGCCCCGCCCCCGTGGACGCGGCCGGCGAGAAGACCCTCGGCGTCTTCCAGACCGTCAGGCGCGCGCTGGAGGTGTTCGGCCCCGAGGTCGTCGAGTCCTACATCATCTCCATGTGCCAGGGCGCCGACGACGTCTTCGCCGCGGCGGTCCTCGCCCGCGAGGCCGGGCTGATCGACCTGCACGCCGGCTGGGCGAAGATCGGCATCGTGCCCCTCCTGGAGACCACGGACGAGCTCAAGGCCGCCGACACCATCCTGGAGGACCTGCTCGCCGACCCCTCCTACCGGCGCCTGGTCGCCCTGCGCGGCGACGTCCAGGAGGTCATGCTCGGCTACTCCGACTCCTCCAAGTTCGGCGGCATCACCACCTCGCAGTGGGAGATCCACCGCGCCCAGCGCCGCCTGCGCGACGTCGCCCACCGCTACGGGGTGCGGCTGCGCCTCTTCCACGGCCGCGGCGGCACCGTCGGCCGCGGCGGCGGCCCCACCCACGACGCCATTCTCGCCCAGCCCTGGGGCACCCTGGAGGGCGAGATCAAGGTCACCGAGCAGGGCGAGGTCATCTCCGACAAGTACCTCATCCCGTCCCTGGCCCGGGAGAACCTGGAGCTGACGGTCGCGGCCACCCTCCAGGCCTCCGCCCTGCACACCGCGCCCCGCCAGTCGGACGAGGCCCTCGCCCGCTGGGACGCCGCCATGGACGTCGTCTCCGACGCGGCCCACACGGCCTACCGCAAGCTGGTCGAGGACCCCGACCTGCCGACGTACTTCCTGGCCTCCACGCCGGTCGACCAGCTGGCCGACCTGCACCTGGGCTCGCGGCCCTCCCGCCGACCCGGCTCGGGCGTCTCGCTCGACGGGCTGCGCGCCATCCCGTGGGTGTTCGGCTGGACCCAGTCCCGGCAGATCGTCCCCGGCTGGTACGGCGTCGGCTCCGGTCTGAAGGCACTGCGCGAGGCCGGCCTGGACACCGTCCTCGACGAGATGCACCAGCAGTGGCACTTCTTCCGCAACTTCATCTCCAACGTCGAGATGACCCTCGCCAAGACCGACCTGCGCATCGCCCAGCACTACGTCGACACCCTCGTGCCGGACGAGCTGAAGCACGTCTTCGACGCCATCAAGACCGAGCACGAGCTGACCGTCGACGAGGTCCTGCGCGTCACCGGCGAGAGTGAACTGCTGGACGCCGACCCCGTCCTCAAGCAGACGTTCGCCATCCGCGACGCCTACCTCGACCCCATCTCCTACCTCCAGGTCGCCCTCCTCGGCCGCCAGCGCGAGGCCGCCGCCGCGGGCGAGGAAGCCGACCCGCTGCTCGCCCGGGCCCTGCTCCTGACGGTCAACGGCGTCGCCGCGGGCCTGCGCAACACCGGCTGACCCGCGCCCCCGCACACACCACGGTGCCCCCGCGCCCACCGAGAGCACGGGGGCACCGTCACGTCGTACGCCCGGCGGTCACACCGCGAGGAACGCCGCCGTCAGCAGGGCGAATCCCGCCCCGCCCAGCACCCACGCCGCCCGCGTCCGCCGCAGACCGCCCGCCACGACCACCGACGCCAGCAGCAGTGCCCCGCCGAGCGGCACCCAGGCGTACAGCACCCCGGCCGGACCCGACCGCACCGCGCCGTCACCACCGGGCTTGACCACCACGGCGTACGTCCGCCCCTGCGCCACGGCGACCGAGTCCTCCAGGACCACCCGCTCCCGCGGCTGCGACCCCGCCGTCACCGGCGCGTACGGCCCACTGCACACGCCCCCGCCGCACCGCGTCACCTCGACCGTGCCCTGTTCCCGCCCCTTGGTCAGCAGCACGTGCTGCGCCGTGCCCCAGGACGCCCACACCCCCGCGATCAGGATCAGCGCCGCCACCGTGCCCATCACCGCGATCCGGCCGAACCGCAGCACGGCGTACGAGGCCCGGCGGGGACATGCGGCGGCGGAGGAGGCAGGCATGGCCGGGATCATTGGCCATACCTGCACGCTGGGTCAACTCGCCCGTGGCCCATCGGCGGACAAGCCGGGAGGTGTGCCCGCCCGGCTCAGGAGTTGTACGTGCTCTGCGTCCGCTCCAGCCCCTCGATGACCAGGGCCTCCACCGCGTCCGCCGCCCGGTCCACGAAGTAGTCCAGCTCCTTGCGTTCCGCCGACGAGAAGTCGCGCAGCACGAAGTCCGCCACCGGCATCCGTCCCGGCGGGCGTCCGATCCCGAAGCGCACCCGGTGGTAGTCCGGTCCCAGCGCCTTCGTGATCGACTTCAGTCCGTTGTGCCCGTTGTCCCCGCCGCCCAGCTTCAGCCGCAGCGCGCCGTAGTCGATGTCCAGCTCGTCGTGCACCGCCACGACGTTGCCGACCGGGACCTTGTAGAAGTCGCGCAGCGCCGTCACCGGCCCGCCCGACACGTTCATGAACGACATCGGCTTCGCCAGGATCACCCGGCGGTTCGCCGGCCCCGGCGGCCCGATCCGCCCCTCGACCACCTGTGCCTGCGTCTTGCCGTGCCGCTTGAACCGCGCCCCGATCCGCTCCGCCAGCAGATCCGCCACCATGAAACCGACGTTGTGCCGGTTCGAGGCGTACTCGGGGCCCGGATTGCCGAGACCGGCCACCAGCCAGGGCGCACCCGCGTCCGTCGTCACGTCCCTGTCTCCTTCGTGTCCTTCATGACCGTCCGCCATGACCGTGCGCGCATACGCGTCGGCCGCTGCCCCGCACGGGAACAGCGGCCGAGCGTCGACTTCGGGGGAGGATCAGGCCTCGGTGGCCTCGGCGCCCTCGCCCTCGGCCGGGGCCTCCTCGGCCTGCGCGGACAGGACCTGCAGGACGACCGTGTCCCCGTCGACGGCCAGCTTGGTGCCGGCCGGGAGCGGGACGTCCTTGGCCAGGATGGAGGCACCGGCCTCCAGGCCCTCGACGGAGACGGTGACCGACTCGGGGATGTGCGTGGCCTCGGCCTCGACCGGCAGCGCGTTCAGCACGTGCTCCAGCAGGTTGCCGCCCGGCGCCAGCTCACCCTCGGTCTGCACGTAGATCTCGACGCCGACCGTCTCGCCGCGCTGCACGAGCTGCAGGTCGACGTGCTCCAGGAAGCCCTTGATCGGGTCGCGCTGCACGGACTTCGGGATCGCCAGCTCGTTCGTCTTGCCGTCGATGTCCAGCGCGATCAGCACGTTCGGCGTACGCAGCGCCAGCAGCAGGGCGTGGCCCGGCAGCGTCAGGTGCAGCGGGTCGGAACCGTGACCGTACAGAACACCGGGAACGTTGTCGTCACGACGGATACGGCGCGCGGCACCCTTGCCGAACTCGGTGCGCGTCGCGGCGGAGATCTTCACCTCGGACATGGTCACTCCTCGTAGAGGTAGAAACGGACGTGGTCACCCGGCCACGAACGGCCTGCTACGAAGAGCGCGTCGATAACGGACCGCCGCATCCGCGAAAACGGGTACGGCCTCCCTCGCCGAGCAACTCGGGCAGTCTACTCGGACGGGGAGGCCGTACCCAAAACGATCAGGAGCCACGTCCCCCGCGGCGGTCAGCGCGGGACGCTCACTGCTCGTCGAACAGGCTCGTCACCGAACCGTCCTCGAACACCTCACGCACCGCACGCGCGATCGTCGGCGCGATCGACAGCACCGTGATCTTGTCCAGTTCCAGCTCGTTCGGCGTCGGCAGCGTGTTCGTGAACACGAACTCGCTCACCTTCGAGTTCTTCAGCCGGTCCGCCGCCGGGCCCGACAGCACACCGTGCGTCGCGGTCACGATGACGTCCTCCGCACCGTGCGCGAAGAGCGCGTCCGCCGCGGCGCAGATCGTGCCACCGGTGTCGATCATGTCGTCGACCAGGACGCACACCCGGCCCTCGACCTCACCCACGACCTCGTGGACGGTCACCTGGTTCGCCACGTCCTTGTCGCGCCGCTTGTGCACGATCGCCAGCGGCGCGCCCAGACGGTCGCACCAGCGGTCCGCCACCCGCACCCGGCCCGCGTCCGGAGACACCACCGTCAGCTTCGACCGGTCCACCTTCGCGCCCACGTAGTCCGCGAGGAGCGGCAGCGCGAACAGGTGGTCCACCGGGCCGTCGAAGAAGCCCTGGATCTGGTCCGTGTGCAGGTCCACCGCGAGGATCCGGTCCGCACCCGCGGTCTTCATCAGGTCCGCGATCAGACGCGCCGAGATCGGTTCACGTCCCCGGTGCTTCTTGTCCTGCCGCGCGTAACCGTAGAACGGCACGATGACCGTGATGGAGCGGGCCGACGCGCGCTTCAGCGCGTCGATCATGATCAACTGCTCCATGACCCACTTGTTGATCGGAGCCGTGTGGCTCTGGATCAAGAAGCAGTCCGCACCTCGCGCCGACTCCTGGTAACGCACGTAGATCTCGCCGTTGGCGAAGTCGAAGGCCTTCGTCGGGACGACCCCGACACCCAGCTGCTGGGCGACCTCCTCGGCAAGCTCGGGGTGGGCGCGGCCGGAGAAGAACATCATCTTCTTCTCGCCGGTCGTCTTGATCCCGGTCACAGCACTTTCTCCTCAGAGGTTTCGCAGCTGAGCGTCACGGCGCTCTCCCGGCTGGCTGCGGGGGCGTCTCAGCTGGTGGGGTGCGGATGTGCACTTATCACGGTACGCCGTGTTCGACGCACCGGTTTCCGGTCAGCTCTCGCCGCCGGCCTCCCGGGACACCGCCTCGGCCGCCTTCGCCGCCGCGCTCCCCGGTCGCTTGCGGGCCACCCAACCCTCGATGTTCCGTTGCTGGCCGCGGGCCACGGCCAGCGAACCGGGCGGCACATCCTTCGTGATCACCGAGCCGGCGGCGGTGTAGGCGCCGTCCCCGACCGTGACGGGAGCCACAAACATGTTGTCCGAGCCCGTCTTGCAGTGCGACCCGACGGTCGTGTGGTGCTTGTTCTCCCCGTCGTAGTTCACGAACACGCTCGCGGCACCGATGTTCGAGTAGTCGCCGATCGTCGCGTCACCCACGTAGGAGAGGTGGGGGACCTTCGTGCCCTCGCCGATCGAGGCGTTCTTCGTCTCGACGTACGTGCCGATCTTCGCCTTCGGCCCGAGCCGGGTACCGGGACGCAGGTACGCGTACGGGCCCACCGTCGCCCCGGGACCGACCACGGCGTCGAGGGAGACGGTGTTGTCCACGCGGGCACCGGCGCCGACCCGCGTGTCGGTGAGCCGGGAGTTCGGGCCGACCTCCGAGCCCTCGGCGAGATGCGTGGAGCCGTGCAGCTGCGTCCCCGGGTGGACGATCGCGTCCTGCTCGAAGGTCACCGTCACGTCCACCCACGTCGTCGCGGGGTCCACGACCGTCACGCCGGCCAGCATCGCGTGCGTCAGCAGCCGGTCGTTGAGGGTCCGGCGGGCCTCGGCGAGCTGTACGCGGTTGTTGATCCCCGCGATCTCCCGGTGGTCGCCGGCCACCGAGGCGCCGACGCGGTGCCCGGCCTCGCGCAGGATCCCGAGGACGTCCGTGAGGTACTCCTCGCCCTGGCTGTTGTCCGTCCGCACCTTGCCGAGCGCGTCCGCGAGCAACTGCCCGTCGAACGCGAACACTCCGGAGTTGATCTCGCGGATGGCCCGCTGCGACTCGGAGGCGTCCTTGTGCTCGACGATCGCGGTGACGGCGCCGGAGGCCCCGTCCCGCACGATCCGGCCGTACCCCGTCGCGTCCGGCACCTCGGCGGTCAGCACGGTGACGGCGTTGCCGTCGGCGGAGTGGGTGGCGGCCAGGGCCCGGAGCGTCTCGCCGGTGAGGAGGGGGGTGTCACCGCAGACGACGACGACCGTGCCGTCCACGGCGCCGCCCAGCGCCTCCAGCCCCGTCCGCACCGCGTGCCCGGTGCCGTTCTGCTGCTCCTGGACGGCGGTGCGGACGTCGGGGGAGACCTCGGCGAGGTGCGCGGTGACCTTCTCGCGGGCGTGGCCGACGACGACGACCAGGTGCTCGGGGTCCAGCTCGCCGGCGGCGGCGAGTACGTGACCGACGAGGGACCGGCCGCACAGCTCGTGCAGGACCTTGGGTGTGGCCGACTTCATACGGGTGCCCTCACCCGCTGCGAGAACGACGACGGCTGCCGGGCGAATGGCGCTCACGGGATGCCCTTCGGCTTTGGGTGGGGTGGACGTCCGCAGGATACCGGGGTGGTTTGTGAGGGGGGTGGGTGCGGGCCCCGGCAGGGGTGGATGCGGGCCCGGGCAGGGGTGGATGCGGGCCCGGGCAGGGGTGGATGCGGGCCCGGGCAGGGGTGGATGCGGGCCCGGGCAGGGGTGGATGCGGGCCCCGGCGGGTTTGGGTGCGGGTCCCGGCACGGGCATGGGTGCGGGTCCCGGCGGGTTTGGGTGCGGGCTCCGGCACCGGCTTGGGTGCGGGTCCCGGCATGGGCTTGGGTGCGGGTCCCGGCGGACATGGCTGCGGGCCCCGGCGCGGATGCCGGGGCCCGGAAGCAGCAGCTCCCCCATCAGGATTTGAACCTGAACTTAAGGGACCAAAACCCTCAGTGCTGCCTGATTACACCATGGGGGATGGAACTCGACCGAAGCGGACGTCGCGTCAGCTCGCCGAGCCGGCACCCAACACTATGCCGTACCAGGTGCCTTCCGTGCGACGGTACGACGCCGCGCCGGCTCCCCGCTTCCGCGGGGCCCGGCGCCCGTCGGCCGGCGGCCGGACGGCCCGGCGGATCGAGGGGTATCGCGTCCTATCGTTTGCCGAAAGTCACCGGAAACGGGGCGCCCGCCGCCCGTAGGCTGGGAGGCATGACCACGACGGGGGAAGACCACGTACCGGCCCGGGGTGGGCCTTGGTGGTGGGACAGGCGGCGCGGTGCGGTGCTCGACGTGAGCCTCGGTGTCGTGTCCGCGGCGGAGTGCACGGCGGAGGGGATTCCCTTCGCGCGGGACGCGGGGATCCCGTTGGCGGCGGGGGTCGTCTTCGGGGCGCTGGCCGGCTCGGTGCTGGTGGTGCGGCGCAGGTATCCGATCGCGGTGGTGCTGGTGGCGATCGCCATCACGCCGGCGCAGATGGGGATGCTGATGGGCATCGTCGGTCTGTACACGCTGGCGGCGTCGGAGCTGCCGCGGCGGATCATCGGTGCGCTGGCCGGGATGTCGTTGCTGGGGACGCTGATCGTGACGTTCGTCCGGCTGGGGCAGGACACCTCGCAGGACGAGTTGCAGCTCGGGGACTGGTTCCTGCCGTTCGCGTCGATCACGATGTCGCTGGGGGCGACCGCGCCCCCGCTGCTGCTGGGTCTGTACGTGGGGCAGCGGCGGCGGTTGATGGAGAGCCTGCGGGAGCGGGCGGACAGCCTGGAGCGGGAGCTGCAGCTGCTCGCGGAGCGGGCGGAGGAGCGCGCCCAGTGGGCACGCAACGAGGAGCGCACGCGGATCGCGCGGGAGATGCACGACGTGGTCGCGCACCGGGTGAGTCTCATGGTGGTGCACGCCGCCGCGCTGCAGGCGGTGGCGCGCAAGGACCCGGAGAAGGCGGTCAAGAACGCCGCACTCGTGGGGGACATGGGGCGGCAGGCGCTGACGGAGCTGCGGGAGATGCTCGGCGTGCTGCGCAGCGGTGCGGACGGCGGGCGCGCCGAGCGGGCGTCGGTGCCGTTGGCGGCCGTGGGAGTGGCCGCTGCCGCCGCCGCGTCGCGGGCGGCGGGGGACGGCGACGGGCTCGCCGAGGGGCCGTGCCTGTCCGAGCTGGACGAGTTGATCGGGCAGTCGGAGGCGACCGGGATGGTCGTGAACCTGTCGGTCGAGGGGAAGGAGCGGCCGTATCCGGCGGAGGTGGAGTCGACGGCGTTCCGGGTGGTGCAGGAGGCGTTGACGAACGTGCACAAGCACGCGGCGGGCGCCAAGACGCATGTGCGGCTGGCCCACCGGGTGTCGGAGATCGCGATGCAGGTGGAGAACGAGCCGCCGCCGGAGCCCTCGTCCGCGTCGTCGGCGCGGTTGCCGTCGGGCGGCAACGGGCTGGTGGGGATGAAGGAGCGGGTGGCCGCTCTCGGCGGGGTGTTCGTGTCGGGCCCGACGGACGCGGGGGGTTTCCGGGTGTCGGCGGTGATCCCGGCGTCGTCGTAGCGCCCGGGTCAGCCGGTGGTGAGGCGGATCGGCTGGGTGCCGGCGACGAGGGTGGCGAGGGCCTGGTCGATGTCGGGCCCGAGGTACCAGTCGCCGGTGTGGTCGAGGACGTAGACCCGGCCCGCGGTGTCGATGGCGACGAGGGCCCGGCTGTCGGTCTCGATGCCGAGGGGGCAGGCGCGGGTGCCGAGGGCGCGGCCGAGGTCGCCGAGGGTGCGGGCCATGTGGAGGCCGTGCAGGGGGTCCAGGTGGAGGACGGCGGGGGCGATCTGGCGGCCGGGTCCGGCGGGGGTGATGTGGAGGCCGCCGAATTCGGCCCAGGCCTCGACGGCGGCGGGGAAGACGGCGTGGCGGTGTCCTGCGGGTGAGGTGTGTTCGCGCAGCGTGTCGGCCCAGATCTCGGCCTGCTTGATGTCCCAGCGTCCGGGCTGCCAGCCGGCGTCGCGCAGTGCGGCGTCGACGGGGACGGGGAAGCGGGTGGTGGAGGTGCGGTCGGCTTGCATCTGCCCTTGGTTCGTTTCGGTCGGCTCTGGCGGCTCTGGCGGCTCGGTCTTCGGTGTCGGTGGCCGGCGGGTCAGTCGTTCGCCGCGGGCTCGACGACGCGGACGCCGAAGTGGGCGCTGAGGGCGGTGCAGGCGCGGCACGGTGCGGCGAAGCTGCCGTGCAGGGGGTCGCCGTCCTCGCGGATGCGGCGGGTGGTGAGTTTGGCGTGCTTGAGCGCCTTGCGGGCTTCGCCGTTGGTCATGGGCTTGCGGGCGGCGCGCTTGCTGCGGGCGGCGTCGGCGGTGGCCAGGTGCCGTGAGATGAGGATGGTCTCGGCGCAGCGGCCGGTGTAGCGGTCGCGTTGGCCGCTGGTGAGGGTGTCGAGGAAGTCCTGCACGAGGTGGTGCAGGGCGGGCGGCGTGTCGGCGCGGGTGGCGGTGCCGGTGAGGGTGGTGCCGCGCACGGACAGGGCGGCGGCGACGGTGGGGAGGATGCCGTCGCGGCGGTGCAGGAGGACGGGGGCGTGGTGGGCCGCGGTGCTGCTCCAGCCGATGCGGGGGTCGCCGCCGCGGGGGTCGCCGGACCGCCCGGTGTCGGGTCCCGTCTGTGTCGCACTCATGATCGTCTTCCCCTCCTGAGCTCCCCCGAAGGTCACAGAGTGCCAAATCCCGTGACTGCTGCGATAGCTGGGGCGTGGCGACACGCCCGCTTATGGGCGGTGTGTCACGGGAGGGTGACGGCTGGTCACGGAACCGGAGGTGGGCGTGTCGCGTGGGGGTCCGGGGCCGGTGACCCCTCTCGCCGTACCGCATAGGCTGTCGGCACCGCGATCGCGTGCGGTGACCGGACACAGCAGACAGATCAGACAGACGCCGCAGGGGGCAACCGCCATGACGACAGGTCGGCTCGGGCTGGGGGCACCTCCCGGCCGCCAGGCCGGGGGACACGCCGCGCCGCCGAACGCGGCCTATGCCGGGCAGGTCGTGCACTTCCCGGATCCGGTGCGGGCGGCCCGTCACCCGAGAGGAGTACGGGTGGACGAGGACGGTTACCCCGTTTTCTCCCCGTACGCCCGCGCGGTCGCGGAGATCGCGGACCCGCCGGAGGGGTTCGGCGTCGACGAGTTGCGGCTGACGGACTACGTGTCGGCGAACGCGGCGCTGTCGGCGTCGGGGCACGAGCTGTGGGACACGGTGCCGGCGGTGGCGACACCGCACGGCTGGACGTGGCACCACGTGGCCGGGACGCGGCGCATGGAACTGGTCCCGGTCGAGGTGAAGGCGTTGCTGCGGCACCACGGCGGGCTCGCGACGGCGGCGGTGGACCAGGGCAAGCGGGGCACGCGCCCGCTGCAGGAGACGCGTCCGGCGCACTTCGGTCTGCCGAAGTCGGGTGTCGCCGTCTCGGAGGAGCAGGTGCAGGAGGTCGAGGAGGACCTCGGGTACCGGCTGCCGGGCGCGTACCGGTCGTTCCTGAAGGCGGCGGGTGGCTGCGCGCCAGTGGGCACGGCGCTGGACGCGGAGCTGGGACTGCTGGTGGACCAGCCGTTCTTCACGGTGCGTGAGGAGGCGGCGGTCAACGACCTGGTCTACGTCAACAAGTGCCTGCGCGACCACCTGACGAAGGACTACCTGGGCGTCGCGTTCGTCCAGGGCGGCCTGCTCGCGGTGAAGGTGAAGGGCGAGCGGATCGGTTCGGTCTGGTTCTGCGCGTACGACGACGTGCGGGACGTGGACCCCTCGACGCCGCCCGCCGAGCGGGTGGAGCGGCTGCTGCTGCCCTGCGGTGAGGACTTCGACGCCTTCCTGGCGCGGCTGGCGGGATCTCCGCCGGAGCTGGAGACGGTGGCGAACCTGATGGTGGACGGCGGGTTCGCGCGTGCGGTGCCCGTCGCGTCGGCGGCTTCGGCGCCCACGGCGTCTTCGGTAGGGGAGTGAGCTGACGATGGTGACGTTCGCGCAGGCGCAGGAGCGTGCGGAGGAGTGGGTCAACGGCGAGCTGCCGGCGTACCAGCACCGTGAGGTGCGGGTGCGGGAGTTCGACCTCGGGTTCGTGGTGTGGGCCGAGGACCGCGCGGACGGGCCGCGTTCGGACGGGGGCGCGCAGCGGCTGGTGATCGCGCGGGACAGCGGCGAGGCCACGCTGTGGCCGGCGCTGCCGGTGGGCGAGGTCATCCGCCGGTACGAGGAGGAGTACGGCCGTCCCGAGGAGGCCGCGCAGCCGGGTCCGGCGCCCGCGGCGCGGGTGGACCTGAACCAGACGTCGTTCCTGCTGAGCCCGCCGGAGTGGTTGCAGGAGGCGGCGGACAAGCTGGGCATCCCGGACCGGCGGCGGAAGGACGGCGACGACGACACCGCCGGTTCCGGTTCCGGCTCCGGTGGCGCTCCCGGCCCGGCGTCCGGGGCGCTTCCCGAGACGCAGGCCGGGATGCCGGTGCCGGCCGCTCCCGCCGCGGCTCCCTCCGTGTCGCCGGCTGACGCGGCGTCGTCGGCCCCCGCGGCTTCGGCCGGCGCGGGGGCGAGCGGTGCGGTGTGGCCGGCCGCCGGGGCCGGTGGCCCCGGAACGGACGCGGACGCGTCCGGTGCGTCGGGCGCACCGGCCGGGGCGACGCCCTGGGCGGGGACGGACACCAACGCGGACGCCGGTGAGGACCGTTCCGTACCGCTGCCCGAGACCGTGTTCGCGCCGCCGCTGAGCAACGCGGACCACGACACGCCGCCGCCCGCGGCCCCGCCGGACGCCAAGACGACGCTGATGTCGGGCGGCAGCGGTCTCCCGCCGACGGCGGTCGCCCCGGCGATCGAGGACCCGAACGCGTCCCCCGGGACCGCGGGGACGGGCACGCCGCCCCCCGCGTCGCCGTCGTCGCTCGCGTCGCCGCCGCCCGTGCCGCAGCCGTCGGCCGGCCCGGGCGCGTCCGCCACGCCGCCCCGGCCGCTCGCTCCGCACGCCGGGGACAGCGCCGACGCCGCGACCAGCAAGGCGGCGCCTCCGTCCCGTCGTGACGGCGGTGCGGCCACCCCGCCCCCGCCGGGCGCTCCGGGGGTGCCGGGCGCGCGGTCCGGAAGTACGCCCGAGCCGTCGGGGCCCGCCGTGCCGGGGGCGCCGGCGGGCGGCTACGTACCGACGCAGCTGGTGTCGTCACTCGGCCCCGAGGGTCCGGACGGCGGCCCCGGAACGCCGGCCCCGCCGAACGCTCCCGGTGGGACGCCGCCGGGCCCGCCGCCTGCGCCGAACTCCTCCGGTGGGACGCCGCCTCCGCCGAACGCCCCGCAGCCGCCCGCCGGACAGGGGACGCCGGGTGCGCCGGCCGCTCCCGGTGGGACGCCGCCGGGCGGGATGCACCACGCCGCGACGATGCTGGCCGGCCCGGGCCGGACGGGCGGCGGCGCGCCCCGGCAGCCCGGACCGCCCCCGCCTCCCGGTGCTCCGGGGGTGCCGGGAGCGTCCGGTGGTCCGGGGGTGCCTCCGCCTCCCGCCGCTCCCGGTGTTCCCGGCGCGCCGGGCCCCCAGGGTTCCTCCGGAGGTGCACGCGGTGCCGTGCACCACGCGCAGACCGTGCTGGCCGCGCCCCCGGTGGGCGGCCCCGGCACACCTCCGCCACCGCCGGGCGCCCCCGGCGCCGCGCAGCCCATGCCGCCGGGTGCCGTGCCGCCGCCGGGCGGGCCCGCCCCCGGTCAGCCGCCCGCGTACGGCTACCCGCAGCAGCCCGCCGGTCTGCCGACCGTCGGTCCGGGCTACCAGGCCGTGCTGCGCTACCGCGCCCAGGACGGTTCCGAGCAGCAGCTGATCCGGCGTTCGGCGCCGGGCACGCCGCACCCGGAGTGGCAGATCTTCCACGAGCTGCGGGCCATGAACGTACCGCCGGACCAGGTGCTGGAGCTGCACACGGAGCTGGAGTCGTGCGAGCTGCCGGGCGCGTACTGCGCGCGGATGATCCGGGAGCAGTGGCCCCAGGCGCGGATCACCTCCATCGCCCTGTACGGCACGGACCACGCGAGCCGGCAGCAGGGTATGCGGCAACTCCTGGCGCACCAGGGCGAGTTGCACCAGGTGGCCGACGGTCCGGCCCGGCCGGCGCCGGTGCGGGCCCCGCTGCCGCACGTGCAGCCGGTGCCGCCGGTTCCGCCGGAGGCCATCGGGCAGGAGCTGGGCGGCGCCTTCGGCCCGGGTGTCTTCCGGTTCGAGCAGGCCGCGGTCTCCCGGCAGGGCGTGCCGCCGGTCGTGGCGCACACGCTGGTGGCGGCGGGACTGCCGATGGACATGGGCCCGTTCTTCTGGGCGCAGGCCCAGCCGGGGCGTCCGGTGCCGACGCTGGCGGAGCTGGCGGTCGAGCGGGGGGTGCAGCCGGCCTCGGACGCGGGCTCGTACCTCGTCGTGGGCAGTGACTTCGGCCGGGCGATCTGTGTGCAGTACGGCACGGCGGCCATCGTCGCGGTGCCGGTGGAGGCGGGGCCGGGCGGCGCGCCCGTGCCGCCGCAGTTTGTGAACACGGGGCTGCCGGAGTTCGCGCGCAGTCTGGCGCTGCTGGGCCGTATGTGGCGCCTGAGGTTCGGCCTGAACCAGGAGCAGGCGGGCCGCTGGACGGTGGACTTCCAGGCGCAGCTGGCCGCACTGGACCCGGCGGCGCTCGGCTCTCCGGAGAGCTGGTGGTCGGTGCTGCTGGAGCAGATGTGGGACGGGCTGCTGTGAGGCGGCGCCGCCGCTGACGCATCCGACGGGCGGTGTGTCGCATGATGTCGGCTTACCTCTGATCCATAAAGTCGGGTAAGTCCATTGAGCGCGACAGGTACACCGCAGGGGTGATGAGGATGAGCAGCGCGTCGGCGTCCCCGCACGGCTTCGTGACCGTACGCGGGCGTGCGCGCGGCTACCGTCCCGAGCAGGTGGAGGCGTGTGCCGCGGCCCTCTCCGAGGAACGCGACGCGGCCTGGGAGCGGGCCGCCCGGCTGACCGTGCTCGCCCGGGAGATGGGGGAGGATCTGGCGGAGCTGCGGGAAGCGGCCGCACAGCTCACCCCGCAGGACTACGAGGCGCTCGGGGAGCGCGCGCGGCGCCTGTTCCTGCTCGGGCAGGAGGAGGCCGAGGCGGTACGGGAGGCGGCCCGGAGCGCGGCGGAGGGTCTGCTGGAGCAGGCGCGGGCGCACGCGGCCGGGGTGCGTGAGGCGGCGCGGGCGCACGCCGACGCCGTACGCGCCGAGGCCGACGAACGGGCCCGGCAGCGGCTGCTCGCGGCGCGTGCGGAGGCCGACGGGGCGCGGATCGAGGCGCGGTGCGAGGTCAAGGCCGGACGCGGAGAGGCGCTGTCGGTGCTGCGTGAGATGCGCAGGCGGACCACCGGGATGCTCGCCGAGCAGAACCGGGAGCACGCCGAACGGCGCGCCGCCGCCGAACGCGCGCTGGACGAGCGGACGCGAACCCTGGACGCGCACCACGCGGAGCTGGTGGCGCGCGCCGAGCAGGGCGTGGACGAGGCGAGGCGGGCCCTGGCCGATGCCGAGGAGGCGGCCGGGCGGCGGCAGGAGCAGGCCAGGGCCCGGGCGGCCGAGGTGGTCGCCGAGGCCCGGGCGCGGCAGGAGCGGATCGCCCGCGAGACCGAGCGGGTGCTGCGCGAGCACGGGGAGCGGTGGGACGAACTCCAGGCCCACATGGCCTCCGTGCGCAGCAATCTCCGTACGCTGACGGGACGGGCGGTGGAGTGACGTCTGGGGTGTCCGGGATGTCCGGGGTGTTGGGGACTTTCGAGGTGTCCGGGGTGTTTGGGGCGTCCGAAATGTCTGAGGTGCTCCGAGGTGTCCGGGGCGTCTAAGGCGTCTGGGGCGTCCGAGGTGTCTGGGCCTCCGGGGCCTCCGGGGCCTCCGGGGTGTCCGAGGCGTCCGAGGCGTCCGGGGTGACCGAGGCGTCCGGGCCGTCCGGCCGCGGCCGGACACCCCCGCGCCATGCGCACCGGCGTACCGCCCCGTCGCCCGGCCGGCGCCGGCACCGCGACGTCAGTCCTGGAGCACCGGGAACCGGCGCGGCGCCACCACCAGCAGCACCAGGAACGCGAGCGCCGCCGCACCCGCCGCGCCCAGGTACACCGCGTGCACGGCGTCGGCGATCGCCCGCCGCACGGACTCGCCGGCGGCTCCCGAATCCAGGGCCCTGGTCACCGGGTCGAGGTTGCCGGCGCCGTGCTCGCCGGCGCCGAGGCCGCCGCCCGTCCGGCCCAGTCGTGCGGCCAGCACCCCGTTGGCGAGCGCGCCGAAGGCCGCCGCGCCGAGGGTCTGTCCGGTCTGGCGGCAGAAGAGGATGGAGGCGGTCGCGGTGCCCCGTTCCGACCAGCCGACCGTGGACTGGACCCCGACGATGAGAGGCAGCTGGAAGAGGCCGAGCGCGGCCCCGAGCAGCAGCATCAGGAGGGCCGGCTGCCAGGCCTCGCCGGGGTAGGGCAGGAAGGGGAAGGCGAACAGGAGCAGGGAGGCGGTGCCGATCCCGAGCATCGCCGTGTTGCGGAAGCCGATCCTGCGGTACACGTGCTGGCTCAGGGCCGCCGACACCGGCCAGCTCAGCGTCCACACGGACAGCACGAAACCGGCGGCCACGGGTGCCAGGCCCAGCACCGACTGGGCGTAGGTGGGCAGGAACACGGTCGGCGCCACCATCAGCACGCCCAGCGCGCCGAGCGCCAGATTCACCGCGGCGATCGTACGGCGCCGCCACACCCAGCCGGGGATGATCGGCTCCGCCGCCCGCCGCTCGATCACCACCACGGCCGCCAGCAGGGCGAGGCCCGTCGTCAGGAGGGCGAGCGAGGGCGCCGACAGCCACGGCCAGGCCACCCCGCCCTGCACCAGGACGGTGAGCAGCACGCCGCCGCAGGCGAACACGGCCAGCGCGCCCGCCCAGTCGACACGCGCGCGCGTGCCGTCCGTTTCCCGCGGCGGCTCGTGCAGGTGGCGGACGATCAGCCACAGGGCGAGCGCGCCGACGGGCAGGTTGATGAGGAAGATCCAGCGCCAGTCGGCGTAGGCGACCAGAACTCCGCCCAGGCCGGGGCCCGCCACCGCGGACACCGCCCACACCGTGGAGAGCCTGGCCTGGATCTTCGGCCGGTCCTTGAGCGGGTACAGGTCCGCGGCGAGCGTCTGCACGGTGCCCTGGAGGGCGCCGCCGCCCAGGCCCTGCAGGACCCGGAAGGCGATCAGGGCGCCCATGTTCCAGGCCAGCGCGCACAGCAGGGAGCCGAGGAGGAAGAGCGCCGCCCCCGCCACCAGGACCGGCTTGCGGCCGAAGGTGTCGGAGAGCTTGCCGTAGACGGGCAGCGTGACGGTGACGGCCAGCAGGTAGCCGGAGAAGAGCCAGGAGAAGAGGGAGAAGCCGCCGAGGTCGCCGACGATCTGCGGGACCGCGGTCGAGACGATCGTGGCGTCGAGCGCCGCCAGCCCCATGGTGAGCATCAGGGCGGCGACGACGGCACCGCGCCGGTCCGGGCCCGTGCCCCGCGGGACCTCGTGTGTCGCGGGTCTGGTGCCGTCCACGCCGTCCACCTGGGTGCCTCCCCCTTGCGTTCCCCCTGCATCCATCTGCCGGAGTCAGCTTGCCACTTGTCCCCGACGCCGCGGGAGGGCGGACGCCGGGTGGGCCTCGGGGCGGAGTCGACCCCTAGGCGGGCTCCGCCGAAGGGCGGACTGCCCCTAGGGGTACCTCCGTACTACGGGTCGGGGAGGGTTCGTACCGACGGAGGACGAGACGGGCCGGTGGCGTCCTTAGTCTGGCTTTACGCCGCTGGGGGCGGCGAACCGGACCCGTGGGGGTGGGGTTTTCCCCAGGAGAAGAGTGTGCTGTACCTCAGCGCGCTCGCCCCCTGGTTCCGGCCAGACTCTTCGACGTAGCCGACACGAAGCCCGAGCACCACGCAGAAACACCACATACGAGCACGACGCAACTCCCGCACCACGTACGAGCACGACGTCCCCGCACCACGTACAAGCACGACGCACGAGCACGACGACGTTCCCGCGCCCCGTACGAGCACGACGTACAAGCACGACTTTCAAGCGACGCGTTCCAGCGACACGACCAGCGGTACCGCTCAGCGTTCACCGCCGGCACCGGCGGCTCGGACCATGACCGACATAGGAGACTTGACATGACATCGGCCGTAACCATTCCCAGGCACGGGGACGCTGGAGGGCGTACGGCCGTTGCCGCGCGAGCGCGGCAGGTCGTGAAGGCCTACGGGTCGGGCGAGACCCGGGTCGTCGCCCTCGACCACGTGGACGTGGACATAGCCCGGGGCCGGTTCACCGCCATCATGGGCCCGTCGGGGTCGGGCAAGTCGACCCTGATGCACTGCCTGGCCGGCCTGGACACCGTCACCAGTGGCCAGATTTACCTTGACGAGACCGAGATCACCGGGCTGAAGGACAAGAAGCTCACACAGCTGCGCCGGGACCGGATCGGCTTCATCTTCCAGGCCTTCAACCTGCTCCCGACACTGAACGCGATCGAGAACATCACGCTGCCCATGGACATCGCCGGGCGCAAGTACGACCGCGCGTGGCTGGACCGGGTCGTGGAGACGGTGGGACTCGCCGGGCGGCTGAAGCACCGGCCAACCCAGCTCTCCGGCGGCCAGCAGCAGCGGGTCGCGGTGGCGCGGGCCCTCGCCGCGCGCCCCGAGATCATCTTCGGTGACGAACCGACCGGGAACCTCGACTCGCGCGCCGGCGCCGAAGTGCTGGGCTTCCTGCGCCGTTCGGTCACCGAACTGGGACAGACCATCGTGATGGTCACCCACGACCCGGTGGCCGCCAGTTACGCGGACCGGGTGCTGTACCTCGCCGACGGCAGGATCGTGGACGAGATGCACAAGCCGACCGCGGAGGCCGTCCTCGACCGCATGAAGGACTTCGACGCCCGGGGGCGCACGTCATGACCGTCGTCAAGACCTCGATGCGCAACTTCTTCGCGCACAAGGGCCGCATGGCGCTCTCGGCGGTGGCAGTGCTGCTGTCGGTGGCGTTCGTGTGCGGGACTCTGGTGTTCACGGACACGATGAACACCACCTTCGACAAGCTCTTCGCGGTCACGGCGTCGGACGTGACGGTCATGCCGAAGGACGCCGAGGGCGAGGAGACCCCGCAGAACGGCGTGCCCGAGGCGCTTCCGGCCTCCGCGCTGGAGCAGGTCCGCGAGGCCGAAGGCGTCAAGTCGGCCGAGGGCGCGGTCGCCTCGATGAACGTGACCGTCGTCGACAGCGAGAACGACAACGTGGGCGCCACCGACGGCGGTCCGACCATCGCCGGCAACTGGACCGAGAACGAACTGCGGTCGATGGAGATCACCTCCGGGCACGCCCCACGCGGGCCGACCGAGGTGATGGTCGACGCCGACACCGTCGACAAGCACGACCTGAAGCTCGGCGACGAACTGCGCACCATCGCGCAGACCGGCGACTTCAAGGCGAGGATCGTCGGCGTCGCCTCCTTCACGGTGACCAACCCTGGCGCCGCCGTCGTCTACTTCGACACGCCCACCGCCCAGCGCGAACTGCTGGGCGCCACCGGCAGGTTCACCCAGCTCAACGTCACCGCCGCGGCCGGCGTCTCCGACGCGCAGCTCAAGCAGAACGTCTCCCGGGTCACGGACGGCACCTACAAGGTGCAGACGGCCAAGGAGAACTCCGACGAGAACCGCCAGGAACTCGGCGAGTTCATGGACATCATCAAGTACGCCATGCTCGGCTTCGCCGGCATCGCGTTCCTGGTCGGCATCTTCCTGATCATCAACACCTTCTCCATGCTGGTCGCCCAGCGCACCCGCGAGATCGGCCTCATGCGGGCCATCGGCTCCTCCCGCCGGCAGGTCAACCGCTCGGTGCTGGTCGAGGCCCTCCTCCTCGGCGTCGTCGGCTCGGTCCTGGGTGTCGCGGCCGGTGTCGGGATAGCCGTCGGCCTGATGAAGCTGATGTCGGCGGCGGGCATGAACCTGTCCACCGACGACCTGACCATCAAGACGGCGACCCCCGTGGTCGGCCTGGTCCTCGGCATCGTCGTCACCGTCCTGGCCGCCTACCTGCCGGCCCGCCGCGCCGGCCGGATCTCCCCGATGGCCGCCCTGCGCGACGCGGGGACGCCGGCCGACGGCAAGGCCGGCCTGATACGCGGCCTGATCGGCCTGGTCCTCACCGGTGCCGGTGTCACGGCCCTGCTCACGGCCGCCGCCTCCGACAAGGCGAGCGAGGGTGCGCTGATGCTCGGCGCGGGCATCGTGCTGTCGCTCATCGGCTTCGTCGTCATCGGGCCGCTGCTGGCCGGCATCGTGGTGCGGGTGATCAGCGCGGTGCTGCTGCGGGCCTTCGGCCCCGTCGGCCGCCTGGCCGAGCGCAACGCCCTGCGCAACCCGCGCCGCACCGGCGCCACGGGCGCCGCCCTGATGATCGGCCTCGCGCTGGTGGCCTGCCTCTCGGTGGTCGGCTCCTCCATGGTCGCTTCGGCCACGAGCGAGCTGGACAGGACGGTCGGCGCGGACTTCATCGTCCAGGGCAACCAGCGGATCGTGCCGCAGGCCGAGAAGGCGATGCAGGACACGCCCGGCCTGGAGCACGTGACCCGCTACAAGATGCTCGACGCCACGCTGACCTCGCCCGACGGCAGGACGGACGACGAAGGCATCACGGCCGCCGACCCGACCTACGCCCAGGACGTGAACCGCGCGACGACGGAGGGCAAGCTCTCGGCCGCCTACGGGCCGGACGCCATGTCGGTCGGCACGGACTACGCGAAGAAGTACGACGTGCACGTCGGCGACACCCTCTCCGTCGCCTTCGAGGGCGGCGAGACCGCCGAGCTGAAGGTCGCCGCGATCACGGACGACGACGTGGCCCTCGACCAGGGCGCGCGGTACATCAGCATCGAGACGATGCGGAAGTACCTGCCGGCCGACCGCATCCCGCCGAACACGATGATGTTCGCCAAGGCCGAGGACGGCCAGACGGAGCAGGCGTACGCGGCGCTGAAGAAGTCGATGGACCCGTACCCGCAGTACCAGGTGGCCGACCAGACCGACTACAAGCAGGAGCTGAAGGACCAGGTCGGCCAGTTGCTGAACATGGTCTACGGCCTGCTCGCCCTGGCGATCATCGTCGCCGTCCTCGGTGTGGTGAACACCCTGGCGCTGTCGGTGGTGGAGCGGACCCGCGAGATCGGCCTCATGCGTGCGATCGGCCTCTCCCGCCGCCAGCTGCGCCGGATGATCCGCCTGGAGTCCGTCGTCATCGCCCTCTTCGGCGCCCTGCTGGGCCTGGGGCTGGGCATGGGCTGGGGTGCTACGGCCCAGAGGCTGCTCGCCCTGGAGGGACTCAACGTCCTCGAGATCCCCTGGCCGACGATCATCGGCGTCTTCATCGGCTCGGCCTTCGTGGGCCTGTTCGCCGCGATGGTCCCGGCGTTCCGCGCGGGCCGCATGAACGTCCTGAACGCCATCGCGACGGAGTGACACCGACAGCCACCGCACCGGGACAGTGCACCTAAGGGGTGTCACCGAAGCGGAAGAAAGCGCGGCACCCGGGTGGGTGCCGCGCAGGGGGCGGTCAGTCGGTGGTGCCGGTGGCGGCGAAGGTGCCCAGCGCGAGGGCGGCCGGCAGCACCACCAGCACGGTCAGGTACAGGACGATCAGTCGGCGGTCGGGGCGGCTCATGTTTCGCTCGCTTCGTCTCGAAGTGAGGGGTGGACCGGGGCAGGTTGGTGCAGCGCCGGCGCCGGACGCCCCGGGTCGCGCGATCACGTCGCAGGAGGAACGGGGGGCAGCCGGTCACACCGCGCGCAGTGCTCCATCGCCCCGCCTCCCTGCGGCTGGACAGGGACCGGCGTGGGCGTAGGTCAGGTACACCCCGGAATCCCCCAGCCAGGGACGTGGGATGAGGCGGTGGTGCGTCAGGAGTACGCGCGCCCTGCACTCGGCACACCACACCTGCGTGGGCTTGCCCGTAGCCTGTCGGCCCGCATGTGCAGTGCGCCGCGGGCGGCGGTTGATGGCCTGCTGAGCGGGCTCGGGCTGGCGTCGATGGCCTGCTCGAGTGCGCGGAGCCCGGGACCGTGGGCGCGGGCGGCGAAGAACGTCTCCGAACGCACGTAGGCGGCCGTGGCCTGCGCGATGCGGTCCTCGGTCTGGTTCGCTGCCCAGCGCATCAGTCCACCAGCCGCGCGGACAGGTCGTGCGGCGTACTCGGCGGGGATGTCGATGCCGGGGCGGATGAGACGCAGGGCGTCCGCGTTGTCGCGGCCTTGGGCGACGACTGCGCCGACGAGCGCGGATACGGTGTGCCGGGGAGTGTCGAGCCAGCCGGCCCATGACGACCAGTACCGATCGTCTCGGACCAGGGTCTCTCCGACGTCGAAGATCACAGCGCGAATCATGCGGGCGGGGCAGCCGGGCATGACGAAACGGTCCCCGCCGCCCGAAGGCGAGGGGGACCGCGGTTAGTCGGAGGAGTAGGGGACGAGTTCCCGGGGATCTCCTCGTGCGTCTCTTGCCGGGCGACCAGGCGCCGGTTCGCACGACGCTCCCGCGTCGATCTGTGGTCGATCCGGCAGCCGACGCCGTCCACAGCCCCCGCGCCGGCCCGCGCAGCGTCGTACGCTGGAGACCCCCGGTCCTCACCCCGCCGGGTTACTCGCGTTGCACACCTCAGACAGACCCGGACACACCCCGCACAGACCCGGACACACCCCGCCAGACGCCAGACGCCAGACGCCAGACGCCCCCGGACACACCCAGACACCCCCGGACGCACCCCAGACACTCCGACGCCCCCCCAGACACATCCCGGCTACACCCCAGGACGGAAGCGCCCCCTCCATGAGCCTGCACGGTCTGCTCGACGCCGTCGTCAAGGACACCGCCCTCGCGGAAGCGATCTCGGCGGCCGCAGACGGCAACCGCATGCACGTCGACCTGGTCGGCCCCCCCGCCGCCCGAGCCTTCTCGGTCGCCGCGCTGGCCCGCGAGACGGGTCGCCCCGTGCTGGCGGTGACCGCCACGGGACGCGAGGCGGAGGACCTGGCCGCCGCCCTGCGCTCCCTGCTCCCGCCGGAGGGCGTCGTGGAGTACCCCTCCTGGGAGACCCTTCCGCACGAGCGCCTCAGCCCCCGCAGCGACACCGTCGGCCGCCGCCTGGCCGTCCTGCGCCGCCTGGCCCACCCCCGCCCCGACGACCCCGAGACCGGCCCGGTCTCCGTCGTCGTCGCACCGGTGCGCTCCGTGCTCCAACCGCAGGTCAAGGGCCTCGGTGAGCTGGAGCCGGTCGCCCTGCGCAGCGGACGGAGCGCCGATCTCGAAGAGATCGTCCAGGCCCTGGCGGCCGCCGCGTACGCGCGCGTGGAGCTGGTGGAGAAGCGCGGTGAGTTCGCCGTGCGCGGCGGCATCCTGGATGTCTTCCCGCCGACCGAGGAACACCCCCTGCGCGTCGAGTTCTGGGGCGACGAGGTCGAGGAGATCCGCTACTTCAAGGTCGCCGACCAGCGTTCCCTGGAGGTCGCCGAGCACGGCCTGTGGGCCCCGCCCTGCCGCGAGCTGCTGCTCACCGAGGACGTACGGGAGCGTGCCCGGGTCCTCGCCGAGGACCACCCGGAGCTGGGCGAACTGCTCGGCAAGATCGCCGAGGGCATCGCGGTCGAGGGCATGGAGTCCCTGGCCCCCGTCCTCGTCGAGGACATGGAACTGCTGCTGGACGTGCTGCCCAAGGGTGCGATGGCCCTCGTCTGCGACCCGGAGCGGGTGCGCACGCGGGCCGCCGACCTCGTGGCCACCAGCCAGGAGTTCCTCCAGGCCTCCTGGGCGGCCACCGCGGGCGGCGGCGAGGCGCCGATCGACGTCGACGCGGCCTCCCTGTGGTCCCTCGCGGACGTCCGGGAGCGGGCCCGCGAGCTGGACGTGATGTGGTGGTCGGTCTCGCCCTTCGCCGCCGACGACGCGCTGGAGGACGCTGACACCCTCAAGCTCGGCATGCACGCCCCCGACACCTACCGCGGCGACACCGCGAAGGCGCTGGCCGACACCAAGGGCTGGCTCGCCGACGGCTGGCGCGCGGTCTACGTCACCGAGGGCCACGGCCCGGCCGCCCGCACCGTCGAGGTCCTCGGCGGCGAGGGCATCGCGGCCCGCCTCGACAACGACCTCGGCACCCTGAGCCCCTCCGTCGTGCACGTCTCCTGCGGCTCGATCGACTTCGGCTTCGTCGACCCGGCGCTCAAGCTGGCCGTGCTCACCGAGACGGACCTGACCGGCCAGAAGGCCGCGGGCCGCGAGGGCGCCCGGATGCCGGCCCGGCGCCGCAAGACCATCGACCCGCTCACACTGGAGGCGGGCGACTACATCGTCCACGAGCAGCACGGCGTGGGCCGCTACATCGAGATGGTCCAGCGCACCGTGCAGGGCGCCACCCGCGAGTACCTGGTCGTGGAGTACGCCCCCGCCAAGCGCGGCCAGCCCGGCGACCGCCTGTACATCCCGACCGACCAGCTGGAGCAGATCACCAAGTACGTCGGCGGCGAGGCCCCCACCCTGCACCGCCTGGGCGGTGCCGACTGGACCAAGACCAAGGCCCGTGCGAAGAAGGCGGTCAAGGAGATCGCCGCCGACCTGATCAAGCTCTACAGCGCGCGGATGGCGGCGCCCGGGCACGCGTTCGGCGCGGACACCCCCTGGCAGCGCGAGCTGGAGGACGCCTTCCCCTACGCGGAGACCCCCGACCAGCTCACCACCATCGCCGAAGTCAAGGAGGACATGGAGAAGACGGTCCCCATGGACCGCCTGATCTGCGGCGACGTCGGCTACGGCAAGACCGAGATCGCCGTGCGGGCCGCCTTCAAGGCCGTCCAGGACGGCAAGCAGGTCGCCGTACTCGTGCCGACGACCCTGCTGGTGCAGCAGCACTTCGGGACGTTCAGCGAGCGGTACGCGCAGTTCCCGGTGAGCGTGAAGGCGCTGTCCCGCTTCCAGAGCGACAGCGAGGCCAAGGCGACCCTGGAGGGGCTGCGCGAGGGCTCGGTGGACATCGTCATCGGCACCCACCGGCTCTTCTCCTCCGAGACCAGGTTCAAGGACCTGGGCCTGGTCATCGTCGACGAGGAGCAGCGCTTCGGCGTCGAGCACAAGGAGCAGCTGAAGAAGCTCCGCGCCAACGTCGACGTGCTGACCATGTCCGCCACACCCATCCCGCGCACCCTGGAGATGGCGGTCACCGGCATCCGCGAGATGTCGACGATCACCACCCCGCCGGAGGAGCGCCACCCGGTGCTGACCTTCGTCGGCCCCTACGAGCACCGGCAGATCGGCGCCGCCGTCCGCCGCGAGCTGCTGCGCGAGGGCCAGGTCTTCTACATCCACAACCGCGTCGAGTCCATCGACCGCGCGGCGGCCAAGCTCCGCGAGATCGTGCCCGAGGCGCGCATCGCAACCGCCCACGGCCAGATGTCCGAACAGGCCCTGGAGCAGGTCGTCGTCGACTTCTGGGAGAAGAAGTTCGACGTGCTGGTCTCCACGACCATCGTCGAGTCCGGCATCGACATCTCCAACGCCAACACCCTCATCGTCGAGCGCGGCGACAACTTCGGTCTCAGCCAGCTGCACCAGCTGCGCGGCCGGGTCGGCCGCGGCCGGGAGCGCGGCTACGCGTACTTCCTCTACCCGCCGGAGAAGCCGCTGACCGAGACCGCGCACGAGCGGCTCGCCACCATCGCCCAGCACACCGAGATGGGCGCGGGCATGTACGTGGCGATGAAGGACCTGGAGATCCGCGGCGCCGGCAACCTCCTCGGCGGCGAGCAGTCCGGACACATCGCGGGCGTCGGCTTCGACCTGTACGTGCGGATGGTCGGCGAGGCCGTCGCCGACTACCGGGCCTCCCTGGAGGGCGGTGTCGAGGAGGAGCCGCCGCTCGAGGTCAAGATCGAGCTGCCCGTCGACGCGCACGTCCCGCACGACTACGCCCCCGGCGAGCGGCTCCGGCTCCAGGCGTACCGGTCCATCGCCTCCGTCAACAGCGAGGACGACGTCAAGGCCGTACGCGAGGAACTCGTCGACCGCTACGGCAAACTGCCGGAACCGGTGGAGAACCTGCTCCTGGTGGCGGGCCTGCGCATGCTCGCGCGGGCGTGCGCCGTCGGCGAGATCGTGCTCCAGGGCAACAACATCCGGTTCGCGCCGGTGGAGTTGCGCGAGTCGCAGGAACTGAGGCTCAAGCGGCTCTACCCCGGCAGCGTCATCAGGGCCAACGCGAACCAGGTGCTGGTGCCGCGCCCCAAGACCGCGAAGGTGGGCGGCAAGCCGCTGGTCGGGCGCGAGTTGCTCGGCTGGGTGGGGGAGTTCCTGACCTCGATCCTCGGCTCGTAGCCACCCGCCGGGAAATCCACCCACGGGCCGAGGAGCGGTCCCCGCACGGCAGGGGCCGCCCACGGTCGAGGAGGCCGCCCCCGCCCCGGGCGGGGCCGTCCACGGGCTGAGGAGGCCATCCTCGCGCGGAAGGGGCCGTCCACGGGCTGACGGAGCCCGGCCCGTGGCGCGAAAGAAGCCGTTCACGTCGAAGCCGCCCACGGGTACAGGCCCGTGGACGGCTTCGACGTGTTCGCGGTGCGGGAGTGCTCTACCGGTGTTCAGGCCCACCCCGCCCGCGCCCGAAGCCGAGCTTGCCCTCGGCCCGTTGCTGTGCGGAGTCGACCTGCTTCTTGTGCTTGCCCCCGGTCCTCTGGTTGACCTGCTGCTCGGCGGCGTCGGACATCTTCCTGGACCTGTCCTTGTCCTTGCCGGCCATGCTCTTCACCTTGTCGAGGATGCCCATGCACAGCTCCTTCCGGAACGGGACTCACTGTCGACCGTACGACAGATATGTCCGAGATGCCCGATAAGGCACCATGTGGACTGGACCTCTCTGTCGCTACGGTGGTACGGCGAACGGCAAGGGGAGGGGCGCGCATGAGGCGGCACGACAGAATTCGCACCGGATGGGGCGTGACCGGGGCTGCCCTCGCCCTGACCCTGGTCACCGGATGCGAGGGCCTCGACGGCGACGGTGCCTCGTCCCCGGGTGGCGGTGCCGAGGCGCCGGCCGCCGGGCAGGCCGTCAGCCCCCTGCGCAACCCGGACGGAACCGAACCCGGCCTCGCCCCGGTCACGGGCGACAAGCCGAAGGCGACGGCCCGCGAGCTCATCGACGGCCTGCGGACCAAGGGGCGCGGCCCCCGGACGGGATACGACCGCGACGAGTTCGGCTACGCCTGGATGGACACGGCGGACGGGGTGCCGCTGGCCCGCAACGGCTGCGACACAAGGAACGATCTCCTGAAGCGCGACGGTCAGGATCTGCGCTTCCGCTCCGGCTCCGACTGCGTGGTCGTCGCCATGACGCTGGACGACCCGTACACCCGCACGACCATCGAGTGGCGCAAGCAGGAAGCGGGCGAGGTCCAGATCGACCACGTCGTGCCGCTGTCGTACAGCTGGCAGATGGGCTCCTCGCGGTGGGCGGAGAGCAAGCGCGAGCAACTGGCGAACGACCCGCTCAACCTGCTCCCCGTCCAGGGCCGCGCCAACTCCGCCAAGGGCGACTCCGGACCGGCGTCCTGGCTCCCGCCGGACAAGTCGATCCGCTGCGCTTACGCGGTCCGCTTCGCCCAGGTCGCCGTGAAGTACGAACTGGCGGTGACCGCACCGGACCGGCAGGAGATGCTCCGGCAGTGCGGCGGCTGAGCCGGGGCGGCCCCCGGGGCGGGCCGGCGAAGAACCGTTTCCGGACCGTTGGCCGCCCTGCCTACGGTGACCGCGTGGAGTTGAACATCTCGAGCCTCGCCGAGCGCCCGGAGATGCTGGAGCGGTTCCGGGACATGGCCGACAGCCGGCCCGCGTTCGCCGTCGAGGACCTTTCGGGCTGGGCCGGGTGATCGCGCCCCTGCCGGCGGCGGGCCTGCCGCGCGTCCCGCCCCGAGCCGGTGGTCCGTCTCGACGGCCGGGCGGTCCGGGCGGTCCGGGCGGTCCGGGCACGGTAAGTGACCAGCACGACAACGGTTCGGCAACCCGGGGCCGGTTGTCCGTGTCGGCCTATACGCTCGACTCCACACGGGCCCGCCCGGTGTGTCCGCTCTCATCAGGTCTCCAGGAGAAGTCATGCACGGCCAGGGCTATGTGCCGCCACCGCCGCCGCGCCGCCGCCCCAACACCGCGGTGCTGGTCCTGCTGCGCGTCTTCTTCGTGGCCCTGCCCCTGTTGAGCCTCGGGTTCCTCGCCTGGATATCGACCTTGTACGCGGCCATCGTGACCCGCAGGCCGCGCGACTGGTGGGCCTTCGCGGCGTCGGCCGTCGTGCTGGTGGTCAGCTTCGGCTTCCTCGTCACGGACCACACGGACGACTTCAGTACGCCGAACGGCACCGCGGGCATGATCATCCTGCTGCTCAACGCCTGTGCCTGCGCGGGTTACTTCCTGTACGCGGACATCCGGCACCATCAGGTGCCCCTCCACACCGGCTACCCGCCGCCCGGGCCCCCGGCCACCGGCTACGGACACCCGCAGCCCGCGTACCCCTACTCCGCCGCCCCCACGCTCCCGCAGACGCACCCGCCGTACCAAGTCCCGCAGCCGCAGCCGCAGCCGCCCGTCCCGCCGCCCGCGCCCCCGCGGACCCCCCAGCCCGCCCGCATCGATCAGGTCCGTGCCGAGCTGGACGAGCTGAGCGACTACCTCCGCAAGCACGAAGGCAACGGCAGCGGCAACGGCGGACACGGGGGCGGCAGGTGAGCGTGGCGGCAGGACGCGTCGTCGCCGGCCGGTACGAGCTGTCCACACTCATCGGCCAGGGCGGCATGGGACAGGTCTGGACGGCCTACGACCAGCGGCTCGACCGGCGCGTGGCGGTGAAGCTGCTGCGCCCCGACAAGGTGGCGGGCCAGGAGGCGGACGAACTGCGCCGCCGGTTCGTGCGCGAGTGCCGGGTGACCGCCCAGGTCGACCACCCCGGTCTCGTCACGGTGCACGACGCGGGCAGCGAGGGCGAGGAACTGTTCCTCGTCATCCAGTACATCGACGGTGCCGACCTCGCCGACCATCTCACCGAGCACGACCCCTACCCCTGGCAGTGGGCGGTCGCCGTGGCCGCGCAACTGTGCGCCGTCCTGAGCGCCGTGCACGCCGTGCCGATCGTCCACCGCGACCTCAAGCCGCGCAACGTGATGGTGAAGCAGGACGGCACCGTCACCGTCCTCGACCTCGGCGTCGCCTCCGTCATGGACGCCGACACCACCCGCCTCACGCACACCGGCACCCCCATAGGCTCGCCCGCCTACATGGCACCCGAGCAGGCCATGGGCGGCGCGGTCGGCCCCTACACCGACCTGTACGCACTCGGCGTGGTCCTGCACGAACTGCTCAGCGGAGACGTCCCGTTCGCCGGCTCCACCGCCCTCGGCGTGCTCCACCGGCACCTGTACGAGCCGCCCGTGCCCGTACGCCGCATCCGCCCCGAGGTCCCCGAGGCGCTCGAAGCGCTGGTCCTGCGTCTGCTCGCCAAGGACCCGCAGCACCGCCCCGCCTCCGCCCAGGAGGTCTACGAGCACCTGGCACTGCTGTTGCCCGCGCGCGGTGTGCCCACCGGCGGGCCCCTCGACCCCACCCGCCCCTTCGTACGCCCGCACGCCCCCTGGCCCGACCGCGCCCGCACCCCCGCCCCCCAGCCGGCCGCCGTGCCGCCCGCGGCCGAGGCCGGGAAGCCGGACGTCGCCCGTGCCGTCGACGACGTCAAGCGCCTGCTCGGCGAGGGCCGCATCACGCAGGCCGTCGACGTCCTCGGCGCGATCCTGCCCGTCGCCGCCGAACAGCACGGCGAGCGCTCCCCGGTCGTGCGCACCCTGCGCAGGCAGTACGCGGCCACGCTCATGGACGACGGCCAGTACCGGCGCGCCCTGCCCGAACTGCGCCGCCTCGCCGACGAACGCGCCGCCGAGGCCGGCCGGGCCGACCCGCAGGCCCTGCGCCACCGCTGCGACGCCGCCCACTGCCTGGAGCAGCTCGGCGAACCGGCCGCCGCCCTCGCCGAGTACCGCGCGCTGCTGCCGTACTACGAGAACCAGTACGTCGCCGGCGACCCCGACCTCGCCCACGACGTCCGCCGCCGCATCGGGCACCTGCTCCTCGCCCTCGGCGACCGCGCCGCCGCCCACGAGACGCTGGCCCGGCTGCTGCACGACGTGGAGCGTCTGCACGGCCCCGGCCACCCGGTGGCGACCGAGGTCCGGCGCACCCTCCAGTGGCTCGGCCAGGTACGCGGCTGACGACCGCGACCCCCGGAGGACCGCGCGGCGGTGCCCGAAGTCCTGGTGAATCGTTGGTCGAATGGGTTGGCCAGAGCCGGGCCACTGCCTACCATCGATCATCGCAAGACTTTGTGCACCGTCGCACAATCTCCAACGGGAGGTTTCCTTGCACCGCCGCCGTCGCACCGCGCTCCTGTTCACCGCCGCGATCGCCGCCGCGGCGCCTCTGCTCACCGCCTGCGGCAACGACGCGCATCCGGGAGCGGCGGCCGTCGTCGGCGACCAGCGGATCACCGTCGCCCAGCTGGAGAACCGCGTCGACGAGGTACGCGAGGCGCAGCGGGCCGCCGTCCCGGACGACGCCCAGTACCAGCAGGTCGTCGCCCGCACCGGCACCCTGGCCCGCGACACCCTGCACAGCATGGTCCTGGACCGGGTCCTGCACCGCGCCGCCGAGGACGCGGACGTGACCGTCACCCGCAGGGAGGTGCAGGAGATGCGCGGCGGACTGGAGGAGCAGGCCGGCGGCGCCAAGGAGCTGGAGACGGTCTGGCTGCAGCAGTACGGCGTCGCCCCCGAGCGCCTCGACGAGAACCTCCGTCTCCAGCTGGAGGCCCAGAAGCTCGCCGAGAGCCTCGGCACCGACACCAGCCGGCCCGAGTTCTGGCAGGCCCTGTCCAAGGCCTCGGCGAAGCTCGACGTCGACCTCAATCCGCGCTACGGCGACTGGGACGTCCAGAAGAGCAGCCGCGTCGACACGAAAACGCCGTGGCTGCGGGAGATCACGGCACCGCCGGCCCCGCAGACGGCGTAAAGGCCCCGCAGGGGGCCGCCGCCTCCGGCCGGCCCCCGGCGGGCAGCGTCCCGCCCTCCTCGGTCCTCTGCCGACAGTGCCCCGCCTCCCGTCATCCCTCGCGGACAGAGGGCTGTCAGTGAGCCGGGCCCCTGTGGACAACGTCCCACCGGTGGTCCGGGCCCTTGTGGACAACGCCCCGCCAGTGCGCCGCGCCTGTGGACGGCTGCGCTCCGGCCGGCCCCCCTGTGGGCAACTCCGGGGGTTGTCCGCCGCGTGCGTTACGTTCTGATCGTGAACGCAACCAGCGCCGACGCCACCCCCGGCACCGCCCCCGACCCCGGCCGCATCGTCCTGCTCACCACCAGCCACCGGGTCGCCCCCGGCCTGCTGTCCTGGCCCGCCTGGCAGGCCCTGCGCACCGCCGACCGTGTGCTGTGCGCCGACGGCACGCACCCCCAGCTCCCGTATCTGCGCGAGGCGGGCATACCGGTCGACGAGGCGGCCCCGACCGCCGAGGAACTGGTCGCGACCTGCGCCGGCGGCCACACGGTGGTGGTCGTGGCGACCGGTGAGGGCGATCCCGCGCTGACCGACGGGCTGGCCCGCCTCGCCGGCTCCGGCCGCGTCTCCATGCCGGACCTGGAACTGCTCCCCGCCTCCTACGACCTCCCGGGCGCCCGCCTGCTCGACCTCGTACAGGTCATGGACCGCATCCGCGTGGAGTGCCCGTGGTCGTCCCGGCGCACCCACCGGGGCCTGGCCAAGTACGCCATCGAGGAGGCGTACGAACTCGTCGAGGCGATCGAGGACGGCGACCGCGACGAACTGCGCGAGGAACTGGGCGACGTACTCCTCCAGGTCGTCTTCCACGCCCGCATCGCGGAGGAGGACCCCGACGCGCCGTTCTCCGTCGACGACGTGGCCGGCACCATCGTCGCCAAGCTGATCCACCGCCACCCGCACGTGTTCGGCGACGAGACGGCCTCCACCCCGGAGGAGGTCAGGGAGCACTGGCTGCGCACCAAGGCGGCCGAGAAGCAGCGCACCTCGGTCACCGAGGGCGTCCCGCTCGGCCAGCCCGGCCTCGCCTTCGCCGCGAAGCTCGCCTCCCGGGTGCGCACGGCAGGCCTCCCGGTCCCCCTGCCCTCCGGCGAGGGCATCGGCTACGAACTGCTGTCCCTGGCGGCCCGCGCCGAGGCCGAGGGCACGGACCCGGAAGCGGCCCTGAGAGCGGCGGCCCGGGCGTACCGGGACGCGATCAGGGAGGCGGAGGGCGCCGAGGGCTGAGGCCGATGCCGTCCGGTACCGGCGGAGGAAAGGAGCACCGGGGAGGGAACACCGGAGGAGCCCCGGGAAACGGAGCCCCGGGAAACGGAGCCCCGGGAAACGGCCCCCCGGCGCCCGAGCCCCGGAGAAGAGGCACCTGCACCCCGGCCGCCCCCGCCGCCCCGGATACGGTCGAGGGGTGACCGACCACTCCACGCCCGACTGTCCCACCCCCGAGCTTTTCACCTGGGAGTTCGCGAGCGACCCCTACCCCGCGTACGCCTGGCTGCGCGAGCACGCGCCCGTGCACCGGACGCGGCTGCCCAGCGGCGTGGAGGCCTGGCTGGTGACCCGGTACGCCGACGCCAAGCAGGCGCTCGCCGACCCTCGGCTGTCCAAGAACCCGGCCCACCACGACGAGTCCGCGCACGCCAAGGGCAAGACCGGCATTCCGGGGGAGCGGAAGGCCGAGCTGATGACCCACCTGCTGAACATCGACCCGCCCGACCACACCCGGCTGCGCCGGCTGGTCAGCAGGGCCTTCACCCCGCGCCGCGTGGCCGAGTTCGCGCCCCGCGTGCAGGAGCTGGCCGACGGACTCGTCGACCGGTTCGCCGGCACCGGCAGCGCCGACCTCATCCACGACTTCGCCTTTCCCCTCCCCATCCACGCCATCTGCGACCTGCTCGGCGTACCCCGGGAGGACCAGGACGACTTCCGGGACTGGGCGGGCATGATGATCCGTCACGGTGGGGGACCGCGGGGCGGGGTCGCGCGGTCGGTGAAGAAGATGCGGAGCTACCTCGCCGACCTCATCCACCGCAAGCGCGCGGCGCTGCCGCCCGAGGCCGGCCCCGGTGAGGACCTCATCTCCGGCCTCATCCGCGCCTCCGACCACGGCGAGCACCTCACCGAGAACGAGGCCGCCGCCATGGCCTTCATCCTGCTCTTCGCAGGGTTCGAGACCACCGTGAACCTCATCGGCAACGGCATGTACGCCCTGCTCACCCACCCCGAGCAGCGGGGCCGCCTGCAGACGTCCCTCGCCGCCGGGGAGCACGCCCTGCTGGAGACCGGCGTGGAGGAACTCCTGCGCTACGACGGTCCGGTGGAGATGGCCACCTGGCGTTTCGCCACCCGGCCGCTGTCCCTCGGCGGGCAGGACGTCGCGGCGGGCGACCCCGTTCTCGTCGTCCTCGCCGCCGCCGACCGGGACCCGGAGCGGTTCGCGGACCCGAACACGCTCGACCTCTCCCGCCGGGACAGCCAGCACCTCGGGTACGGCCACGGCATCCACTACTGCCTGGGCGCCCCGCTCGCCCGGCTGGAGGGGCAGACCGCGCTCGCCACCCTCCTCACCCGCCTCCCGGACCTGAGCCTCGCCGCGGATCCGGCGGAACTGCGCTGGCGCGGAGGGCTCATCATGCGGGGCCTGCGCACCCTGCCCGTGTCGTTCACCCCGGTCGCACCGGAGGAACGGAACGGTACGTCACCTCCGCAAACATGACACGCCCTCACCTTTGTGATCTTCACGTGATCTGCGCGGCATGAACTTGTGACAAGCGATCATCTGCCTATACGTTCACGGATCAGCGTGGCCCTGAGCCTCACCGCCGCGCGGTCCCCGCTGTCTCGTGAAAGGTCGTCGCATGCTCTCCGGGAACGGTCGTCACCGCCGCCCCCGCCAGGCTCCCGCCCTGGTCGTCGCCGCTGGAGTGACGGGCTCCGCCATCGCGATCCCGCTCCTCGGCGCCACCGGCGCGCACGCGGTCGACGGGACGAACTGGGACCGGGTCGCCGAGTGCGAGACCGGCGGCGCGTGGAGCCAGAACAGCGGCAACGGGTACTACGGCGGCCTGCAGCTGTCGCAGGACGACTGGGAGCGGTACGGCGGCCTGGAATACGCGCCGAGCGCCGACCAGGCCAGTCGCTCCCAGCAGATAAGAGTCGCCGAGAAGCTGCGCGCGGACCAGGGCGTCGCCGCCTGGCCGACCTGCGCGCCGCTCGCGGGCATCGGGAACGCCCCGGGGGCCGCGGACGGCGGCACGGGTGCGACGGGTGACGGCTCGTCGGAGGGCGCGGACGCCTCCTCGGCCCCCACCGCGCCCGCGTCGGCCGATCCGTCTGATCCGTCCGGTTTGACCGGTTCCCCGGAGTCGGACGGCTCGTCCGGGACATCGGAGCCGCGGCCCGGACTGTCGCCGTCCGCCTCGCCCTCGTCCACCTCCGGCGCCTCGTCGGCCGACCGGAGCGAGTCGGCCGGGTCCGGTTCGTCCGACTCCGCGGCGGGTCTCGGTCCACAGGATTCCGGCAGCTCTTCCGCACCCACCACCAAGGGTGATGAAGTGGACAAGGTCGGGCAGAGTGACGCTTCTTCACCCCTCGCCGAGACCGATGAGTCCGGCGCGGGCAAGCACCGCGGCGGCAATGCCGACGAGAACCCGGTGGACGAGCGTGCGTCCGACCCGTCGGGGCGGCACGCCTCGCGCGGTGAGGGAGAGGCGCGAGAGGTCGTGGACGGGTCCTACACCGTGCGGTCCGGCGACAGTCTCTGGGGCATCGCCGACTCCCTTGGGGTCGACGGCGGATGGCGCTCGCTCTACACCGGCAACGAGGAGGTCGTCGGCGCCGACCCGGACCACATCCTGCCCGGTCAGACGCTCACGGTCGGGGGCGAATCGGGTGAAAAGTAGGGGGAGTTCGCGTCACGGTTCGAGCCGTATGTCCGTTTTGGATCACGTGAGATATAGGTCTCAGAAGTCGTGATCGTCTTTGAAAATCCGCGGCGCGCGTGTCTACGGTCGTGATCGCTCGCCATCGCGGGCCCCGGCTGCCGCAACGCCGAATCCTGCCAGCGGCCGTCCGGGAACAGTCGTCGCGCAAGCGCCGCAGGCAGGAGCGGGGGACCCAAGGTAAGTGCCGCACCGGGCAGTTGAGCCGGAGCGGCTAGGGGTGGAGCCGAGTTCCGCGAGGAACCCGGCCGGGCAACTCAACCGGCCCGAACCCGACAGCTCACCTCGCAGGCGTCGGTGAGGGGATCAACCATGCTGTTTTCCGGCAAGGGCAAGCACCGCCGCCCGTCCAAGGCCACCCGTGTCATCGCCGTCGCCGGTGTCACCGGTGCCGCCGTCGCCGCCCCGCTGATGGCGGCCGGCAACGCCTCCGCCGCCACCGCGTCCGAGTGGGACGCCGTCGCCCAGTGCGAGTCCGGCGGCAACTGGTCCATCAACACCGGCAACGGTTACTACGGCGGCCTGCAGTTCTCCGCCTCCACCTGGGCCGGCTACGGCGGCACGCAGTACGCCTCGACCGCCGACCAGGCCAGCAAGGCGCAGCAGATCGAGATCGCCGAGAAGGTGCTCGCGGGCCAGGGCAAGGGTGCCTGGCCGGTCTGCGGCACCGGCCTGTCGAGCGCCGCGTACACCGGCGGCGGCTCCACCGGGAGTCAGGGCGGCGGCTCCGCGCAGTCCTCCGGCAGCTCCGGCAGCTCGCAGAGCCAGAGCAGCGGCTCCACCGCCGACCGCTCCACCGAGCAGAAGGCCTCGCGTTCCGACGAGCGCCCGGCCGCCGAGAAGCCGGCCGAGAAGAAGACCGTCACCACCCCGACCGGCAAGAAGGTCGAGAAGGGCGACGGCGAGTACAAGGTCGTCAAGGGCGACACCCTCAGCTCGATCGCCGCGGAGCACGACGTCAAGGGCGGCTGGGCCGAGCTGTTCGAGCTGAACGACGACATCGTCGACGAGGCCGACCTCATCTACCCGGGCCAGCAGCTGCACCTGAAGTAGGCAGCGGCCCCCCTTGCTCCCGTCCCGGTGCGTATTCCCCCGTACGCACCGGGACGGGATTTTCACGTCCCCACCCCGTCCCGGGGTTCCGCCCCGGATCCGCACGTGTTTCCGGAAACGTCTTTGTTCCGTTCGGAAACAATTTACTCTCGGTTCTGTCCATCGGGTGGGCGATCGGCTGGCCGATCGTCCGGAGCCGGTTAGGCTCGGTCCCGCAGAGCCGCCGCGGTCCCGTGGGCCCGCGCGTCACACCGAAGCGTCACATGGAAGAAGGAGATGCTCGTGCC
Source organism: Streptomyces sp. JK94 (assembly GCF_053613315.1). NCBI lineage: Bacteria > Bacillati > Actinomycetota > Actinomycetes > Kitasatosporales > Streptomycetaceae > Streptomyces > Streptomyces sp. JK94. The sequence continues at coordinate 4,218 of NZ_JBSICH010000022.1, read as the reverse complement.
GTCCATCGACGTCGTCGTAGCCCGGGAAATCCTGGACTCCCGAGGCAACCCCACGGTCGAGGTCGAGGTCGGCCTCGACGACGGCAGCACGGGTCGTGCCGCCGTTCCGTCCGGTGCCTCCACCGGTGCGTTCGAGGCCATCGAACTCCGTGACGGCGACCCGGGCCGTTACCTGGGCAAGGGCGTCGAGAAGGCCGTCCTGGCCGTCATCGAGCAGATCGGCCCGGAGCTGGTCGGCTACGACGCCACCGAGCAGCGCCTGATCGACCAGGCCATGTTCGACCTGGACGCCACCGACAACAAGGGCTCGCTCGGCGCCAACGCCATCCTCGGCGTCTCGCTCGCCGTCGCGCACGCCGCGTCCGAGGCCAGCGACCTGCCGCTCTTCCGCTACCTGGGCGGCCCGAACGCGCACCTGCTGCCGGTGCCGATGATGAACATCCTGAACGGCGGCTCGCACGCCGACTCCAACGTGGACATCCAGGAGTTCATGATCGCCCCGATCGGCGCGGAGTCCTTCTCCGAGGCCCTGCGCTGGGGCGCCGAGATCTACCACACCCTCAAGAAGGTCCTGAAGAACAAGGGCCTGGCCACCGGCCTCGGCGACGAGGGCGGCTTCGCCCCGAACCTCGGCTCCAACCGCGAGGCCCTCGACCTCATCCTCGAGGCGATCAAGGAGGCCGGCTACACCCCCGGCGAGCAGATCGCCCTGGCGCTCGACGTCGCCGCGTCCGAGTTCTACAAGGACGGCTCCTACGCCTTCGAGGGCAAGGAGCGCACGGCCGCCGAGATGACCGACTACTACGCCGAGCTGGTCGAGGCGTACCCGCTGGTCTCCATCGAGGACCCGCTGTTCGAGGACGACTGGGAGGGCTGGAAGACCATCACCGACCGGCTCGGTGACAAGGTCCAGCTCGTCGGTGACGACCTGTTCGTCACCAACCCGGAGCGTCTGGCCCGCGGCATCGAGGAGGGCGCGGCCAACGCCCTGCTGGTCAAGGTCAACCAGATCGGTTCGCTGACCGAGACCCTGGACGCCGTGGAGCTGGCCCAGCGCAACGGCTTCAAGTGCATGATGTCCCACCGCTCCGGCGAGACCGAGGACGTCACCATCGCCGACCTGGCCGTCGCCACCAACTGCGGCCAGATCAAGACCGGCGCCCCGGCCCGCTCCGAGCGGGTCGCCAAGTACAACCAGCTGCTGCGCATCGAGGAGATCCTCGACGACGCCGCCGTGTACGCCGGCCGCAGCGCGTTCCCCCGGTTCCGCTCCGCGAACCAGTAGGCGCGGCGAGGGCCGACCCGGCCCCGCAAGAGGAGGCGTCGTACGTACGTCCCCGTACTCGGTCCCGTACCGTGTGCGGGGACGTACGCGCGTAGGACGGCGCATGACGACGTATGAAGGTGGACGGGAGGCGGGGACATGGCGGTGAAGGACCGGGACCGTTTCTCCACCGCGACCAGGATCCGGATCATCGGGGAGCAGACCGCGGCCCGGGTCTACCGCTCGCAGACCAAGCGCCAGGCCCGTCGCTCCCGGCTGACCGGCCGGGCCGCGCTGCTCGCGATGGTGCTGTGTTCGCTCGTCGTGGCCCTCGCGTACCCGATACGGCAGTACGTCGCCCAGCGCGCCGAGATCGCCGGTCTCCAGCGGGAGCAGCGGGAGACCCGCGACCGGGTCGAGGAGTTGCGCGACCTCAAGGCGCGCTGGCAGGACGACGCCTACGCCGAGCAGCAGGTCCGGCTGCGGCTGCACTACGTGATGCCGGGGGAGACGGGGTTCGTCGTCGTCGACCCGGACGCCGCCAAGCAGGCCCGCGCCGAGGCCGGCGGGGCCGACCGCCCCTGGTACCGGAACGTCTGGGACGGGGTCGACAAGGCCGACGCCGCCGCCCACCGGCCGTGAACCGACCGCGCCGGCAGTGACTCAACAGGAAGACCAGCAGAAGACAGTCATGCAGACTCCCCCGCCGACCACCCCGCGCACCGAGCCCACCGACGCGGACGTCGAGGCCTTCAAGCAGCAGCTCGGGCGTCCCCCGCGCGGCCTGCGCGCCATCGCGCACCGCTGCCCCTGCGGGCAGCCGGACGTCGTGGAGACGGCACCGCGGCTGCCCGACGGCACCCCGTTCCCCACGCTGTACTACCTGACGTGCCCGAGGGCGGCCTCCGCGATCGGCACGCTGGAGGCGAACGGCGTGATGAAGGAGATGACCGAGCGGCTGGCCACCGACCCGGAGCTGGCCGCCTCCTACCGCGCGGCGCACGAGGACTACATCCGGCGCCGCGACGAGATCGAGGAGCTGACCGGCTTCCCGAGCGCGGGCGGCATGCCCGACCGGGTCAAGTGCCTGCACGTGCTGGTAGGCCACTCGCTGGCGGCCGGCCCCGGCGTCAACCCGCTGGGCGACGAGGCGCTCGCGATGCTGCCCGAGTGGTGGCGCAAGGGACCGTGCGTGACGCCCGGCGAGAGGTGCGGGGAGGACGGCCGATGACCCGTGTCGCCGCCGTCGACTGCGGTACGAACTCCATCCGGCTGCTGGTGGCCGACGCGGACCCGGCCACCGGTGAGCTGACCGACCTGGACCGCCGCATGACCATCGTGCGGCTCGGCCAGGGTGTCGACCGCACCGGACGCCTGGCGCCCGACGCGCTGGAGCGGACCTTCGCCGCCTGCCGCGAGTACGCCGAGGTCGTCAAGGAGTACGGCGCCGAACGGCTGCGCTTCGTGGCGACCTCCGCCTCCCGGGACGCGGAGAACCGGGACGACTTCGTGCGCGGGGTGCTGGACATCCTCGGCGTGGAGCCGGAGGTCATCTCGGGGGACCTGGAGGCCGAGTTCTCCTTCACGGGCGCCACCAGGGAACTCGCCGGCCGCGACCACCTCGGCAAGCCCTACCTGGTCGTCGACATCGGCGGCGGCTCCACCGAGTTCGTCGTCGGCGACGACCACGTGCGCGCCGCCCGCTCCGTGGACGTCGGCTGCGTCCGGATGACCGAGCGGCACCTGGTGCGCGACGGCGCCGTCACCGACCCGCCCACCAAGGCGCAGATCGCGGCGATGCGGGCCGACATCGAGGCGGCCCTGGACCTCGCCGAGGAGACGGTGCCGCTGCGCGAGGCGCGCACGCTGGTCGGGCTGGCCGGGTCGGTGACGACCGTCTCCGCGATCGCCCAGGAGCTGCCCGCGTACGACTCGGCCGCCATCCACCACTCCCGCGTCTCCCGCGACCGGGTCCGGGAGATCACCGGGTGGCTGCTGCGCTCCACCCACGCCGAGCGTTCGGCGGTCCCGTCCATGCACCCGGGCCGCGTCGACGTGATCGGCGCCGGCGCGCTCGTGCTGCTCTCGATCATGGAGCGGACGGGCGCGGAGGAGGTCGTGGTGAGCGAGCACGACATCCTCGACGGCATCGCCCACTACGCGGCAAGCGAGGCGCATTGAGGGGCGGTGCCCGGCGACACGGGTGTCGGGCGGGGCGTCACAGGTTGCGGTAGACGTCCCGCCGGTCGCCCACCTTGACGACCAGGACGACGAGTTCGCCATCGTTGATCTGATAGGCGATCCGGTAGCTTCCGACCCGGAGCCGGTAGAGCCCGGACGGGCCGGTGAGCTTCTTGACGTCGGCGTCCTGGCGGTACGGGTCGTCACCGAGTGCGGTCAGCGCGGTCAGGATGCGCATGGCGTCGGGTCGGCTGACGGCCCGGAGCTGCCGCTGCGCCGCAGTGGTGAACCGGAAGGCGTACTTCACGCCGCGTCGCCGTTCTGTTCGGTGAACAGGTCCGCCAGCAGTTCCGCCATGGTCACGGTGGTGCCGCCCTCGGCCAGCACCGCTTCGGCCTCGCGCGCCAGCATCACGTCGGCCGCTTCCTCCAGGGCTTCGAAGTCCGAGATCGGAACCACGGCCGCCACGGGGGCGCCGTTGCGCGTGATGACGGTCGGGACACCTTCCTCGGCCCGGTTGATGTGGTCGGCGAGGTGCGCGCGGGCTTCCCGTACGGTCACGGTGTTCTCAGTCATGGAGTCAGTGTACGCACCTGCGTGTACACAACGCATGTTCGGGAGGAATCGCGTTCGTGCGCGATCCTCGACGGCATCGCCTGGGCCGTGGCGCAGGCGTCCGCGACCGGGCTCCGCGGTCGCGGTCCGAGCAGGGCCGACGACGATTGAGCGGGTGTCGAGGGGGCTTTTCGGGCCCCCCTACACCCCCCCCCCGA